>NZ_MDCO01000001.1:348832-690165 GCF_001746205.1 Brachyspira hampsonii
CAGGACTATAACTATCATCTAATGGATAAGAAGAAGTCCATTGAGAAGTATCTCTGTATTTAAATATTTTAGAAGAAACATAATCTGTAAATCCTCCGTTTATTTCAACATAATCCTGTCTTTCTTTTTTATTGTAATAATATCTAGGATTAAAGAAATTCCCTCCGCAAGAACTTAATAATAATATTGCCCAAAAGCAATAAATGATAAATATTAGTATTTTTTTCATATATAACTCAAATATAAAAAGCAGAGAAATATTTTACATTTCTACTGCTTAATTATTTTATATTAACTATTTTAAGGTTGCACTATATTACCAATCATCTCAAGCCCCAAATTAGAAGTAGGATCATCAGTAGATAAATCTATTCCATGTAAAGTCATACTAGAGCGTATAACAGTACCTATTTCATCAGGCCCCGGATTTGAAGTTCCGCTTCCATTTCTCAATACAACTCTTGTATAAGCTCCCATACTACCATCTGGAGTACTTTCATACTTAGCTGTCCAAGTATTTTCAGCATCAGAATCAAATCGTGCTAACTTATTTTCATATTTATATTCTTTTCCATCATAATTATAAGTTAAAGTAAATGAAGTACCGTCAGCATTAAACTTATATACTATTTTTTCAATAGTTCCGCCAAACATAGTTCCAATAATACCTGGAATATAAGTATTACCTGCTGGTAAATATTTACTATTATATTCAAATCTAGCATTTCTTACTCTATCCACAAATATTGGTCCGTAATCTTGGAAATTTTCATCTAATATATTTCCGTCTACAGAAATTGTCTTTTTGCTGTTACTTTCTGTAATTTTTACATATAAAGAAGAACCATCTGCATTTGTATATACAGCTTGCTCTGATGATGTAATTTTACTTAAAGAATAATCCTTACTGATATTTATACTGCTGCTTTGAAATTCCTTCTGTGAAACTGTTATTTTTTCACCATTATCACTTATACTGTAAGTATATAATATAAGACTCTTTCCTGCATATCCTGAATTAATCCAATCTTCTAAATTAATCTGTGTTTTACTGCTAGGAGAAGTAGCCTCGTATCCGCTGTAATCACGCCATTGATATACTTTTTCATTTAAAGTTTTAATATCATCTTTATATTTTTGCTGATCATCTTCACCTGCTTCTGCATCAGACATAACATAATAAGGTGAATGTCCTTTTCCTGATGAAGTATGAGTAGCCATAGAAGAATACCCATGAACTTTAGGAGCGTATTCAGTAGGAGCGAGTACAAACTCCTGTTGATAATCTGGATATAAAACAACAGAACCATCTGATTCTACATAACCTATAGGATCATATTCATAAAAATCATAATCACCATGTTTTTCTATAGCTTCAAATTCTGAAGGTATTTTATTTCAAAATTAGTAATGGTATTTATTCGGATATGGATAAAATTACTAATTTTATCAATATCCGAATAAATACCATTACTAATTTTATCAATATCCGAATAAATGCCATTACTAATTTTATTTATATCCGAATAAATACCATTACTAATTTTATCCATATCCGAATAAATACCATTACTAATTTTATCCATATCCGAATAAATACCATTACTAATTTTATCAATATCCGAATAAATGCCATTACTAATTTTATTTATATCCGAATAAATACCATTACTAATTTTATCCATATCCGAATAAATACCATTACTAATTTTATCTATATTAGAATATATATTATTAGTTATATTAATTAATTTTTTGTTTTCAGATATTAACAAATTTAATAAATCATTTTTATATGAATTTTTTTTCAATATTTTTTCACTATCTAAGGCATTTTTTATCCACTTTAATGATCTTTCTATTTCTAAATTCAATTTCTTATTTATTTCATTAAAATCAAGATATAAAAAGTTGTATATATTACTTTCTAAAATTTTAGTGTCAGATATTAATCTTTCAGATATATTTAGTAACTCTAATATAGTTTTTATTCTATAAAGTTGTGAAGAATAATAATCATCCCTTATACATACAAATGGCTTATTAAATATTACTGAAAAACATATGCCATGAAACCCATCTGTAATTATGAATGATGCATTATTCACTAATGATAACCATTCTTCAGGAGATTCTTTAAATGTAGTGTATATTATTTTCTTATTTAATTTATTTGCTATATTGTTTGTAGCTTCAATATGTTCTACTTTGTAATAATATGCTAGTATATAATCTTTTTCTAGAATTTTATTTTCAGTATTTTCTATTAATTTAATATATTCTGTTTTATCAATTAAAAAAACAGGATCCAATATAAATTCTGCTTTTAAATTTAAATTTTCATTAATAAAATTTGCACATTCTTTTTCTCTTACTGATAAGTAATCAAATTGTGAAAGATAGTGATTTATTAACAGTCTTTTTTTAGTATTTTCATTATCTATTAAATTGTCATTATCATCTCCATAAGATGTTGCAATAGCAATTTTCTTTTTATCATTATCTACAAAATCTAAAAAATATCTATATTTTTCAAGATTTGTTACTATTCCTTGTTTTTCCATTGTATATATATTCCATAATTGGTCAGAAGCTGTTATGAAAGTTGAACATTTGTCATTTGTTTTTTCATCTAATAGTTCTATATCATTATAATATTTTGATGCAAATTCTCTAGCAAAACCATTTATACACCAATCTACATTACAGCTATTTTCCATAGAATCTATAACTAAAATTGATAAATTAAATTTTTTTAGTAATTTATATAATGCATAATAAGTTAGTACTGCCCCATAATTACTTACGAACCATAATCCAATAAGACCAACATCATATTTATCATAAATATCATTTAATGACTTATTGTCAATATTTTGAAAAAAATATTTTCTATTTTCAGATTTTTTTATTTTTCCATATAATGCCCAATTTAATTGTTCATATTTTGTTTTTTTATATTCAGTTATATCCTTATATATACAGTCTTTTTTTATATTATTGAATGTACTTTTTCCTTTTTCTGTATTAATTAAAACTAAAGATACTCCTTTGTTATCATTATTTTCTACAGACCAGTAATCTCCTATAGTAATATCCCCAACTCTTTTATAATTTCTATATTTACATGTTATACATTGATCTTTAATAGAAATATGATTAAAAAATAATTTTAAATATATGCTTTCAAGTCCTTTTACTAAATATTCCCCATTTTTTAATTTTATATATATTTTATGATCTATATTCCAACCAAATTTCGATTTGTCTCTAAAACTTATATACTCAATATTTCTTATATCTTCATCATTAAATAATTCTTTTAAATATTTTTTCCATATTTTTTGTGCTGGTACACTATTACAAAGTATATCAATTGTAATTAAATTATCATATTTCTTATTTAGATAAAAATTTAAAGCTGATACCTGACATGGACATCCTGTGAATAGAACTTTCTTTTTTTCTTTAAGTAATTTTTTTATTTCTAGAAATGTATTATTTAAATTACTTTCTATATATTTTGATTTTCTTAATTTATCAAGATCTTTTTTATCATTAATTATGATATGTTCAACTTCAAGCCAGTCATTTGTAAAGCTAGCACCACATACATAACCATTGTTTTCTAATATGTAATTAGAAATAAGTGTAAATACTCCGCCAGATGAACTTTTCATTCTTATGTAATCATTAGCTCTTACATCATATATTTCTTGTTCATATTCTGTATTAAAATTATCATTTAAAGCATGGCATTGTTTTACACATATACCACAATTAGTGCATTTTTCCTTATCTATAGATGGATTATAAAATCCTTTTTCACTTTCTATCATATTAATTGCATTATGCGGACATATATGATAGCAAACTGAACATCCAGTACATTCACTTTTAGATAGTATATCAATATTATTATTTTTCATGATAAACTCTTAATATATAATTATTATTTATATTGCAAAATATAATTAAACAAATATTTTTCATATTTAAATATTGAAATTTATTAAATACTATTATATTATTGCAACTATATTTATTCACTGTTCTGTTCTAAGTAATAATTTCTAAACTTATCTCTTAGTTTTTTTATTGGTATCCACCAAGCTAATTTTTTTATAAATTCATCTGATTTTGATATTTTTTTTGTGGCTTAATATATTATTTAGGTTATTAATAATGTATTTAGGAACATTACTATGAAGTTTATCATAATATAATATTTCTCTATAAAATATATTAAAATATTCGCCTAAAGAAGAATAGTCATCTAAATTAAAACTAGGATAATCATATATATCATTAAAATTAACATCAGCATTAATTATTTTATAATTTAATTTTGTTATCATGCATTTTTTGCATCTACCACATAATTTGTATTCTCTTGATCTGTAAGAATCACATGCATCAAGTTTATTTAATGCATATTTCCAATCTTTTATAACGTTCATTTTATCTATTCTAGTTAAAAATTCTCCATCTGTAATAAGATTAAAACAGTTAGATTTAATAAATTTGTTTGATATAGGATTTGAACCATGTGGTACCATTATAGAATCTTGGGCAATAAACTCATCTGAAGCAATTATTAAATTATTATAAATATCTTGATATAACATCATTAAAGATATAAATAGCGCTATAAATTCATCCCCCCAATCGAATATACTAGATACAGTATATAAATTAGTATCAATATCAATAACTTCATATTTTATATCATTTGCTATATTTATGATTCTTTTAGATATTTCTTCATCTATTTTGTTATAATCTAAATCAGTATTTGCCATTATCACTGTAGGAGTCCGTGCTCCACCTATTTTTAACAGTTTTTTTATATTTTTGTTGTTTCTTCCTGCTAATCCTTTATAGTGTCTGTATAAAGTTGAAACTGAGTCTAATCCACCAGAGAAACACATTACAGCATCATCATTAAGTTTTTTAGGTTCATCATCTATTTCATCATAAGCAATGATTTTTATATCTTTACATTTATCAGGTAACCATATTTTCCAACATTCAATAAACATTTCAAGATTATCTAAAAATGATTTATTTACATTACCTTTTATTTTACAATCTCCTCCTATAGACATCATCTTAAATATATTAAAAAATACATATGGATCATAATTTTTTGTTAAATATTCTTTTTCTGATATTGGTAATTTTATATATATTTCTTCTATTCTATTTCCAAAATCTAATGTCATTATTTTATATATGAACCCATTCTCTTCTTTATCTTTTACTTTTAATTCGAACATATTAATTTCCTAGTTTCTATAATTTAATTATAATTATTTACACAAACAATAATTAAAGTTCATTTTTTACATAATCTAAAGATAAAAGCTTTTCTTTTACTTGTTCTTTATTTAAACGAGTTGTATTATCTGAATTATACTCTTCTCTAGATCCTACTTCTATGCTACCATCTATAAAGTATTTATCATAATTTAAATCCCTATTATCTGCAGGTATTTTATAAAAATTTCCCATATCAACAGCTTTAATCATATCTTCTTTATTTATTAAGGTCTCATAAGTTTTTTCTCCATGTCTAGTACCTATTATTTTTATTTCTACATTCGGATTAAATATTTCTTTAATAGCTAACGCCAAATCCATGATAGTGCATGCTGGTGCTTTTTGAACAAAAATATCCCCATTTACAGCATTATTGAAAGCGAATAACACTAAGTCTACTGATTCATCTAGTGACATTAAAAACCTTGTCATATTAGGATCTGTAACAGTTAAAGGTTTATCCTCTTTACACTGTTTTATAAATAATGGAATAACAGAACCTCTTGAAGCCATAACATTTCCATATCTAGTGGCACATAAAGTTGTATTACCATCATTTGGTAAATTTCTAGACTTTGAAATCATTAATTTTTCCATAATAGCTTTTGTCATCCCCATAGCATTAATAGGATAAACAGCTTTGTCTGTTGACAACATAACAAGTTTTTTTACTTTATTTTCTATGCATGCATCTATTACATTACTTGAACCAATTATATTAGTATGCACTGCTTGTATAGGATAAAATTCACAAGAAGGTACTTGCTTCAATGCGGCAGCATGAAATACAAAATCTACATTTCTTAAAGCCTCATTTATGCTTTTATAATCTCTAACATTACCAATATAATATTTAATTCTATCATCTTTTAATTCTGTACGCATTCTATCTTGTTTTTCTTCATCTCTAGAAAATACTCTTACTTCTTTTATATCAGTATTGTTTATAAAGTATCTAAGCATTTTATTACCAAAAGATCCAGTACCTCCGGTTATTAATAAAATTTTATCCTTAAACATAATGCTCACTCCAAATTATTTATTTGTTCTTTTATTGTAGGTATATTTAATTTACTACATAATTTTTTAATGGATGATAAACTTCTATCACATATAGTATTAGTTATATATGGTTTTATTTTAAGATTTAAATCATATTTCTTATTAAAATATTCTAACATTTGATATTTGCTTACTATATCTTTAGAATGTATATGAAATAAATCTTCTTCATATAGATTATTTTCTATTATTTTCTCACAAATTATTGCATATTGTTTTGTTGTAATACCATTCCAAAAATGATTTAAAAATCCATTTACAGACTTTCCTTTTTGTGATTTAGCCCAAGAAATTAAACTAGCATTTTTATGTATTTCTTCACCTATTATACTTGTACGCAATATCATACATTTTCCTCTAGGTTCACCTAAAGATTTAGATTTTCCATATTCATCTAATGCATTATGTTCATCAAGCTCATTATATTTACCTTTAAGTCCATCAAAGACACAGTCTGTAGTTATGTGAATAAATTTAATATTATTTTCTTTACACCAATTAGCAGCATTCCATGGTAATATAGAGTTTATAAATATAGAATCTCTCATATTGTTAAACATAAAAGGCTTTATGATACCAATACAATTGATAACATAATCAAAATCTATATTAAAATTATTTATATTATCAGTAAGTGAATCAAATTTAATGCCTTTATTTTTATCAAAATTATCAAAAGCTACTTTCTCATTTCTATATGTAAAATAGACATCATAATTTTTATTTTTTATAAAATGCCTAACAACTGTATTGCCAAGCATCCCTGTTCCACCTAATATTAAAATCTTTTTCATTTTGCTTTCTTCTTAATTGTAATTTTTATTCCTAAAATATTGATAATAAAATATTTTTTATTGTTTATAATATAAATTCCAAATATATTATTACTATTAATTGGTGAATTATTAATATAATAATTATTACTTGTATTATTATTAACATTATTATTATTAACATTATTATTATTAACATTATTATTAACATTATCAATATAATCTTTCATTAATTTTTCTTTTACTTTCTCTATATAATTTTGCTTAAGTTGTTTTATAATTAAGCCATATTCATTGTCTATTTTATGTTCACTTATTGTTTTTTTATATACTTCAATTGTTCTATCAATATAAATATCTTTATTATAGTTCTTTATAGCAAAATCTAATGATTTTTTACCTCTTTCTTTTACTTCATTTAAATTATCTATAAAGTACTGCAATTTGTTAGTATATTCTTCTTCTCTACAGGCTAATCCACATTCTGGAGAATTTATAACTTCAGGTAAAGATGTACCTTCAATAGAAAGAACCATTTTACCACAACTCATAGCTTCTATTGCCATAGCTCCAAAAGCTTCTTGTCTGGAAGGCATCAAAAATATATCGCATGCTTGATATAATTTAGCTATAAAATTATCATCCTTTATCCAATTATAGAATTTTATATTATAATTGCTTTCTAAATCCTTAAATTTATCAATTTCAAATCCCAATATAATTAATGATATTTGACTATTTGTTTTTATATTTTTTAAAGCTTTTTTTATAATATCAGCACCTTTTAAAGGACCTGCATCTGCCCTAAACATCAATGTGATTGAATTTTCAGGTATTTCTAATTCTCTTTTAGCTTCATTAATATCTCTAGGCTTAAATATATTTTGATTAATACCATATGGAATTCTATATATTTTTTTATCTTTCCATATAGGCGATTCTTTTAATTTATCTTCCATCCATTTTGAGGCAACAATTGCTACTATATTAGAATCTTTTATAGCTTGTTTTTTAATTTCAAATTTAAATGCTGTATCATCATTTTCAATTATAAATGGTTTATCTAAGTAATCACAGTCATAACAATGGTCTTTCCATTTTTCACAATCAAAATGATAAACACAATGTCCCCCCAGTACCCATGGATCATGAATAGACCATATTATAGGTTTTAATTTACTCATAATTGGCAGATAATTTAAATCAATTATATTATTGAGAGCATTATGTATTATATGCATATGAATTAATTCAGAATGAAGAAAAAATTCACTCTTTATAAAATTTTCAGTATTAGGTATATTCATAATATCAAAATATTTGTGTGTATGTATATCATCAGAATCTTTTATTGATGTTAAATAATCAGAGTCTATATTTCTATCTCTTAAATATAAATGTAAATCATAACCATTAAATTTATTTCCTATAAGATCTGTAACATTAATTTGTATATTTTTCATAACTTTTTTATGTACATAGTCTAAAGCTATTGTATATCCAACTGTATTATAAAATTCTGCCACTTCTGTATAAAAGTCTAGTTTAGTTTTTGCCAATAATGTGAAATCATCTTCTGTGAAATTTTCCATTATAGAAATAAATAATTTTGAATATTCTATATTTCTTTTTTCCCCTGCTCTCATTCCTTGACTTGTAGATACATGCCTTGCTTTAATTAATATTTGACTCACTAATTTATGAGGAAAAATTTTAAAAAGCCTATAAAAAAATTCAAAATCTTGAGCTATTAATACTTTTTCATCAAATAAACCTACTTTATCAAAACAAGTTTTAGCTATCAATAATGTACATCCATGTGTTTGATTATATATTATAGGATGTAACATTGATTTAGCTCTTGGGGGATAAGCATTAATATGATCTATATAATTTGTTTTATATACCGTTTCATATTTTTCATTTATTCCTTCTACATCCGCCATTATAACAGTTTCTTTATTATCTAATTTTGATAACTCCTCAACTTCTATTTTTATTTTATCAGGATAATACATATCATCATGTGAAAGCCAAGAAAAATAATCTCCTTTCATATTTTTTATTGCCAAATTTAAAGCTGTTGACGTACCACCATTTTCTTTATAGAAATATCTTACTTTATCTCCATAAGATTTTACTATTTCTTCTGTATTATCACTTGATCCATCATTTACTACTATTATTTCTATGTTGTTATAAGTTTGTGCCAATGCACTATCTATTGCCTCTTTAACATAATTACTGCCATTATATACTGGTATAACTATTGAAACTAATGGATTAAAATTCATACTTTTTCTCCTGTATTATTAGATGATAATCTATCAAATTCTTTTTTTATATCTATATTATGTTGTTCTGTGAAGACTAGTCCGTCAGTTTGATTTAGAATAATATTATTTTTTATACATAAGTATTCTAATAGAGCTGCCATATCTGTAACTTTTTTATCATTCATATTCCATTTAGATGGAGGTTTTGGAAATGAATGTTCTGCATTCATTTCTGGAGCTAGAATAATATTTTTTACACCAGCCCATTTGCATTTTTTTACAAAACCTATTATATCATTTTCATTTGCATTCCACTCAAATAAAATATATTTAGCTTGTACTCTGTCTGGAAATTTGCAATATTTTTTAATATTATTCCAAACAATATCAAATTTATCTACACCTTTAATTTTTTTAAATGTTTCTGGTGTACCAGAATCAACAGAAATTCTAACTTCAATATTTCCATTTTCTAAACCATTCATAATATTTTCAGAAAATATTATTCCTGTAGTATTAATAAATTGATTATAACCAAAGCTTGAAATATTTTTAATATTGTCTTCAAAATATTTACTAACTGTAGGTCCCCCCCCCCCCCAAGCAACATGTGCATGAGGAATTACCATATTCATATCTCTAAAATATTGTATTGCTTCTTCAGCATTATATTGCATATCTGTATTTTTATGCTCTAGAAAACAATAAGCACAATTAATATGACATTTTGTATAATGTGCTATTGTAAATAGTTCTATTTGTTCTGATAATTTATATTTTGGAAATATTTTTTTTACTAAATTTCTACATCCTGTACATGGATTATTATCCTTTTGCATATCTTCTAATACTTCATCTAATTTTTGTATATACTTAGATAAGTTCAGTCGTTCTTCATTATAAGGTTTTAAGTTTTTTATTGGTCTTCCTTCACAACAAAAAGTTATTGTATTATAGCTAAATAATATCCATTTAGTGAATACATCGCAGTGCCAAATTTCTTTTCCTTCCCATTTTTTATTAAAGTTAACTATTGATATTTTTTCAGGATATTTTTTTAATTCTTCTGACTCTAAATTTGATAGTTTATTTTTTTTAAATAAATCAAATAATTTCATTTTTATTATTTCCTCCAAATATTATCATTAATGTATTCAGTATATCCAAGTATTATTCTAACTACTTTCATAGATAAGTTATCAACATCATAATCTTCTACAGTTTTTGGCATCATATTATTTTTATATTGTTCCGTAACAACTTCAACAGCTTTTAATACTCTATCTTTTTTATATCCGCACATTATTAATGTACCTTCGTCATTACCTTCAGGTCTTTCATGAGCATTTCTTATAGTTACTGCAGGAAATTTTAATAAAGAACTTTCTTCTGTTATTGTACCACTATCCGAAAGAGTACAGAAAGAATTTTTTTGTAATGCTATATAATCAAAAAATCCAAATGGTTTAGAAAAAATAATATTATTGTGAACTTTAATGTTTTTTAATTTATCTAAAAGTCTTCTAGTTCTAGGATGAGTTGAAAATATTATTTTATAATCATATTTTTCAGATAATGCATTTAATGATTCTATTAAAGATCTTAAATTAGCTTCTATATCAACAACTTCTTCTCTATGCGAACTAACTACAAAATATTTATTTTTCTCTAATGATAATTTATCCAATATATTTGAATTATTAATTTTATCTTTATATATTTCAAATATTTCTTTCATAGAAGAACCAATTTTAATAATTCTTTCAGAGGCTATACCTTCTCTTTGTAAATAATGTCTAGCCTGTTCAGTAATTACTAAATTAATATCTGCTAAATGATCTACTATTTTTCTATTTATTTCCTCAGGAACTCTTTCATCAAAACATCTGTTTCCAGCTTCCATATGAAATACAGGTATCTTTTTTCTTTTTGCTGGTATTATAGAAAGACATGAGTTAGTATCACCATATAAAAGTAATGCATCAGGTTTTTCTTTTTCCATAACTTCATCAGAATTTGCTATAATATTTCCTATCGTTTTTGATAATGTTGAATCAGCAACATTTAGAAAGTAATCAGGTTTTCTTAATTCCAAATCATTGAAAAAGACTTCATTAAGTTCATAATCAAAATTTTGTCCGGTATGAACTAATATATGATCAGTATATTTATCTAATTCTTTTATAACTTGTGTAAGTTTTATTATTTCAGGTCTGGTACCAAGTATAGTCATTACTTTCATTTCTTTTTCCTGTTTTTGTTTAGTAATAGATATAATAATAAAAATATTCTATAGAAAATTTTTTTACTTCTTTTTAAAGTTATTCTTATGTTGAAGATGTTTATGTATAAATAACTTACATTAAACTCTATTTTGAATAGATGGCATGTACTTTTTTTATCTAAATTTTTTAATGAGTAGTATTTCAAAAATTTACTTCTGTATAAATAAAAATTATCTAATAATATATAATCTTTAAATCTATCTACTATATATTTATTCTCATTAATTTCATTTTCTACTTTGATATAATAATTTGTATTTTGCAAATCATCAGTATAATAGAAAAAGTATTTATTTATAAATTTCATTTTTCCATAAAAAGATAACTGCATAATAATATTATAGTCATTGTCATATATCATATTTATTTTTTCAAATACTTTTCTTTTTATAAGCATGCTGCATAATGGTATATATATTGGATTATCCCAGAAATATAACATATCTTCAAATTGTTTATCTTCATTAAAATTTAACGATTCTAATTTTGGGTATATTTTCTTATTATTTTTCTCAAAATAATAATTTGAATATGATATATCTATAGACGGATCTTCTATAAATTCATTAAATTGTGAATGTAATTTATCTTTGAGTAAAATTTCATTATTATTTATAAATTGTACAAAATTCCCATCTATTATATCTAAAATATTATTATTTTTCTCAGGATTAAAAATTTTATACTCCATATTAAAATTAACATTCAACTTATTGTTTGTTATAAATATTATTTCTATGTTATTATAATTTTGATCTATAATAGAATTAATAATAGAATTAATATTATCATAATCTCTATTATAAATATTAATAATGATAGAGATTTTATTATTATTGGAATAATATTGCTTATTATCTTCTTTATATATTTCAAGTTCAGTATTTATAAAGTCTATCAATTTATCATAAACAGAATTTTGCATTCTGTTTTTTATTTTATTAAGAACATTATATCTATTAAAAAATATACTTTGATATTCATCATCATTTATATTTTTTAGGATATTAATCCACAGTTTATTTCCTTCATTTCTCAATAAATCTTTTTTTGAATTACTATCTTGTTTTTTATGGATTCTATATTGCAATAAAACTTTAGGTATATATTTAACTTTATATCCATGTTTGAACATTCTAAACCAAAAATCATAATCCTGCACGCATAAAAGATTTTCATTAAAGAAACCAACATTAGAAAAAACAACTTTAGGAATTAGTAATGTACATCCGCCAATATCAGAAAGTAATATAGAATAAAAATTATTGTTTAATCTTCTATATTCTGTTTTAGATGAATTTTCAAATGCTGTTATAAGTTCTAGTTTTTCATTAACAAATTCAAAACCAGAATATATTACTGTTTTTTCATCAGTATTTTTTAATTCGTTTACTTCTTCTTCAATTTTATTAGGATAGTAAATATCATCATGTGATAACCAAGATATATAATCCCCTTTTGCTGCTTTTATGGCACAATTTAATGCACTGGATACTCCTCCATTATCTTTATAAATATAAGTTATTTTACTTGAAAAGTTATTGATAATATTTGCTGTATTATCTTTAGAACCATCATCAACTACTATCACTTCTATGTTTCTATAAGTTTGATTAAGAGCACTACTTATAGAATCTTCTATGTAATTTTCACCATTGTAAACAGGTATTATTATTGATATTAAAGGATTAGATTTTATCACAATATCATCCTCGCTTTTCAATTACAAAATTAAATCCTAAAAGATTTATTTTTGTATTTTCGTTTGAAAATTGTATAGAAAACAGAATTCTCAATATATTACTAAAAGTTATAACTACGGGGGTAGTATAATTTTTATTATTCTTAATATTTATATTAATACCGAATATTCTAATATTTGTGTAAAATCCATCTAATATTATAGAGAAAAAATAAGGTAATAGTTTATTATTTATAACTTTTAGTCTTTCTTCTGTTTTTAAATAATAATTATAATGATATTTATATTTATTGTATTCTTCTAAAAAATCTTTATCAAAGTATTTATTTAATATAGATATGTATTCATTATTATTATTAATCTTATATAATAAAAATTTATATTGATTGTATGCTAATTTCATGTAATCATATTTATATAAAATATTATCATTCATTTTTATCAAAAAATTATAAAACTCATCTAATGAATTTCTTGAATCCATACACATTTTATTAAATTTTTCTTCTGTTAGATAATCTGTAGTTTTATTGCTATAGCTTATATCACAATAATATATATATAATTCATCATAAATAGCTTTATATGTTTTAGCAAAATAGAAAAAGATTAAACATTGCAGCATATCTTCAGCAAATGTTATATGACTATCAGGTATATAGATAATAGCCTTTTTTACTATGGAAGATTTAAAAAATTTTGCCCATACATTATGGGATATTTTTTCATTTAGAACTTCATTTAGCAAATAATTATTATCTATATTGCTTCTCTTAGTTGAAAGATACCAAGAAACTCTTTTTTCTTCTTTTAATTTTTCTTTTTTATTTGGATTTGACGATACAGATCTTACACTAAATTGAATTACATCATAATCATTATCTTTTATAGTCTTAAATACATTTTCTAATGCATTTAAATTTAATTCATCATCCGGATCTATATATGTTATATAATAACCTCTAGCCTCTATACTTCCAGTTTTTCTTGCTGATAATGTACCTTTATTTTGTTCATGCCTTATATATATTATTCTATTATCATTATATGAATTTATAATTTCTTCACAATTACCATTAGAACAATCATTAACTATTATTATTTCAAATTTGGTAAATGTCTGATTTATAATACTGTTTATACACCTTTTTAAATATTTTTCAGTATTATACACAGGTATAATTATTGAAAAGAAACAATTAATTTTGCACATATAAACCTTAAATTAACATAATTATAATTATCAGAAAATGATATTGATTATAATTAAATATAGTTATAATAAATATGAAATTATATTTAATTATAAGTAATAAAATATATTGTTTATTTCTTGACATTTATATTTTATAAGTTATAATAATTCAATTAGTTGAATTATTAATATTATAATTCCACTAATTATAATTATGTTTATAGTATGAGGTTAATTAATGAAGGCTGTTATATTAGCTGGAGGTCTTGGTACAAGGTTAGGTGAAGAGACAACAATAAGACCAAAGCCTTTAGTAGAAATAGGCGGAAGGCCAATTATATGGCATATAATGAAATATTATTCATATTTTGGAATTAATAATTTTGTAGTACTTCTTGGATATAAAGGCTATATGATTAAGGAGTTTTTTGATAATTATAGAAGACATTTATATGATATGAAAATAGATTTTAAAAATAATAATTCTATTTCATTAAAAAAAGATAAAAATTCTTTTGAAGAAGAAAATTGGGTTATAGAGCTTGTAGATACAGGTGAAAGTACTATGACAGGTGGAAGGTTAAAGAAGGCTTACCAATATCTAAAAGATGAGCCAAGTTTCTGTTTTACTTATGGCGATGGAGTTTCAAATATTAATATAAAAGATGAAATTGAGTTTCATAATAAGCATAAAAAAATAGCTACTGTTGGAGCGGTTTATCCTCCTGCTAGATTTGGTGCTTTAAAAATAGAAAGTGATAATAGTGTATCAAATTTTATAGAAAAACCTAGAGGAGATAATGCATATATAAGCGGAGGATTTTTTGTATTAAATAATGATATTTTTAATTATTTAGGAGATGATAGTACAGTATTTGAACAGGAACCTTTAAGAAAATTATCTAGTGATAATGAGCTTATGGCTTTTAGACATGAAGGTTTTTGGCAGTGTATGGATACTCAAAGAGATAAATCTATACTAGAAGAAATGTGGAATAAAGGCAATGCTCCATGGAAACTTTGGGAATAAAAACAATATTTGAGATATTTAAAAATAAAAATATTTTAATTACAGGTCATACAGGATTTAAAGGAGCCTGGCTTTCAAAATTATTATTAGAAGTAGGTTCTAATATTAGCGGAATATCTTTAAAAGCTAATGATTTGTCTCTATATAATTTGTTAGGTCTGGATAATCAATTAAATTCATATATATTAGATATTAGAGATGTAGATAATATAAAAAAAATAGTTTTAGATATTAATCCTGATATAATTTTTCATTTAGCAGCGCAGCCGTTAGTAATAGATAGTTACAATAATCCATTATATACATTTGAAACTAATGTTATTGGTACTATTAACTTAATGGAAGCTATGAGGCAATTAAATAATTTAGAATGTGCAGTTATGATTACAACTGATAAGGTTTATGATAATAAAGAATGGGTTTGGGGATATAGAGAAAATGATTCTTTAGGCGGTCATGATCCATATTCAGCCTCTAAGGCTTGTTCTGAAATAGCTATAAAAAGTTATAAAAAATCATTTTTTAAAGATTTAAATATAGTTAGCGTAAGAGCAGGTAATGTTATAGGTGGCGGGGATTTTGCTGATAATAGAATAATACCTGATATTGTGAGGGCTATAGAAAAAAATATTCCTGTAGAATTAAGAAATCCTAATAGTGTGAGACCTTGGCAGCATGTACTTGATGTTCTCTACGGTTATTTATTACTTGCTTATAATATAATTAATAAAAATGATGTGTCTGATAGTTATAATTTCGCTCCTATAGATGAAGGAAATAAATTTACTGTTGAGTATATAACTAAATCTTTTATAGATAATATTGGAAAAGGTAGTTATAAAATAAATATTCAAGATACAGATAAAAAAGAAATGAATATGCTTAGATTAGATTCATCTCTTGCAAGAAAAGAATTAAAATGGAATGAGAGATTTAGTACAGAAGAAGCTATAAAACAAACTGCTATTTGGTATAAAGAATATTTAAATAATAATGATTTAAATATAATAACTAATAAACAAATAAAAGAATATATTAATTGAAGGTCAATAAAGTATGGATAGAAATAAATTATTAGAAATGGTTAGAGAATATGCTAGAAAAGAATATGCTCCTAAAGAATTTGTAAAAGGAGTAAGTTCTGTACCTGTTTCTGGAAGAATATTTGATGAAGATGATGTTGCTGCATTAGTTGATAGTGCTTTAGATTTTCATCTTACAACATACAGATATAATGATGAATTTGAAAAAGGTTTAAAAGAGTTTTTCGGACTAAAATATGCTTTGACTTGTAATTCAGGTTCTTCAGCAAACTTAATTGCAGTAACTTCATTAACAAGCCATTTATTAAAAGATAGGGCATTAAAAGCCGGAGATGAAGTTATAACAGTTGCTGCAGGTTTTCCAACAACTGTTAATCCAATACTTCAAAATAATTTAGTACCTGTGTTTGTAGATGTAGAATTAGAAACATATAATGTAAATGTTGATGAATTAGAAAAAGCTAGAAGTGATAAAACTAAAGCCATTATTCTAGCACACACTTTAGGAAATCCTTTTAATATACAAAAAGTAAAGGAATTTTGTGATAAATATAATCTATGGTTTATAGAAGATTGCTGTGATGCGTTGGGAAGTACTTACAATAATAAAAAAGTTGGAACTTTCGGAGATATTGCTACATTAAGTTTCTATCCGGCACATCATATTACTATGGGTGAAGGCGGAGCAGTTCTTACAGATAACCCTATTTTAAAAAAAGCAATGGAAAGTATTAGAGATTGGGGACGCGATTGTTGGTGTGCTCCGGGATGTGATGATACCTGCAAACAGCGATTCTCACAAAAACTAGGTGATTTACCTGAGGGATATGATCATAAATATACATATTCACATTTAGGCTATAACTTAAAAATTACGGATATGCAGGCCGCATGCGGTGTTGCTCAGCTTAGAAAGTTAAATAGTTTTATACTAAAAAGAAAAGAAAATTTTAAAAAAATAAAAAATAAATTAGAAAAATTTAGTAAATATTTAATTCTGACTAAGGAACAAGAAAATAGTGATCCCTCTTGGTTTGGGTTTCTTATAAGTGTTAAAGAAGATGCTCCATTTACAAGAAATGATATAGTAAAATATTTGAATAAAAATAAAATAGGTACTAGATTATTATTTGCTGGTAATATTATCAAGCAGCCTTATATGATTGGAAGAAATTATAGGGTAATAGGAAATTTGATAAATTCTGATTTTATTATGAATAATACTTTTTGGATTGGGGTTTATCCTGGAATTGATGATTCTATGATTGATTATGTTGAACTTATTATTGGAGAGTTTATATCAAATTTAGGAGGAAAATAATGATAGGGAATATTACAGTATTTGATTGTACATTTAGAGAAGCTGGATATCAAACAGGTTGGTTTTTTGATGAAGACTTTTGCAGAGATTATTATAAATTTGCTCAATCTGCTGGTATTGATTATTTAGAACTAGGTTTTTTCCATAATAAAGAAGCAGATCCTAACAGAGGACATTTCCGTTATTGTAGTTTAGATAATGAAGAAATAAAAAATATTTTTTCAATTACAAAAAATACAGTTAAGCTTTCTGCTATGAGAGATATTCAAAGACCTTTAAGTGAATTGCTTCCAAGAAAAGAAACGGTTATAGATGCAGTTAGAATACTTACAAGATCTAGTGAAACAGATTTCTCAGTTTTAGAAAAGCATGTAAAAGAAATTAAAGATTTAGGTTATGAGGTGTTTATTAATTTTACAAGTTCTGGTCATAATACAATAGATAAAAATAGAGAATTTGCTAAATTTGCTAAACAGCATGAAATACCAGTCATATATTTTGCTGATACAGAAAGTATCTTTACCACTGAATATGTTAGAAATACATTAGAAGCATGCCGTGAAGAAGGTATTGAAGCAGGTATGCATTTTCATGATAAAAATGGTACAGCTGAAATGCTTTTGGAAGTAGCTTTGCATTATGGATGCAAATATACTGATATTACTATGATGGGACTTGGTGGAAAATGGCATGATGGTAATCTATCTACTGAGCATTTTTTAAGAAAATATAATTATAACCCTGGATATGAACAGACTAGATTAAAAACTATGCTTATACAAAATTTAATTAAATACAATAAGAGTACAGCAGCTGTTCTATAGGGTTTTTTATGAAGGTTTCTGATTTTATATTTAAATTTCTAAATGAAGAATACAATGTAAAAGATGTATTTATGGTTTCCGGCGGAGGTGCTATGCATCTTAATGATTCAGTTGGTAATAATAAAAATATTAATGTTATATGTTGCCATCATGAACAGGCTTGTGCAATAGCTGCTGATGGTTACAGCCGGATTAATGGAAATTTATCTGTTGTTAATGTTACTACTGGGCCTGGAGGAACGAATGCATTAACTGGGGTTATTGGAGAATATTTAGATTCTGTTCCTGTATTATATATTTCAGGGCAGGTTAAATTTGAAACTACAATAGAGTCTTGTAGAGAACTTAATTTAAGACAGCTTGGCGATCAGGAAATAAATATTATAGATATAGTTAAGCCCGTTACTAAATATGCCTCTATGGTTAAAGATCCATTAAGAATTAAATATGAAATACAGAAAGCAATACATATAGCAAAATCTGGAAGAAAAGGTCCTGTTTGGTTGGATGTTCCTTTGGATGTTCAGGCTTCAGTTATTGATGAAAATAATTTAGAAGAATATAAAATAGAAAACATAAATACTCCAATTATAAAAGAACAAATTGATGAAGTTATAAATATATTGCAGAATGCAAAATCTCCTGTTATTATAGCAGGTCATGGTATAAGACTTTCTAATTCTATAAAGAAATTTTATAAGTTAATAGATAAACTAGATATTCCTGTATTATCAACTTTTAATGGATTTGATATAATTCCTACAGATAATAAAAATTATGTTGGTCGTATAGGTACTATTGGTAATAGGTATGGAAATATAATTTTACAAAATGCTGACGTTGTATTGTCTTTGGCTTCAAGAAATAATATAAGACAAATTAGCTATAATTATGAAAATTTTGCTAAAAATGCTAAACATATTATAGCTGTTGATATAGATAATGCTGAACTTAATAAGCCTACTATAAATTATACATTAAAAATTAATAATGATGTGCATTTATTTATTAATACTTTAAATGATTCATTAGAGAATATTGAAGTAAATAAACACACCAAATGGAGAGAATGGACTTTAAATATAAAAAATAAATATTCAAAACTTTTAGATGAATATACAGTTTCTAATGATGTAAATCCTTATTATTTTACTTATGAATTAACAAATAAATTATCAAATGATGATATAGTAACTTGTACAAATGCTACGCCTAGTTTAGCTTTATTTCAAGTAGGTATAGTAAAGGAAAATAACAGAATGTTTTGTAATTCAGGATGTGCTGCTATGGGATTTGGTTTGCCGGCATCTATTGGTGCAGCAGTTGCATCTAAAGATAAAAATGTTATTTGTTTAGAAGGTGATGGAAGTTTAATGATGAATATTCAAGAGCTTCAAACTATTTCTCATTACAACTTGAATATTAAGCTATTTTTATATAATAATAATGAGTATGCTTCCATTAGACAAACACAAGATAGTTTCTTCAAAAGAAGAACAGGTTGTGATTTTAATTCTGGTGTATCTTTTCCTAACTGGGAATTTATTGCTAAGGCATTTAATTTGAAATATTATTGTATAGATAAAAAAGAAAATATTAATAATATGTTGGATGAAATTTTAAATATAAATGGTCCCATATTTTGTAATGTAATCTTAGAAAAAGATTATTTATTTTTGCCAAAAATTTCATCTAAGGAACTTCCTAATGGTAAAATGGTAAGCCGTTCATTAGAAGATATGACTCCCCTACTTTCTAAAGAAGAATTAGGTGAAAATATTTATAAAGGATAATTTATGGTATTGCAAAGAATATGTCCTATATGTAATTGTGAAAAAGGTGAAAATCTTTATGAAATAAATTTTGCTAAAGCTAAAGATGAATTTGTACCAGAACATTATGATATAGTTGCCTGTAATAATTGCGGATTTATTTTTAATAATACAACTTGGACTCAAAAAGATTATGATAAATATTATTCAGATACTACAAAATATTCATCTAATTTTACTTCAGGTGCTGGTGGATTGTCAAATTTAGATAAGATAAGATATAATGCTATAATAGATAGAATAGAAAAATTTATTTGTAAAGATAGTAGTATACTTGATATTGGTTGTGCTAAGGGAGGACTTCTAAGAACTTTTCAAAATAGAGGATATCGTAATCTATATGGTATTGAATCTTCTAAGGAAGCTATAGAAAATCTGAAACAATATAATATAGGGGGAGAAGTTTCTAGTATTTTTGATTTAAAAAATATTGACAAAAAATTTGATGTTGTAATATTAAGCCAAGTTTTAGAGCATATATATGACTTAAAAAATGTAAAGTATATATTAGAGAATATATTAAATGATAATGGTATATTATATATAGATATTCCTGATGGTACATCGTATATAAAAAATAAGTTAGCAGCATATTATTATTTTGATTTGGAGCATATAAATCATTTTTCATTAATTACATTAGAATATTTATTTGATAACTTTAAATTAGTAGAAAAAGATTCATTTTATTTTGATAATGTTTCAAATATAAAATCATATATAATATATGGTATATTTAAAAAAGTAACCAATAAAATTGTTAACAAATTAAAAGATAATGAAGCTATAAATAAAATGAAAGAATATATAAATTATAGTAATAAAATAGATAAATATAATATAGATAATATAGATAATACTAAGTTAACTTATTGTTGGGGATTTGGAGCATTGTTAAGAAGGATATTATTAGATAAAAAATATTTTTCTAATTGTAATATTGATGGTATAATAGATAAGAATGAGACTTTTGCTGGTAAGAAGATTATTGATCATAAAGGTAATAAAATAGAAGTATTTACACCTAATATACTTAAAAATACTGATAATGTTATAATAACATCCGTCTTATATTCTGAAATTATTAAACAAGATTTGTTAAATGATTTAAATTTTAATGGAAAAATATATGAATTGAGAGCAGAGCAGAGCAGAGCAGAGCAGAGCAGAGCAGAGCAGAGCAGAGCAGAGCAGAGCAGAGCAGAGCAGAGCAGAGCAGAGCAGAGCAGAGCAGAGCAGAGCAGAGCAGAGCAGAGCAGAGCAGAGCAGAGCAGAGCAGAGCTAATATTTAATAATTACTACAAAGAAGTAGCATAGATTTTATTTTATTATCGTAAATTTATATAAAAAAATAAAACCTTAAGGATTTATAAATGAAATTATCTAGGATATGTCCAATTTGTGGAGCTAAAAATTATGAGATATTATATGAGTTAAAATTGGCAAAGTCTTATCAAGAAAAAATTTTAGAAAATTCTTATATAGTTTTTTGCAATAAGTGTGGTTTTATATTTGATAATAATGATTATAATCAATATGATTATAATGAACATTATGCCTCTATAAAAACATCATCAACAGCTTCAGCTGGTACAGGTGGGAATAGAATAACAGATATTCAGAGATATGATTTTCAAATAGATATTATTGAAAAATTTATACAAAATAAAGATATTTATATATTAGATATAGGTTGTGCAAAGGGAGGATTATTAAATCGTTTTAGAGAAAGAGGATATAATAAAATTTATGGTATAGAACCGGAAAGAAATTGCCATTCCATATTGCATAAAAAAAATATCATTTCAAATATAGGTACTATTTTTGATATAGAAAAATTTGGTAAAACTTTTGATGTTATAATGGTTTCTCAAGTATTGGAACATATATGGGATTTAAAATTAGCTAAAAATATATTAAAAAATTGTTTAAGTAAAAATGGGTTGTTATATGTAGAAGTTCCAAATTTGGAATATTATTCGAAATATTTTTATAAACCTTTTTATTATTTTAATTTTGAGCATATAAATCATTTTTCAAAAAATACTTTAAATATGTTATTTGATAATTTTGATATTCTTGATACAAATTCTTCATATTTTTATATGCCTAATAATCAAAAATATCCTATTTTATATTCAGTATTTAAAAATAATGAAAATAATTCTTTAGAAATAGTTAAAGATAATAATGGAATAAAGTTAGTAAAAGAATATATACAAAAATCATATGAAATAGAAAATAATTTTAAATTGGATATAGATAATAATTATCCTGTATTACTATATGGATTAGGATATTATGGAAGACGTATATTAATGAATGATAAAATATTTAATAATATAGATATAGTTGGTGTTATAGATAGAAATCCAACTTTTAAAGGATTTTATATAAAAATATTTAATGGTAAAGAAATACCTGTTTATACTGTAGAAAATGAAAATATTGATTTTTTAAAAAAATATAATTACAATGTGAATATAATTATATCTTCTCCAATATTTGAAAATGAAATAAGAGACTTCTTATTAAAATCTAATAAAATTAATGGTAGAATAATAATAATATAAGGAATATAATGTTTAATAGTATAATATTTGATGATGTTAAATTAATTTTTCATGAATTAAAAAATATATCAGATTTATCCAAATTATATAAGTCTAGTATATTAATTACTGGAGGTACTGGTTTATTTGGAAAGTCTATACTAAATTTTTTATTCTATGCCAGGAAGTATTATAATTTTGATATTACTATATTAACTAGAAATAAATATAGTTTTTTATTTAATTATCCTCAATATAATACAGATTTTATTCATTTTATAAATGGGGATATTAGATATTTTAATTGTGATAAAGAATATGATTATATAATTCATGCTGCCACGCCTGCTTCAGAAAAGTTAGAAAAAGAAAATCCATCAGAAATGTACTCTGTAATATTAGATGGTACTAAAAATATTATTAATATTGCTAGTAAAATGAATATTAAAAAATTGTTGTTTACTAGTTCTGGAGCTGTTTATGGTGAGCAATATGAATCTATAAAGTCATTTAAAGAAACATATCATGGTTACCCTACGACATTTTATGGTAAAGCCAAACAAATGTCTGAACAATTATTTTTAGAATCAGGTATTAATGTTAGTATAGCTAGATGTTTTGCATTTGTCGGACCATATTTAAATTTAAATATACATTTTGCTATTGGTAATTTTATTAGAGATATCATTCAAAATAAAAATATAATAATAAAAGGTGATGGAAGACCTTTAAGGAGTTATTTATATACAGCAGATTTAGTAATATGGCTTTTGTCAATATTGTTAAATTCAAATGATAAAAGTATATATAATGTTGGTTCTTCTAATGAAATATCTATATATGATTTAGCAAAAAAGATTTCTAATTCTATTAATAATTATAATGGAAATATAGAAGTATTAACAAAACCTAACTATAGCTACCCTACTCCTAAATATATACCAAATAATTCTAAAATTATCGAAGAATTAAAAGTAAAAGAAAATTATACTTTAGAAGAATCTATAAATAGAACTATAAAATGGAATTTATCTATTGGAGTAAAAAATGAATAACTGTCCATTAGTTTCAGTACTTATAACTACTTATAATAGAAAAGAATTACTGAAAAGAGCCATAAAGAGTGTGTTAAATCAGACATATAAGAATATAGAAATATATGTTTCAGATAATGCCTCAACGGATGGTACTTTTGATTTTATGCAAGAATTTTCAAAGAGTGATAAAAGAATTATTTATTCTAGGAGAGATAGAAACATTGGTGGACTATATAATGGTTCTGAAGCGTATACTCATTTAAAAGGTAAATATGCCGTTATTTTATGCGATGATGATTATTTTTTAAGCAATACTTTTTTTGAAAATGCGGTAAAAGCAATGGAAGAAAACGAAAATATTGTTATTGTTAGAGGTATTGTAAAATGTTTTAATGAAAATAATAACAATATTTTTATAGATGTATATAATTCTAAAGAATACATAAAAGGTATTGATTATCTTTTAAATTATGCTAATCATGAAGGATATGATAATATAACATCATTTTTTGCTATGTTTAAGAAATCTGCCTCTGATAAAACTGAAGTGTTTCAAAGAGCATTACCTTCTACTGATACTTGGTTATGGTTATATTTATTTTTGTATGGAGATGTTTACTTTTTATCCAATGAAATTATAGGCTGTTATGTTGAACATAATTTAGGTCAGGATAAATATAACATAGATACAATTTCAAATATAGATTATATGAATGAATTAATAATAGATTTGAAAAATAAGGCTAAGACTTTATATCCTGATTATAAAAATGAAATAGATATTAAAATTGAAATAATATTTTCTAATATATTAATTTGGCATACAGCACAACTTAGTAAACTTGTTGGTAAGAAAAAAGCATTTAAGATAATGAAATCAAAAGAGATAATAAAAAAATATCCTAGAATAAAATCTAAAATATTTGGTTCATTAAGTTTTTCTGTTCCATTTAAGTTTATTTTTTTAGGTATAGAAATAAATGAAAAACTTATTCAATTCTTTTTTTTAGGTATAAAGATAAATATTAAAAGGAGATAATATGTATAATAAAAATCCTAAAAAACCTTTATTGTCTGTAGTAATTCCAACTTATAATAGAAAAGATATGCTTAAAGAAGCAGTAGATAGTGTATTGCAACAAGATTATGATAATATTCAAATAATAATATCAGATAATGCTTCAACAGATGGTACAGATATTCTTATGCAAGAATATCAATCTTTATATGATAATATAATATATATAAAAAGAGAAAAAAATTTAGGACCTAAAATTAATGGATATAAAGCCTATGAAGATTATGCACAAGGAAAATATATATTTTTTCTATGTGATGATGATTATTTAATGGGTAATACATTCTTTTCTAATGCTGTTGAAGTGTTTGAAACTAATCCTAATGTTACAATAGTAACGGGTCATGTACAGATGTATTTTGAAGAATATGATAAATATTATACTATACCATATAATAATGAAAGTCTAATAAAAGGTATAGACTATTTTATAAACCAATCAAGTATGACATTAGGTGGAAAGTATCCGGAAATTATAAGTTTATTTTTTTTAGTAAAAAAAGAGGATCTTGATAGAAATCCTATATTTAAATGGTTTACAGATAGTGCTGATGTGGCAATAAAATTATATAATACTTCATTGGGAGATATATATTTTTTAAATGAGTTTATGGGCTGTTATAGACTTCATAAAGGTATAAGAGAAACATCCAATTTAGATAATTTAGATAAACCTATTATTTCAGCATTAAAACTCATAGATGCACTTATAGAAAGATATACAGAGTTGTATCCTGATCAAAAAGAATTTTGGAAAGAATATATCCCTATAAAGTTAGCAGACTGGTATATAAGGGATAGAATTGTTAAATCATTTGGTACTAAAACAACTAAAAAAGAAATAAAAAGATTTTTAAACAATAGTGAACTAAAAAAATTAAATCCAAAGGTTTATAAATATATATATAATTTATTTATAAGAAGTAATTTTAGAATTTCAATTTCTCCTTTTTCATATGAACATGTTGCAGGTCAATACGTTTATTTAGTAATATTTAGAATTGTATTTTATAATTTAGATTCTGCTCTATTTGGATTTGTGAAAAGTGCTCATGAATTAAAAATTTGGTTTCTATTTTTTAATTTAAAAATAAAAATTATGGCAAAATCTTATTATAAAATTCCAAAACTATATGCGTATGCAAATAAAGATATAAAAAAAACTGACAAGTTATCTAATATTTTTTATGATTTACAAAAATATTCTGATAATCAAATAACTTCTTATGATAATATTAATGATTTAATTGCTAATACTAATATATCTAAAAATGAAGCTATAACAAAAATGAATACTAAAAATACAAGGAGTAAAAATGATAAAAGAATTTCAGCCTGATGATATAGTAAAAAGTTGTCCATATATTGAAGCAGGTGTATGGTTTAACATAAGAGGAATGGCTTGCTGTTGTTTATCAACATACACATCACCTGAACTTGTAACATCTGATGAAATAAATTCTGATAATCTTACTTATGAATTATTAGTTCAAAGAAGAAAAGAATTATTTGAAGCAGTTAATGGTCTAAGAGATTTAGATACTAAATCATGTAAAAAATGTTTACAGTTGATTGAGAAAAAATATAAAGATGTTAATTTTGAATATTTAGGCGGAGTCCATAAAGGCTCATCTTTTAATATTCAACATTTTACAAGCTGTAATTTAAGATGTACTTATTGTGCTTATACAATATCAAATAATTTTGTAAAACCTCAATATGATATATTAAAAATAATGGAATTGTATAGGGAAAAAGGTAAGTTATTGGGTAATAATTGGATAGATTTTAATGGAGGAGAACCTTCTTTATTAGAAAATTTTGATGAAATACTATCATATTTAATAGATAATAATCTTGGTACAATAGTTTTATATTCTAATGCTGTTAAATATAGTGATGGAATACTAAATGCATTAAAAAATGATAATGTAATGTTAGTTACTTCTATAGATTCTGGTACTGTTAGTAGTTATAAAAATATCCATGGAGGAAATGCTTTTCATAAAGTTTTTAATAATTTAATTAAATATAAAAGCAGTGGAACTAAAAATATACAATTAAAATATATTGTTACAGATAAAAATATGAATGATGATGATATATATGGTTTTTTATTGTTTGTTTTAAATATACAGCCTGGAAGTGTTATGATCAGTATAGATTTTAATGTTGTAAATGTTAATATGTCTATTGAATATGCCAAAACTATGGCTAAAATATGGTATCTTTTAGAAAAATATGGAAATATAACTCCTATATTATTTTCAGATAATAGTGGAGGAGATCCTATATTTGTACAATTATCTAAAGATATAAGGCAAGAATTTAAAAAATTAAAAGAACAAGATGATTATGTTGTTAATGAAACTAATATTATTAACATTAATAATACTTTATATGCAAATGAATATTTTGCTGGCAAAGAAAATGCTGATTTAATAGATTGTCAGAGAAAATTTTATAATATAAAACAAGATTTTGATACTTATAAAAGTAAGATGGAAGAAAATATTAATAGGTTAGTTTGGTGGATACCTATAAGAAAATGGCGTGATAATTTTAGAAATCAAATGTTAAATAAAGACCAGACCAGACCAGACCAGACCAGACCAGACCAGACCAGACCAGACCAGACCAGACCAGACTGATATGTAAAGAGCACATATATACTAATAACAATAATATTATAATAATAAATAATAAATTACAACCTATGTTGCAATATAAAATTGCAGCATAGGTTTTTTTGTTGCATAAAATATAGGAGAAATTTAAATATGAAAATGAAAACATGTAATTGGTTAGATAGTAATTTATGGGGAGGAATTTTACTAATTAATGGAAATTGTTGCTATGCTTGCTGTATAAAACCTAATTATAATATATTTGATGATAATAGAAAAGTAAAATTAAAAGATATTAATGTAAAAGAATTACAAGAAGCTAGATATAAATTAGTACAAGATATAAATAGTGGAATAAGAAATGAATGTGATAACTGTGAATTTCTTGTGGAAAGAGATTCTTCAGAAATTAATGTTGGTGCTTTGTCTTATTTATCAATAGCTAATTTTAAAACTTGTAATTTACGATGTAAATATTGTTATTATACACACGAAGAATTAGGAGAAAAACTAATAGAAGAAGATAGTTATGTACTTCCTATTTTAAAAAATTTTTATGATTCTGGTGCTATAAAAAAAGATGGTTTTTGTTTGGGTTTAGCAGGTGGAGAACCACTTCTTATAAAAGACTTAATAGATTGTGTTAGATTCATGTCTAAAAATTTAACTAATTCTTCTTTAAATCTACAATCCAATTCCACTATAACTAATGCAGTATCAAAAATTGTAGAAGAATTTAAAAATATAACAGGGGTATATAAATTTTTGTATACATCAATAGATGCTGGAACAGAAGAAGCTTATACTAAAATTAGAGGCAATAATTTATACAAAAATTTGATCAATAATTTAACTTTATATGCTGAAAACTCAACATTTGATGAAATGGATTTAAAATATATATTACTGGAAGATAATGAAAGGGATATGAATAATTTATCTGAAGAAAATGTAATAGGTTTTTGTAAAATTATTCAACTTATTAAAAATAAAAATAAAAATAAAACCACTGTCACTTTAGATAAGGATTTAAGAACTAATGGAACAAAAATTAGTAATGATATGCTTAAAGCCGCAGGTACCATATATTATATATGTACAGATATATTAAAAGTGGATGTTAATTTTGTTGGTGGTGGACTAATTTATAATTCTACTGTAGAAATTGAAAATATAGAAAATATTAAAACATATAAAGACAGAATAGAAAATAAGAATAAATATATTAATATTTTTATTACAGAAAAAGAAAAAAAAGTAAAATTAATAAATAAATTGGCTTGGTGGATACCTATAAAAAAATGGCGTAATGATTTTAGAAATAAAATGTTAAATAATATTAAATAAATTAAGGAGAAAAGAAAAATGAAAGAATTTCAGCCAGATGATATAGTAAAAAGTTGCATATATATGGAAACAGGAGTATGGTTTAATATAAGAGGAATAGGATGTTGTTGTTTGGGAGTTTATGCCTCTCCTGAAATTATAACAGCAGAAGAAATGAATTCTGGTAATGTAACATATGATTTAGTTGTTCAAAGGAGAAAAGAACTTTTTGAGGCAGTAAATGGTTTAAGAGATCAATATACTAGATCTTGTAAAAATTGTATATCATTAGTAGAGAAAAAATATAAAGATGTAAATTTTGAATATCTTGGCGGTTCTAGACTTCCTTCTTCATTTAATATACAACATTATTCTTATTGTAATTTAAGATGTAATTACTGTTCTTATACTAAGGATAATACATTTTTTAAATCAAAATATAATATCATAGATTATTTGGAACTTTTTAGAGAAAAAGGAAAATTATTGGGAAATAATTGGATAGATTTTAATGGAGGAGAACCTTCACTATTAGAAAATTTTGATGAGATATTATCATATTTGATTGATAATAATCTTGGAACTATAGCTTTATATTCCAATAGTGTTAAATATAGTGAGAAAATATTTCAAGCCCTTAAAGATAATAAAATATTACTATCTACTTCAGTAGATGCTGGTACAGTAAGTACATATAAAAATATACATGGGGCTAATGTATACACAAGAGTAGTAGATAATTTGATAAAATATAAAAGTAGTGGTACAAATCATCTAGATATTAAATATATAATAACGGATGAGAATATGAATGATGATGATTTATACGGATTTTTATTTTTAATTGCTGCTATAAGACCCAATAGCATTACAATAAGCATTAACTTTTTTTATGGTGAAACAGAAGTTGATATTAAATATGCAGAGTTTTCTGCTAAACTATATTGTTTAATATTAAAATATACTGGTATAATTCCAATATTATTTTCTGAAAATAGTCCTGGAGATCCAAAGTATGTTAAGTTTTCTAAAGATATAAGAAATGAAATTAATAAATTCATAAAAAAGTATGGTGACAGCCAAGATTATAATCTTATTAGAATACATAATACGATAATACCAGAACAAAATATTAATGTTCAAAATGAATTATATAATTGTAAAGATAAATTATCTAAAATAGAAGAAAATATTAATAAACTAGCTTGGTGGATACCTATAAGAAAATGGCGTGATAATTTTAGAAATAAAATGCTTAATAATAATAGATCATAAAATAAATATAATTACTCTTGATATTTACTTTATATATGGTATAATAAACATATATTAATAATATCGGAGTAATATATGAAAAATGTAGTTTTTATTACAGGAGGTAATAGAGGGATAGGTTTAGAATTATGTAAAAAATTTGCTATAGAATATAATTTCAAAGTTTATATGGGAGCTAGAGATTTAAATAAAGCTAAAGAAGCTATTAAATATTTAAGCTCTCCAAGTAATATTATACCAATAGAAATAGATGTTGAATTTGAGAAGTCAATAGAAGAAGCTTATCAAGAATATTTAAAAATAAAAGATAAAGATGAAAAAATATATATTTTTATTAACAATGCTGGTATTAGATTAGATTGGTTTCCTCCAAATGAACATATTAAAACTTTAGATTTAAAATCAGATGATATAATAAGAATGTATAAAGTAAATACTATTGCGAGTATTTTAACAACTAAATATTTTATAAATGAAATTGAGAAAGGTGGAAGAATTGTAAATGTATCTTCTGGTAATTCAGAATTTTGGCAGCCTTATACAGAAGAAGATGTAAATGTTGGATATGCTAGTTCTAAAGTTGCACTTAATATGATTACAAAAAAATTGAGTGGAGCTGTAAAAGATAGAAATATATTTGTAAATTGTGTTTGTCCTGGTTGGTGTAAAACTGATATGGGATCTGAATTTGCTCCAACAACAGCAGAAGATGGGGCTAATTCCATTATACAAGCATGTTTTTTAAATGAAGAAAATCCTCCTACTGGTAAATATTTTAGATATGGAGAGATAATACCTATAGATGTATACCCTACTTTTAATAATAATGAAGGTGTATATATGCAACAATTAGAAAAAATAAAAGAAAATATTAATAAATTAGCTTGGTGGATACCTATAAGGAAATGGCGAGATAATTTTAGAAATAAAATGTTAAATACAGACCAGACCAGACCAGACCAGACCAGACCAGACCAGACCAGACCAGACCCTAGTATGTAGAGAATACATATATAATGATAACAATAATATTATAATAATAAATAATAAATTACAAGCTGCATTAGATATTGCAGCTTAATTTATTATTGACAAATTAATATTTTAGATTATAATATCAAAAATATATTTTTAAGTATCTTATGACAAGACAAGACAAGACAAGACAAGACAAGACAAGACAAGACAAGACAAGACAAGACAAGACAAGACAAGACAAGACAAGACACTCTCGTATAGCGTATATATATTCTTATAATAATTTAAAATATAAAATAAAAAATACAACCTATGCAGCAATATTAAATTTCTGCATAGGTTTTTTATTGCATAATTTTTTATAGAGGTAATACTATGGGATTTTTTTACAATAAATATGATGATGGTATATATAGAGTAAGAAATATTTGTGGTATAAAAATAACTACAAAGCCTTTAGAAAATAGAATAAATATGTTATTGTCTCAAATAAATGAGGTTAAAGCAAAAATTGATAATATAGATATAAGGACAATAAATACTGATGTAAGGTCTATTAATATAGAAAATCAATCTAATAATATACCATATTTTTATAGAGATATAAAAGTAAAATTGAATCATATTGCTTCAACTGAATACAATTATGATAGAAACATATTCAATAATATTAATCCACCATATATTTCAATAATAGTACCTATATATGATATAGGTAAAGACTATTTGGTAAATTGTTTAGATAGTTTAGTTCATCAAACATTAAAAGAAATAGAAATCATATTAGTTAATGATTGTTCTCCTAATGAAGAAGATGATTTAATATGCAAAGAATATGCTTTAAAAGATAAAAGAATAAAATATATAAAACATAAAGAAAATAAAGGACCTGGCGGAGCTAGAATGACTGGATTAAAGGAATCTAAAGGATATTCCATAGGTTTTGTTGATCCTGATGATACAGTTGCTTTAAATGCTTATGAAATAGCTGTTTCAAGAATGCTTATAAATAATACAGATATAGTATGTTTTAGCTTTTATTGGATAGAAAATGATGAAATAACAGATATGCATATAAATATACCGCAATTTTTATATGGAAATAATATATTGCATTTATTATCTATAGAAAAAATGCATGGACCTTTATGGGATAAAATTTATAAAAAAGAATTAATAGATAAATTTAAATTTGATTTGTTTATTGATAAAAATAAGCTTGATGATATGATAGCTATTATAAAAATATTTAGTATTGCTAATATTTATGAATATATACCTATACCTCTGTATTTTCATAATAGAAGATCAATATCTATAACTAATGATATTGATAAAAAATATATTTTTGATGATAGAAAGTTTTCAATAGAAAATATATTTAATTATTTTAGAAATAATTTTCTATTAAAAGAGAAAGAAATTGAAATGAATAATTATATAGTAACATTATATAGATTATGTTATATTTTTATAGATATGAAATTTTATAAAACTAAACAAACAGAAAATGATATTAATATTTATAAGACTCAAAGAGAATTATTAAAACAATTAATTATAGATAATATAAAAGATGGATATATAAGTGAAGAGATTTTTTTAGATATATGTGATAAAAGAAATTTATGGTATATAAGAGATTTGTATTATAATTAATAAAGGAAAAAAAATGGATAATAAGACTATAGATCATATAGTATGGTGGATACCAATAAAAAGTTTGAGAAATTTTACAAGAGAATATTTATTAGAGTTACATAATCTAAAAAAATGTAGTAATAATGATGAAACATCTATCAATTCTAATCTAATAACAGAAGCTATAAAGCGAAGTGTGGAATTAACTACTGACAATCTTGATTATGATTATATTAAAAGTATTTTTAAAAAAAATGTTACTTGGGTTGAAATAGGAATATCATCTTTTTGTAATAGAAAATGTTGGTTTTGTCCAAATTCATTTATAGATAGATTTAGTAAAAATATAATATTAGAAGAAAAATTATTTATAAAAGTATTATCTGAACTTCAGGAAATTGATTACTCAAATAGAATATATTTACATAGATATAATGAACCATTATATGATAAAGATTTATTGATAAAAAGAATAAAACAAGTAAGGGAATATTTACCAAATTGCAATATAACTCTTTTTTCCAATGGAGATTATTTAACATTAGATTACTTAGAATTACTAAATAAATGTGGTGTTAATAATATGATAATCACATATTATTATAATTATAATGATAAAAATATTCCATTTGATATAGATAATATAATTCATCCTGGTATGCTAAAATTATTAAGTAAATTAAAGTTAGAATATCAAGTAGTTATAAAGAATGATTCATATTATCAAGTAGATTGTAGCTATAAAAATATATATATAAATTATAGGGCAGTAGATTTTATAAGACATGCTACAGATAGGGGGCAATTATTAAAAGATAGTGTAAATATTATTAACAATAATGGTTTATGTTTTATGCCTAATTTTCATTTAGCTGTAGATTATGATGGTAATTACACTTTATGCTGTAATATAAGAAGTGATGTAAGAAAGCATGAAAATTATATTTTGGGTAATATAAAAGATTCTACAATATTTGATATTTTTATGGGTAGAAAAATGATAAATTTTAGAAAAAAATTAATGGTTGAAGCAAAAAGAATAGAAATATGCTCAACTTGTTCAGATCCAAGAACTTGGGAAAATTTATTTTGACTATAAAAGGATAAAAAATGGATAATAAAACTATAGATAACATAGTATGGTGGATACCTTTTAAAAAATTAAGAAATTCTTTAAGAGAATATTTATTAGAAATTAATAATTTTAATGATAAGTTGTTGGAAATAAATAATAAAATTAATATACTAGAAAGTAGTGTATATAACAACTATGTGGATTTATATACAAAAATGAAAAGACTGACTCCACAGTCACATATTAATTTTGTTGAGATACATTTGGCAGAACATTGTAATTTAAATTGTTATAGTTGTGATCATTTTTCTCAATTAGCAAAAGAAGAGTATTATGACATAGAAATATTTGAAAATGATATTAGAAGATTATATGAATTAACTAATGGCTTAATAAATAGATTTCAGCTTATGGGTGGAGAGCCTTTGCTAAATAAAAATTGCAAAGGTTATTTTTACATAATAAGAAAATATTTTAAAAATAGTTCAATATGGTTAATAACTAATGGTATTTTACTTCCAAAACAAGATGAAAGTTTTTGGATATATTGTAAAGAAAACAATGTAGAAATACATCCAACAAAATATCCAATTAATATAAATTGGGAAAATATATTAGAATTATGTAATAAATATGGTATAATTCTATCTTTTTATAATGATACTAATATTCAAAAAGAAAGTTACAAAGCTGTTTTAAATATTGAAGGAAAATCCGATCCATTTAATAATTTTATTAATTGTTTTATAGCAAACAATTGTTTATTTTTAAATCATGGAAAATTATTTTCTTGCGGATTAGTTTCAAATATAAGACATTTTAATGACTATTTCAATAAAAATTTAGAGGTTACAGAGCATGATTATATAGATATATATAAAGCTAAAGACTATAATGAAATATTACAGTTTTTAGCAAAACCTATGCCTTTTTGTAGATATTGTGATATAACTAAATGGCATAGTATTGGAAAATGGGAAACATCAAAAAGAAATATTGAAGAATATATAGACTAAACATATACATCAGTTCCATTTTTTATATAATACTTTTTTATTATCAATTAAAACTATAATCTGAAAACTTGTGATATTTGACTTTTTATATTAAAATAGACGAATGTACTTTTATATAAGAGATTGGAGCATTATAAAATGAAAAATATAAAAGAAAAATTAAGGCAACTTATAAAAGAACAGTATTTAATAATAGATGGAGCCACAGGTACAGAACTTCAAAAAAAAGAAATTAAAAAAGAGTCTTGGATTATAAACGGCAATAATGTAGAAGGCTGTAATGAAATATTAAATATAACAGCACCATATATAATGAAAGAAATACATACGGATTATTTAAATGCCAATGCCAATATAATAAAGACTAATAGTTTTGGGGCTATACCTTGGGTATTAAGTGAATATCATATTGCAGATAAAACTTATGAATTAGCTAAAAAAGCTGCATTAATAGCTAATGAAGCTAGAGAAGAATATTTAAAAAATCCTAATTCTAAAGGTGATTTGAACAGAGATATATTTATTGCCGGCAGTTTAGGTCCGGGAGTAAAACTTCCTAGCCTTGGACAGATTACTTTCGATGAAATGTATAATGGATACATCGAAGCTGCAAGAGGATTAATAGACGGAGGAGTTGATATTATACTTCTTGAGACAGCTCAAGATGTACTGCAGTTAAAGTCAGCTATAATTGCAGTTAATGATACAGCAGAAAAATTGAATAAAGAAATACCAATAATGGTTTCTGTAACAATAGAAAAAGAAGGTACTATGCTTTTGGGTACTGATATAGAAACAGCATATACTATACTTTCTAATTTGGATATATTTTCTATAGGTATGAACTGCGGAACAGGTCCGGACATGGCATCAAGACATATAAAAAAACTTTCAGAAATATCATGTCTTCCTATATCAATACATACAAATGCAGGACTTCCAGAAAATAGAAACGGAAAAGCATATTATAGTATGACACCTGAAGAATTTGCAGATATTAATAGTAAGTTTTTTGAATTAGACGGACTTTCATTCATAGGAGGCTGCTGCGGTACTACCCCACTCCATATAAAGGCATTATCCGATAAAGTAAAAGGAATAAAACCTAAAAAAACAGCATTAGAAAAACCAAGAGCTTATATAGCAAGTTTATTTAATACTGTAAGCATAAAACAAAATCCTGCTCCTTTAATGATTGGAGAAAGAAGTAATGCTACAGGAAGTAAAATATTTAGAGAGCTTATGATTGCAGGTGATATGGACGGTATGCTTGATGTAGGAATAAAACAAGTAAAAGCCGGAAGCCATGCTATAGATGTTAATGCTGCTTGGGCTGGACGAGACGAAGTAGAAGATATTACAAAAATTATTTCATCTTATGTTAAACAAATTTCGCTGCCATTAGTTATTGATGCTATAAAACCTAATGTTATAGAGGCGGCTTTAAAAGTATATGGAGGAAAACCTATAATAAACTCTGCTAATATGGAACAGGGAGAAGAAAAATTTGATGCAATATGTTCTCTTGCCAAAAAATACGGGGCTTCTATTATGCTTCTTACAATAGATGAAAAGTCAATGGCTTTCACATGCGAAGATAAATTGAAAATGGCTGAGAGAATGTATGAAAGAGCGGTTAATGTTCACAAAATACTTCCTCATGATATAATATTTGACCCTCTTACATTTACACTTGCAAGCGGTGATGAAAAAAGTTTTTTAGCAGGAGTTCAAACTCTTAATGCTATAAAAGAGTTATCAAAAAAATATCCTGAATGTTCTATAAGTTTGGGAGTATCTAATATATCTTTCGGGCTTAAAGAAGAAGCTAGAAAAATAATGAACTCTGTATTTTTATATGAAGCTATTAATCATGGACTTACTACTGCAATAGTTAATGTAGCTCAGATACTTCCTTTATCAAAAATAGATGAAAAAGAAATAGAATTAGCAAGAGAATTAATATATAATAAAAGCAACAGTAAAGAGCCTCTTATAAATTATATAAATCATTTCTCTGACAAAAAGGAAAAGAAAGAATTAAACAATGAAGAAAATATAAAAAAGCCTATAAGAGAAGCCATAAGAGATGCTATGCTTGACGGCGAATGGAAAGATATGCAGGTTCTGCTTAATGAAGTAAAAGAAAACAGTGAAGAGTTCGGAGGAGAAAAATTATTTGCTCAGGCTATAATAGATGAAATACTTCTTCCTACTATGGCTGATATCGGAGTAAAATTCGGAGAAGGCACTATACAGCTTCCTTTTGTTTTAGGTTCTGCAGAAGTTATGAAAAAGAGTGTTGACTTTTTATCAGAATTTTTGGAGAAAAAGAAACAGGAGAAAACAGCTAAAATAATACTTGGTACTGTGGCAGGCGATGTACATGATGTAGGTAAAAACCTAGTTGAAATCATTATAAAAAATAATGGATTTGAAACTGTTAATATTGGTACTAAAGTATCTATAGAAAAATTTTTAGAAGCCTATCATGAACATAATGCAGATTGTATAGGTATGTCTGGGCTTTTGGTAAAATCTACTGAAGTTATGAAAGATAATTTGGCATACATTAGAGATAAAGGATTAAAGATACCAATTCTGCTTGGAGGAGCTGCTTTAACTAAAGATTTTGTTGAAAATATTTGCAAAAAAGTTTATGGAGATACTGCTAAAATATTTTACTGTAAAGACGGTTTTGATGATATATTAGCAATAAAAGAAATAATAGCTGACAGAGACAAAGAAAAATAAAAGTTAGCCGAAGCCAGCTAGTGAGTTACTCTATAGCTTATTACAGGCTGAGACGATAAATTAGCAATAAAAATAAAAAAAGCGAGAACGAGCCTTCAAGCAAATTTATTTGCTTGAAACTATAAGGCGGGTTCGACCGACTAGGCAAAATAACAAGAGTGAGCCGAAGCCAGTTGGTGAGTAAACTCACTAGCTTATTACAGGCTTAGGCTAGCAATAAACAAAGGTGAGAACGAACCTTCAAGCAAATTTATTTGCTTGAAACTATAAGGCGAGTTCGACCGACTAGGAAAAATAACAAGAGTTAGCCGAAGCCAGCTAGTGAGTTTACTCACTAGCTTATTACAGGCTGAGGCGAACATAACAATAATAAGGAAGAATTATGCCAGAAATAAATCACAAAAATCATGAACATTATATGAATAAACCTCCTTTCTATGGAAGAAAAGTTTTTGAGTTTAATAAAGAAATAGAAAAAGAAGCATTTGATATGATTAATAAAGTTAGGCTTTTTAGAGTGGGTTTCGGATATTCTGCTAGAAATCAGGATATGGAAAAATATAATGAGATGATTAAAACAAAAGTAGAACCTAAATACGAAGAGATGAAAAATAATATTATAGAAAATAATTTAATCGAACCTGTAATGATTTACGGATTTTATAAGACGGTTACGGAAAATGATAAACTTTATATATATGATGTTGAAAATAATGAATTAAAAAATGAAAAAATAGAAATACCTTTAGAGCGTATGGAAAAAGAGCCCTATAACTCTATAGTTGATTTCTTTGATAAAGAAGAAGATACTATAGGCTTTACTCTTGTAAGTCTTGGTACTAAATTTCATGAATTTTTAAAAGGACTTTATGATAATGATGATTATAAAGACTATTATTTTTATAATGCAATAGGAACAAATATCATAGAAAATTATGTTGATATACTTCAAACTAATATGGATAATTTACTCAATTTAAAAAATAAAGGCAAAAGAAAACATGTAGGCTGCAGGTACTCTTTCGGTTATAAAGCATTAACTAATATGTACGGCAACAGAATAATTTTTGATAAATTAAGACCAGAGGAGTTCGGTATTACACTTACAGAAAGCTATATGGTAGAACCAGAAATAAGTACAGCTGCTATAGTTTCATTTTGTGAGGATTCTTATTATTTTGCTAATTAATAGTAATTTAATTTTTAAATATTTTTAAGAAGCTCAACAACAAAATCATAATTATTCATACTCATTATATGCATTTTTTTATGTTTTTTAATCATGCTGTTAAATAGGTTAGTTGATAATTCTACTGCAGCTTTTTTCTCTTCTTCAGGGGATTTATCACTAGCCTCTTTTAATTTATTAAGCCAGATTTCAGGTATATAAGCACCAGGAAGTTTATAATATATAAAATAAGCAGTTTTATAAGTTAATACAGGAAAAAATCCAGGCACTAGTATAGGCTTTTCTTTTAAAGGAAGTTCATCTATCCACTTTAAGAAAAGTTCTAATCTTTCAGCTTCATATATAGGCTGAGTAAATATAGCTTTAACTCCTGAATTTGCTTTTTTAGCAAGTCTTAATTTCAATGTATCATTATTTTTAGCATAACTGTTTATTACACAAAACGGATATATATGTTTCAATGGCTCTTTAAAATTAAACTCTCCTAAACTTTTTCCTTTATTTAAATCATTGATTATATTTATTAATAATTGAGAATTACCTTCAAATACCGCTTTTGCCTGTTTTTGATTACCATTAGCTATAGCATCTCCTGTAACTGCAAGTACCATTCTTATATCAAAATAATTTGCACCTATTAAATCATTTTGTATAGCTATAGAGTTTCTGTCTCTCATAGTTTGAGTTGTTATGAATGGTTTGTTATTATTCAATCTTTGCTGCAATTGCAATGCTGCTAGTATTGAAGATATCTTTAAATTAGCAAATGGAGAATCCGTTACAACAAATCCATCTATATAATTTGATATGTCTGCCCTATTTATTTTTTCTTCTATGTATCCTAAATCGTATTTTGCCTGAGGCGATATTTCTAATGTGAATGTATATTTATCTTTGTTTTCTAGTTTTTTTATAAAGTTTTCTACATCGTTATTCATCATATATATCCTAAATATTATGTTAATATCCTACTAGAAAAACAAAAAAAGTCAAATAAAAAATCATATTGAAATAATATAAAAAAGTTATATATTATTAAAAATTATGATTTTTAGGATATATTATGAATGTATGTGATGATGCGGCATTAAAAGAAACTGAAAGACAAAACAAAAAATTTAAAGAATTAACAGAATCAAAAATTGAATTTTTAGTTATAAAAATGGGTATCCCAACAATTATAAGCATGCTTACAACATCATTTTATAATATGGCAGACACTTTTTTTGTGAGTAAGGTAAATACTCAGTCAACAGCTGCAGTTGGAATAGTATTTTCAATGATGGCAATAATACAGGCCATAGGATTTTTTTTCGGACATGGTTCAGGCAATTATATATCAATCAAATTAGGTGCTAAGGAAACAGATGAGGCTTCAAAGATGGCGGCAACAGGGTTCTTATCTGCTATGATAGTAGGGTTTATGATACTTATACTAGGTATCATATTTATTAAGCCTTTAGCATATTTATTAGGCTCTACAGAAACTATACTTCCATATTCTATAAGTTATATGAAATATATTCTTATAGGGGCTCCTTATATGACAGCCTCTTTAGTTCTTAATAATCAATTAAGACTTCAGGGCAATGCTTTGTTTGCTATGATAGGTTTGATAACAGGTGCGATTTTAAATATAATATTAGATCCTATTTTAATATTTCATTTTTCTATGGGTGTAAAAGGTGCAGCTATAGGTACTATAATAAGTCAGTTTGTAGGTTTCTGTATACTTTTAATAGGTACTAATGTATGGGGTACTTTGCCTATAAAATTAAAAGACTTCTCCCCTAGCCTTCAAAAATATAAGGCGATTATAGTAGGCGGACTTCCAAGTCTTTGCAGGCAGAGTATATCAAGTTTTTCAACTGCATTTTTAAATATATCTGCTGCTGCATTTGGAGATGCTGCCATAGCTGCTATGTCTATAGTGAATAGGATTGCTATGTTTGCTAATTCGGCTATTATAGGTTTTGGTCAGGGTTTTCAGCCTGTATGCGGATTTAATTATGGTGCTAAAAAATACGACAGAGTTATAAAGGCTTTTTATTTCTGTGTAAAAATATCAACTCTTGTTCTTTTTGTACTAGCATTTATAATATTTATTAATTCAGCACAAATAGTACATTTATTTAATGATAAAGATGAGGCATTACTTGATACTGCATACATGGCACTTCGTTATCAGGCATTTAGTCTTCCTTTATGGGGATTTATAACATTATCCAGCATGATGCTTCAAACAACTAGAAAAACTATAAGAGCTTCTATATTGGCTGTAGCTAAGCAAGGAATATTTTTTATACCTATTATTTATATATTTCCTAAATTTTTTGGCTTAATTGGAATAGAAATAGCTCAGCCTTTTTCGGATTTACTAACATTTATATTGGCAATACCTCTTGGATATAGTATTATAAAAGAAATGAAATCAGAATTGAAATAAATTTAACATAATATATTTGTTAAATTAATACTTGCAGTTTTCTATTATAAGTATATAATGTATGATATGGAAATAAAAGATTCTACAAGAAGTGCTTTAGTTAGAAAAGGTAATGAGCTTTTTAATCAGAAAGATATAGAAGGTGCTTACAGATGTTATCTTACAGCTTCTTATTATGGAGGCATAGAAAAAGTTGCAGATTATTATAATTTTGAAAAGAAAAACATAATAAAGGCTATGCAGCTTTATAAGTTTATCATGAAAGAAGACTCTAATCTTGGAGGAAATGTAAGAGCTAAACAGAAATTAGATAAATTGGCAGAATCTGTGGCTAAAGTGCTTAGAAAATGGCTGAAAGAAGATGAAACTTTTAATGCTAATAATAAAAATGATAAATTGGAATTAGATAGTAAAAATGCAGCTCTGCCAAATAATTATAAAAAAAATACTTTAGAAGATATTTTAAAAGCAAAAGAAAATATAGATTCTAAAAGTAATAATTCACAAGTTAATAATAAAACTGTAAATTCTGACTTCTACTCTAAAAGTGCCAATATAAAAAAACCTGTATTTGAACAAATATATACAAATAAACAAAACAAAAAATAAATATTATAATTAGGAGTTACCTATGGAAAAAAATGTAGTTGAAATTGAGAATGCTCTTGCTTCATTATCATCTAAGTTTTCAAAAAATGATACATTGGTGATAATCTTAGCTGCTGGTCATGGTAAAAGAATAAGAAGTTCCACATCTAAAATGCTTCATACTATATGGGGAGTTCCTAGTATAGAAAGAGTTAGACTTGCTGTAAAAAATGGTATGCCTAAGAGTAATATTACAATAGTTGTTGGAATAAAAGCTCTTGATGTTGCCAATGCTGTTGGAAAACAGGCTAATACAAATTTTGCTTATCAGGAAGAGCAAAGAGGTACAGGGCATGCAGTAAAAATTGGACTTGATAAGAGTGATTTAAAGAATATAAAATACTGTTATGTTATATATGCTGATATGGGACTTATTGACTCTGAAACTATGAAGGAGTTCCATGAAGAATTTTTGAAATCTAAAACTGATATGATAGTTATGACTGCTAAATATGACGGGCCTAAGGGAAGCAACTATTATGGAAGAATACTTAGAAGCAGAGGTCTTACCTACGATGGTAAAAAAACTAAATACAGACAGGGTTCTCAAGGCAATGTTATAGGAGTTATTGAATATAAAGATATACTTGCAATGAGAGATGATGAAAAACTGTATAAAGTTTATAAAGATGAAAAATTCTCTTATGAAAAAGATGAACTATTAGATAACTTTAACGAATATGTTGCAGGCATTTACGGATTTAAAATGAAGCCTTTAGAAGAGCTTATACAAAAATTAGAATCTAATAATGCTCAAAATGAATTATATCTTACTGATTTAATAGAGATTTTTGTAAATAATAATTTGTCTATATCTACTTATATGCCTAAAGACAGCAGAGTTGTTTTAGGATTTAATGATAAAACTGTTCTTAAAGAGATGGAATCCATAGCCAGATCTAATGTTTATAATAAACTTAAAAATATAATTACTATATATGATGGAGAGGACTTTTTTATAGATGATACTGTAGTAGAACAGATACTTGAGAGAGATAAAGATGAAAAACCTTTAGATATATATGTAGGAAAAGGTGCTTATATAGGAAAGAATGTTACGCTCAATTATGGTGTTACTATATCACATGGTGCTAAAATAGAGGGAAATGTGCATTTAGGAGAAAATGCGTACATTGGAGATAATGTTCTTTTATCATGTTTGGAAAATCAGAGACTTATATTAGATGATAATGTTAAAATATATTCAGGCAATCAGATTAAGGGTAATGTATATATTGGAAAGAATACTACATTGGAGAGAGGGGTTAATGTTACAGGAAGCGATAATCACCCTGTGAATATAGGCTCTAATGTTCTTATTAAAGGTGTTAGTTATCTTTACGGTTCTATTGTTGATGATAATGCATATATAGAACATTGTATATTCTATTATTCTCATATAAAATCATTACTTGACGATAAAGGAAATATTATAAAATGCAGATTTATAAGACCTAAAGAAGAAGGAATTGAAGCTGTAAGTAAAATAGAAGATGTTAAAAAATCTAAAAAGAAATAGTGCATTCATTGTATTAATTATTTTCATAATATTATTTACAAGTTTAAATGCACAATATCAGAAAGAAATAAAAAAAGATGCTCCTCCTCTTACAGAGCATTATGTAAGAATGAGTGGCTTTGAATCTTTATATACTTGGTCTGTAGCCTCTTTAAGGGAAGAGCCTTATATCAGCGAATTATTTATAGATGGATATAACAATGTACATTTTGCATATTATGATAATATTCTAAATACAGCGGTATATGTTACAGGAAAAGATGGTAATTTCACAAGAACTATATTAGATAATAACAGAGAACTTGGTAATTTTATAAGTATAGCATTAAATAATAGAAATGTACATGTATCATATAATAAAGCAAATAAAATATTATATGCTAATAATAATTCTGGTACTTTCAATAATTATACTATGGATATAAGGCAAAATAGAAAGATCAATGATTTAAAACTAGTTATGTCTGCATTCAATTATCCTACATTATTTTTTGTAGACAATAGAGGTATATTATCTGTATCTAGGTTTTATAGAGATAATTTCTTTTCGGATTTTATTTATACTAATAAAATAGTTGATAGTGTTTATCCTGTTGCAGAAAAAGACGGATATGCACTTTATATGCATGAATATCAAACAGGCAATATATTATATGGTTCTAGGAAAACTAATACAGCTTTTCAATTTTTTGATAATATGGCAATAGTAACTAATTCTAGTATTTATTCGGTTTCTTATGAAGAGCATAATAGATTTAATATAGTTTATCTCACAAGAGATAATCCTAATACCATTAATTATACCAGATTTTATGATGGAGTATTCACTAATGGAATAATAGTTTCTGAAGATGAAAATATAATTTCATTAGATTCCACATTGGATTATGCTGCACAAATAATGGTTTTATATACAAAAGAGAATGGAAATAAATATTTATTTATGGATAATAGAGTAATAGATTTATCAGTTTTAGGAACAAGTATAGGTAATGTAAGATTGAAATCGGCACAATATCCATATTTTTATATATTATATTATAATAATATATTTAATGAACTTAGAATTACAAAGATTAATATAAGTGATATTGAAAAATTAAAATAAACCGATAATTGATTTAACATTTTGATATTATAAATGTTATAGAAATAAGTATATAGTAGGATTTTTTATGAGTGATGAACAACCAAAAGTATCGTTTATAGAGAAAAACCCAAGAACATGTCCTGTATGTAATGGAGAATTTTATCATGAAATGCTTCTTACAGGCGGAGGCAGATTGATTGCCGGAAAATTAAGGAATGACTTAAGAAGAACTTATGAAAAAAGCAAAAAATATGGTACAGTTTATCCTTTAATATATGTTGTAGTAGTGTGTCCTCATTGTTTATACGCTGCTTTTCAAGAGGATTTTAATTTAATAGATCATAAAAAAATAGAGGAAGCTGCCGAAACATCAAGGCAAAGAGCTTCATATATGAAAGAATTTTTTGGAAACAATGTAGATTTTACAAAAAATAGAACACTTTTAGAAGGTGCTGCTAGTTATTTTTTAGCTTTAGACGGATATCGTTATATTGGAAAAGACAGTGCTCCTACTTTAAAAAAGGCTTTATGTTCTTTGAGATTAAGCTGGACTTTGGAAGATTTGGCAAACATATATCCTGATGAAAATTATGACAGACTTATCCCTTTCTTTCAATATAAAGCAAGCGAATTATATACAGCTGCAATAGAATGCATGCAAAATGGTAAGGAAAATTTTGAGAAAATAAAATCATTTGGTCCTGATATAGATAATAATTTCGGATATGAAGGTATGCTTTATATGGGGGCATTGCTTGGAATGGATGCTTCTAAATTTATACCGGATCCTAAAGTTAAAGCTGAAACTCTTGTACAGGCTAAGAGAAAAATAAGTAAGATATTCGGATCTGGAAAAAGCAGCAAGTCAAAACCTTCTGCTTTGCTTGAAAAAATAAAAGAGCTTCATGTTGCTATAACTGAAGAATTAAATCAAATTCATGAAGAATATGGTATAGATGTAAGTTAATGAAGAAATTAAATGCTTATTTATTAAAAGAATTTCTATCTTTCTTTTTTGGTTCTTTGCTGCTGTTTGTCGTATTGGTTACAATAGCAGACTTAAGCAGCAGATTATCTTTTTATACTGAACATCCTGAATTAATTAATTATTTTATTACTTATCATTTAGCAAGAGCACCTCATAATACATATTATATATTCCCTGTTGCTTTAATGTTTTCATCTACTTATGTACTTGGTAATTTTGTAAAAAATAAAGAAATGCTTGCTATTGAAAATTCTGGTATTAGTTTATTTAAATTTTCTATGCCTATGTTTATTATTGTAATTGGTTTATGTTTATTTCTAGTACTGTTTTGGCAATTTGTGGCTGCCCCATTAAATAAAATATCTTTTGCTGCTAATGATGCTATGAGGGGAAATGAAAAAGCAACTAAAAGCGGTCCTTGGGAACTTTTTGGAGGAGATAATTATTTATATTTTATCGAAACTTATTTTTATGATGAACAATATATGAAAAATACTATTGTAATAAAATTGAATGATGACGGAGGAATTAGATTTAGAATATCAAGTCCTCATATACAATGGAATAATGAAGATAGAAAATGGTATGTTTTAGATGGTATATTAACTACATTCAGTGAAAATAAAGAAATAAAAGTAGAAAAAATAAATAATTATCCTTTAGATGTTTTGGAGCGTCCAGAACATTTTTATGGCAGACCTCTTTTAGATTCTATGAGTTTAACTGAAGAAGCTCATATTATAAAATTGCAAAAAGAAGTTAATATGAATACTTCAAGATTAGAAACGGATTTGCATTACAGAATATCGTATTGTTTTTCAGGCTTTATTATTGTTTTACTTGCTTCATTATTTTCTAAGTTTTCTACTCAAAGCGTTTTAGTTATAAGTTTGGTAATGGTTATCATAGTTGCTCTGTTATATTATTCTATACTTATGATATTCAGATCTATGGGTGAGGCTGGAAATATGAATCCTTTTATTGCAGCTTGGATGCCAAATATTATATTTGCTGTACTCTGTATATTGGCATTTAAGAAATTCCATTAATTTTATTTCATTAAAAAATTAATTTAATTTTTTTTCCATAATTAAAGCATTAAATTTATTATTATAATATTTTTTTCTTATAGCTATTTCTTTAAATCCATTTCTTATATAAAATTTTTTAGCTGTTATATTATTTTCATGCAAGTCTAATTTTATGCTTAGGATATTATGATTTTTAGCATCTTCAAATAAATATGATAATAATTTTTTGCCGTATCCATAATTATTTGGATAAACCGCTATAAATATTATATCTATTTCAGGTTCTAATAAAAAATAAATCAAAAATCCTTTTATTTCATTATTATTTTTTATAATTATAACATTATGATATTTATCTTCTATATACTGTTTTAAATTATTTTCTGATAAACTAATATATTCGCTTTTTGAAGATATAAAAAGAATTGAATTAATTATATTATTATCAATATCATTTACAATTTCTATATTTTCCATACTCTATAAAAAAATAATGAATAAGAAAGTTCATAATAACTTCCCTATTCATTTATTTATAATTGAATTTTATTATAATTTAGTATTTATCTCATTGAATAATTCTTGTTTTTTTGTTTTTACATATTCAACTATTTCACCTGCTTTTACTTCAACACTTTCAGATGAACTTCTAAGTTTAAACTCAACCACTCCTCTTTGAAGTGATTTTTTACCTACTATTATTCTCATAGGAATACCAATCAAATCGCAGTCATTAAGTTTAACACCAAGTCTTTCTTTTCTATCATCGAACATAGTTTCAACACCAATAGAGTTTAGAGCATTATATATTTCTTCTGCTTTTTTAAATGACTCTTCAGCCTCTTTATCAATGGCAACTACTATAGCCTCATAAGGAGCAACACTTATAGGAAATATTATGCCCTTATCATCATAATTTTGTTCTATAACAGAAGCCAAAGCCCTATTAACTCCTATACCATAACAGCCCATTATAGGAGTTATTTCTTTATTATTTTCATCTAATACTTTAAAATTGAAAGCCTGAGTATATTTATCACCAAGTTTAAAAATATGTCCTAATTCTAATCCTTTTTTTTGATATAGTGTTTCTCCGCATTCAGGACATCTGTCGTCTTCTTTAGCAGTTCTAAAATCACCCCATACATCAATATTAAAATCTCTTTCTATATTAACATTTTTTATATGGGTATCATCTTTATTGCCTCCAACTATTGCATCAGATACAGATTTTATAGAGTTATCAGCAAATATTCTTATTTTCTTTTTTAATCCTATAGGTGAAGCAAAACCAACTCTAGCCCCTGTAACTTCTTTTACAGTTTCTTCATCGGCAAGTTCTATATCAAGTCCTCCTAATGCATTAGAGAGTTTAGTTTCATTAATTTCTAAATCACCTCTAATAGCTGCTAGTATAACTTCTCCTTCTTCTGTTTTATAAATTATACTTTTTATAAAATTTTTTGAAGAAGTATTAAAAAACTTTTCTAAATCATTTATAGTTTTTATATCAGGAGTATTAACTTCCTCCAATGCTTTATCTGTATAAGACTTAGCTGCTTCATCTTCTTTTACATTAGCTTTTTCAACATTAGCTCTGTAACCGCATTTTGAGCAGAAAATAATTGTTTCCTCACCTACTTCGCTTAGTACCATAAACTCTTCGCTTCCTTCTCCGCCCATAGCACCGCTGTCTGCTTTTACGCTTACAGTATCAAGTCCCATTCTTTTGAAAATTTTTGTATAAGCACTGCTCATATCATTATATGTTTTATCAAGACATTCTTTAGTTATATGAAATGAATAAGCGTCTTTCATTGTAAACTCTTTAGAGCGTATAACTCCAAATCTTGGTCTTATCTCATCTCTGAATTTTGTATGTATTTGATATAAAGTTAAAGGCAAATCTTTATATGACTGTATTTCATTCTGTGCTGTTATGGTGAAAGCCTCTTCATGAGTAGGTCCCATAGCCATATCAACATCATTTCTGTCTTTTAATCTGAATAATTCCTTTTTAAATCTTTCCCACCTTCCAGAAGGCGTTAATAATTCTTTGGAAACAAGTATGGGCATTATGCATTCATTAGAACCTATTGCATCCATTTCCTCTCTTATAATATTAGATATTTTATTTAATACTCTAACCCCAAGAGGTAAATATGAATAAAGACCATTTGATATTTTTCTTGCAAGTGCTGCTCTTAACATTAATTTGTTTGAAGCTATTATTGCATCACTTGGTGCTTCTTTTAATGTAGGCATAAATAGTTTCGATAAACGCATAATATTTCCTTAAATAATTTTTTGATAATCATATATTATAAGATTAAAATTATCAACTATATAAAAACTTAATAATATCATATAGTTATAAATATTGTACTTTCTAATAATTCTTATTTTGAAATAGAGTTAATCATCCAAGCCGTTTCTTTTCTTATTTCGCTGTCCATATTTATAATATTATCTATGGTTAATGGTACATTTATTTTTATTTCGCATACCTTTGATACTATATTAAATATATCAGTAAAACTAATTTTCTTTTGCAAAAATGAATATACACATATTTCATTAGCCGCATTTAAAACGCAAGGATAAAGTCCTCCTTTCTTTCCGCATTCATAAGCTAGTCTAAGCATTACAAATTTATCAAAGTCCATTTTATAAAAATTGATTTCTGAATGTTCATATAATCTTAATTTTTCAAAAGGAGTATTTCTAATTTCAGGATAGGTAAGTGCATGCTGTATAGGAAGACGCATATCATTTTTACCAATCTGAGCATAAATTTCCCCGTCATTCATTTCTATCATAGAATGTATTAAACTTTGCGGGTGAATAATGGTTTCTATTTTATCATAATCCAAATTAAATAAATGATGTGCTTCTATAACTTCAAAGCCCTTATTCATCATAGTGGCACTGTCTATAGTTATTTTACTTCCCATAGTCCAAGTTGGATGTTTCAATGCCATTTCAACTGTAACATTTTTTAATTCTTCTTTTGGAGTTCTAAAGAAAGGACCGCCTGATGCTGTTATTATAACTTTTGAAAGCGATTCCTTAGGAAAATGCCGTAACATTTGAAATATTGCAGAATGCTCGCTGTCTATTGGTATTAATTTTGCATTATGCTCTTTCAATAATTGGTTTATTATATCTCCGCCTACAACTAATGTTTCTTTATTAGCTAATGCGATTGTTTTACCTTTTTTTATAGCTTCTACTGTAGGTAAAAATCCTGCATATCCTGTTAGAGCATTAACTAATATATCAAAATCAGTATGCTTTACAAAATCAGCAATAGTTCCTTCATAAATGTTTATGTTTTTTGCTAAGTCATAATCTTTAAAAATATTTTCTGCATTCTTATCAGCTATATTTACAGTTTTAGGATTAAACTCTTCGCATAATGTTCTCAATATATCTATTTTGCTGTTTGCCGACATTCCTACTATTTCAAAGTCATTATTAAACTCCCTCACAACTGAGCAAGTATTAGTACCAATAGAACCTGTGGCTCCTAATAAAAGAATTCTTTTTTTCATATTCCTGCTAAATGCTCCCAAATATTTTTTTAATTAAAATATAATATATCAAAATCATAAATTAATAAATAGATATAAATTAAAAATATTGTTTTATGTATTTTTTTTAATAGCCGATAATATTTCGGAATAAGCATAACTAAACATAACTATTGAAATTTATCATTAATTTATATATAATACTTATTCAAATTAATTTAAAATTTTAAAAATAATGGATTTTTACTAAATGTCAAATAAGAAATTTAATTTAAAAATAGCTACATTAGCTTCATGGGTATTATTATTTTTTGCTTGGATTTTCTTTTATGCAGTAACCCAAAGACCTACTACAGTTTTTTGGATTGTACTTGCAATATCGGCCATTATAACAATTATTACATTAATAGTAGACAGAAAACAGATAGTATCTTTTTTGAAGATGCGATTTGTACATAAAGCTTTTTTCGGCATATTATCATTAATAATAATTCTTGCTATACTTGTAGGTTTATACATTATAAGTATAAATTTCCCTATAAGATTTGACTTGACACAAAATAAATCATATACAGTATCTCAGCAGACTACCGATGTATTATCCAGAATAGACAGTCCGCTTTCTATAGTTGTACTTAGAGCTCCTAGTACAGATCCTACATCAGCAGATTGGAGAGCTGATTTATTATTAGAGCAATATAAAAGGATAAATAAACATATATCCGTAGAATATATTAACCCTATAGAAAAACCTTCTGCTAAAAGTAAATATCAAATGACTCAGGTTGGAGAAATAGTATTTACTTATGGGCAAGGTAAACAAGTTAGAGTATACAGAAAAGATTTAACAACTCAGTCTAAAGTAACTTCAGATCCTCTATTTGTAGGAGAAGAAAAATTTACTCAGGCAATATATACTTTACTTGATACAGAATCTTATACAGTATACTTCACAGTAGGGCATGGAGAAAGACAAATACAAGACAGAGGCGGAGAAGGTTTGTCTTATGTGAAAACCTATTTAGAAAATGAAAATTATAAGGTAAAAGAATTGAATATTATACTTGAAAATATTCCTACAGATGCATCATTAATAGTAATAGCTGCACCGGTTGAAACATTCAGTGATTTTGAAATAGATAAATTAAATAATTATGTAAAAACAGGAGGAAAACTTCTTGTTTTATATGATAGTTTTATGGATAGAAGTAAATTTAATTGTAATTTGGGTGCTTTCCTATCTGATTGGGGCTTTAAAACGAAAAATGATTATATAATAGATACTGCTTCAAGTGTTGTTATACCTGTTAATATAGTACCTCAATATACTTCGCACCCTATCACTCAGACATTAAAAGAGGGAAATGTATTTGCATGCTTAGTTGTTGCAAGAAGTATATTAAGCGGCGAAAATAAATATAATGGCAGCTTTGAAAATATAATTACAACTACACCTCAGGGATATGGAAAGGAAGAAGCTACTTTTGATTTATCAAGAGCAAGATTCAATCCTAGAACGGATATACAAGGTCCTGTGCCTTTGGCTATAAGCGGTACTTATGAAATAGAGGGCAGAAAAGAACCTGCAAGAATAGTTGTTTTCGGTGATGCTACATTTGCTTTGAATGCATATATTAATCCGGAACAAGGTCAGTCTGTGGACATAGCCTTTGCTGGAAATAAAGATTTATTTATGAATACAGTTGCCTATCTATTAGAAGCAAGACAGAAAATTACTATAAGACCAAAAGAAGCAAGCATAAAAAATCTTACTCTTACTACTACTCAAACTAATTTTATAAGATATGTTGCTCAAATAGGTTTGCCTTGCTTATTTGGTATATTAGGCATATTAATATGGTTCTTAAGAAGAAGATAATGTATTACAATGAAGTTTATGCATAAGTTAATATAATATGAATAATATAAAATTGCTGTACAAAAAATATTCATATTATATTAACTATGCTTTATTAGTATTAATAAATGGTATTGCAAGTGTATTAAATTATGTATCTTCAATATATGTCAATAGAAGTTTATCAATATCGGATTTTGCTCATTACAATGGTATAATAAATATATATTCCATAATAGTTTTAACAGTTTCCAGCTTTAGTTATTATATAATGCATAATTACAAAGACGATGAAGAAGCATATACTTATTGGGCTTACGGATACACTATTGCAATTATAATATCTGTTCTTTATATATTATCTATACCATTAATTAATATACTTTTTAATATAAATAGTTACAGCTCTCTTTTAATTATGTCTATTGCAATATTTGCTACTATATTATTTATAGTTTCTCAATCCATATTAAGAATTAATAATTATATAGGTTATGATTATACTGCAAATCTAATAGCGGCATTCATATCAAAAATAGTTTTACTAGCTTATTTTATCATAACAGGTCTTACTTTAGAAAAAGCAGTTATCACTGTAACAGCATTTGCTTTACTATATTTTATTATAAATATAATAGAATTAAAAAAACTTAATCTACCCTACTTTACAATATTGAATAAAATAAAAACATATTTCTCAAAGCAAAAAATATATATATTCTTTAGTTATATAATTCATATAGCTATAATAAATTTTATATTTAATTGGATATCATTAAGCGATGTGTTAATGGCTAATAGATATTTAGATAAAACAAGTGCAGGCTACTACTCTACTATATCATTAATAATAAAAATGTTTTTTTATATAGGAACTCCAATAGCTTCAGTTATGTTTTCTTATATTTTAATAGCCAAAAAAGATAATAATAAAAATAAAGAAACAAAAATACTCTATTATTCTATTGCACTTTTTGTATTTGCTTCTATTTGTCTGTCAGCGTTTTTAATTGTATTCTCAAAACAAATAGTATTAATACAATTTACAAACAGATATGAAGCCATTATTCCATTGATTCCTCAGGCTGTAATTTTTGGATTTTCTTTAGGCTTTACGGTTATTGCATTTAATTACGGACTTGCTTATAAATTATTTGCACCATTTTACGGATACTTAATTATATTTGCTTATGTGTATTTTTCATTAAGAAACGGACTTAGAACTTTTGAAAATTTCATGTTCATAATGAAAATATTTTTTATAGCATTACTTATATATAATATTTTAATAATACTAGTGCATAGAATAATATTAAGAACTAATGAAAAATAAAATAAAAATAGTAATTAAAAAATATTATAAAGCTAGTTATAAAAATTATTTTTAGAATCTACCGCCTTTTTCAGAAATCAACTTCGTTATTTTACTATTATTTTTAGTTATTGCATAATATAATGCTGTGTTTCCATCTTTATCTTTAGCATTAAGATCAGCTCCAGCTTCTATCAATAACTCAGCTACTTCTGTATTATAATCAAAAATTACCCACATTAAAGGAGTAATATTTTCTAATTGTATATTTCTTGAATCATCTTTTATAGATAATCTAGTATTAACATTAGCCCCAGCTTTTATTAATAACTCAGCTACTTCTGTATCTACATTAAATGTCAAAGGAGTAAAATCTTTTAAATATAATCCATCTGTCTTGAATGATACTTTTGTATTTACATCAGATTTTTTTTCTATAAGCATTTTTGATAAATCTGTTTTCTCACGTTGTATAGCATGTATCAAAGCTGTAAACCCGGCATTGTCTTTTATATTAACATTAGCACCTTTTTCTATTAGCATCTCTGCTATTTCATATTGACCATAAATAATAGATAATATTAAAGGTGTAGCACCGATTTCTTTCTCTTTTTTATTGATATTAGCACCTTTTTCTATTAGTATCTCTGCTATTTCATATTGCTTATAGATAATAGATAACATCAAAGGTGTAATGCCATCTATAATATCTAAATTTACATTGGCTTTTTTATTATTTAAAAAATATAAAACTTCTTCTCTATCACCATTCGCTATATATGATGCGAATTCTTTTTCATCTTTACTAAGCTCTGGATACAAAGCATTAAAACTAAATAAAGCATACAATATTGCCGTAAATACAATTTTTTTCATATAAATCTCTTTAATAAAAATATTCATATATAATATATTAATGATATTGTTTGTCAATATAATTATGCTTGTTTCAATTTTATAATTTTATGCAGTATGGAAAATAATAATAGACTTGTTTTAAAAGTGCTTGACAAATAATTTTAATAGTTTATTATTTTATGCTAAATTATATAATATTAATTATTGTGTAAATCATATGTTTTACATGTTGCATAATTTACTATTTTAGTATATAAATATGCAGTCTTTTTGCTTCTCGCCGCAAGCGTACTTCGTATGGGGTACCAAAAGAAGTGGGGGTGTGGCACGACTGTGTGCTTCGCAGCTAGTCCACGCAATTATAAATAAAAAAGTTTTGAAACAAGTCTAATATATAAAAATGCCTTCTTTATAATGTAAAAAAGCAAACAAAGTATTCCTCCTATACACCATACATGATAGTACTTAGAGGCACTATGTTTGCTTCGTATTGTTACTCTTCACAATTATAATAAAATTATTTTATTGCTTAGCACCTTTTTGAATGAGCAGCTGCTCTATTTTAGAATTATTTTTCTCTCTTGCATAATCCAATGCTGTTTTTCCGTCTTTATCTTTAGCATTGATATCGGCTCCAGATTCTATTAATAATTCAGATATTTCTGTATTATCACTAATAATAAACCACATTAAAGGTGCAGCATTTTCTAATTTTATATCTCTATTTTTACAAGATAATTTAAGATTAATATCAGCACCAGCATTTATTAATAATTTCGCTATTTCTTTATCTTGGTTAAGTATTAAAGGAGTAATATTTTTCATATACACCCCATTTTCATTTAATGAAGTTTTTATATTGACATCAGCTTTTTTTTCTATAAGGATTTTGGATATTTCTGTTCTATTATACATTATAGAATGTATTAGAGCAGTAAATCCAGACTTGTCTTTTACATTGATATTAGCACCTTTTTCTATGAGCATTTTAGATATTTCATCTTGCTTATAAATGATAGAAAACATTAATGGGGTTAGACCATCTTCTATTCTGCCACTTATATCAACTTTTTTATCATTTATAAGCTCTAAAACCCCTTCGCTGTCACCAGATACTATATACGATAATAATTGTGCTGCGTTTTCAGCTTTTCCTGAATATAAAGCATTAAAACTAAATAAAGTATACAATACTGCCATTAATACAATTTTTTTCATATAAACCTCTTTAATAAAAATATTTTACATATGATACATTAATTATATTATTTTGTCAATATGAATATTTTATCGTAGATGATAAAAAGAATTATTATGTATTTTAATATAATTATATTGTGAATTATTATATTATTAATATATGTTTTTTAGTGAATATATTTAAATAATTAATGAAAATAAATATCTTTATATTATTATAAAATAAAAGCTGATAACCGAAATAATCAGTCATCAGCTAACTTATTTAAAATTATTTACTATTATGATTTCTTTCTCTTTAAATCTATTTGCCTTTGAATCTCTTTTAAGTTTTTAACATAAATTGTATTAGTTCTAATATCTATTTTACCTGTTTTTACCAATGTATTTAAAACTTTCTGTACTTCAACTACCTTTACACCGCACCAATTAGCTATATCGTTTATAGTAGCATTCAATTCCTGAGGTTCATAATAATGATCTCTAGGTATATTCTGAAGTTCTGCCAGAAGTAAAAGACAGTCATATACTCTCAAATCAGTTTCATTTAACTGAAGTATTAAAAGTCTTCTTTTGGCATCAAATATTCTTTTAGCAAAAGTCTTTGACAGCTTCAAAGCCATAACTGTATTGTTAGCCAATATATTTTGGAAATTTTCTTTTCTTAACTCCAAAAGCACTGTAGGCTCATTTGCTATGGCTGATGCACTTCTTGTTGTATCTTCTAATATAGCCATTTCGCCGAAAAATTCACCTGCATAAACTATATCTAATAATTTTTCAACATCTTTTATAACCTTAGTAATTTTTACAGATCCGCTTTGAACTAAATAGAATTTATCTCCTCTTTCATATTCCAGAAATATAACATCATCAGTATTGTATTTTTTTGTATGAGAACTTAAATTATTATCCATATTTGTTCCTTACTTTCTTTTTATATAAAATTACAGTCTTGAAATACTTGCATTTGCTTCCTTTGAGAAATTATCCATAGGAGGCATTGAAATAACTTTTTGATAATATGCTTTTGCTTTAGTTTTATTTCCGCTGCCCTCACAGCTCTTAGCTAAAAAGAGTATAGCCTCTTTAACATTTGAAGATTTAGGATATTTTTTTATCGCTGATAATAACACAGTTGAAGCATTATCATACTTATTTATATTATAATAGCATTTACCCATATAAAATATAGAATTCTCAGCAACAGCAGCATCAGGGCTTTTAATTAAATTATTGAATGCTTTTAATGAATTAATATAATCATTGTTGTTATATAATTCAACAGCCTTATTATATGCAGGATCATTAATTGCGGCTTTAGTCTGAGTTTTAGGAGCTGAAACAGGAGCATTTGAAACAGGAGGTGCTATATCACTATCATCTGTAATATCTAATTCTTCTTTACATTCTTCAATTTTTTCTTTTACGGTATTGTAAAAAGCAGAATCTTCATCAGCATATTGTATATATCTTTTATAAGCATAAAGAGCATTTCTATACTTTTTATTTTTAAAGTAAAACTCCCCTATTCCGTATAATCCCTCTAAAGGATCCTGACCTTCCTCACTTATATCATTTTCTACAAGTTCTCTTACTCTTTTATTAATTCTTCTAAGCTGATTTGAAAATACCTTTAACATTTTTATTATTATAGGTTTGTTCTTTTCAATCAAACTTTCAAATTCTTCATAAGTAATGATAATAACAACACAATCAGTTAAGCATTGAACAGTATCTTCCTGCGGATAAGTGCCGAGTATACTTTTTACTCCAAAAAACTCTCCTATATTAATAAGCTCCCTAGTTTCATATCCTGTTTCTTCCGATAAAAATATACTTTGAGCCTGACCTTGTTTTAATATATAAACTCTATCTGAGGTATCGCCTGTAAAATATACTATGGAACCTGCTTTATATACTCTTGTTTGCATTAAATTTTTTCCTTAACTAATAATTTAATTATATCTAAAGTTTTTTAGAATAAAAAAAGATTATTTTATTATATTATTCTATCACTTATAATACTTTTTTCAAGTTATTTTTTTCATTTTCTTAGTTTATTTATCATATCTATAGTTTCAATATCAATGTATCTAGATCTTGTATTAAGTTCATCTATTATAATTTTTATCTCCTCATCTGATATATTTTGCCCAAATTTAGCTTTTGCAGTAATATTTTCAATTTTTATAACGCCTATAAGCATATTCTTTTGGGCATAATCAAATATTTTATTGTCTATAGATAAATTATTATTATTAGGTTCATATTTTCTTACTATTTTGTATAAAATTTCTTTTCTTCTTGATATATCATCTATATTTTCAAATTCACCTTCTATAAAGACTGAAAAGAAAAACTGTGTTGGTATCATTTTCCCATTTAAAAATTCAGATGGTATATATGAATATGGTTTTGAAGCACTAAAAGATACTTTTGGATTATTTTTTAAAATTTCATATTTCCTTCCAGCCATAGCACCATGAAAATATATTTCATTATCTTTATAGCAAAAACTTATAGGTACAGCATAAGGTATATCATCAGGTAAAGCCATAACACCGAATTCTATGCTGTTAAGCATATTATGTATTTCTTCTTTGTCTTCAAATATAAAATCTTTTCTTCTCATATACCAAATATAACCTTCTATAATAATTATATTATAATTGTAGACTAAATTAATAATTTTTATTATAATATATATAACGGTTTATTATATTTTTTCTTTATAAATTAATTATTTAAATTATTTGGAGTTACTTAATATGAAAATAGCTGTTTCTCAATTAGAAATAATACCATCTATGCCTTGTGATAATGCAGCAAGAATAATAAGTTTTATAAGCAAAGCAAAAAAGGAGAATGCGGATATAGTAATATTTCCAGAATTATGTATTTCAGGATATATGATTGGAGATATGTGGGAAAGTGAGTCATTTATAAGAGAATGTGAGGAACTTGGTGAAGAAATAATAAAATCTTCAAATGGAATATATGTAATATTTGGAAATGCAGCTTCTGATAAAACTAAAAAGAACTTTGACGGAAGACTTAGAAAGTATAATGCTATGTTTGTAGCTAAAGACGGTAAATTAATACATAATAATACTACTGAATATCCTTTTATTATAAAATCATTACTTCCTAATTATAAAGAATTTGAAGATCCAAGACATTTTTTTAGTTTAAAAGATTTAGCTTTTGAAAACAATAAAGATATAAAAGAATATTTAAAGCCATTAGATATAGAATGCAATGGAGAAAATATAAAATTGGGTTTGACTATATGTGAAGATGCATGGAGTAAGAATTATTTATTTTCGCCTATGGACATTATAAATTCCAATAATGATGTAGATTTATTTATTAACATATCAAGTTCTCCATATACTTTGGTAAAAGACATTAAAAGACATAGCATGTATGGAGAAATAGCAAGTAAACATAATACACCTCTTATATATGTTAATAATGTAGGAATACAAAATAACGGTAAAACAGTATACACATTCGATGGCGGAAGTTCTATTTACGATAATAAAGGTAATTTATTATTAACGGGAAAAAGATATGAAGAAGATTTATACTTCATTGATATAGATGTAAAAAATAAATCATTTGTAAAGTCCATAGAAATAAAGGAAGAAAATGAATACAAATTAATATATGATACTGTTATTTACGGAATTAGAAAATTCATGAAATCTATTGGAATTAATAAAGTAGTTATAGGTGTATCAGGAGGTATTGATTCTGCTTTATCGTCTGCAATGTATGTAAGTGCTATCGGCAAGGATAATGTTTTACTTGTGAATATGCCTAGTAAATTCAATTCTGATACAACTAAAAATCTTGCAAAAAGTCTATCTGATAATTTAGGCTGTGCTTATATGGTAGTTCCTATACAGGAATCTGTAGATCATACTGTAAAACAATTAGAAAGCTCCCCTATTATAAAAGATGGAAAAGAAGATCATTTAAAAGTATCATCATTTGTTATAGAGAATATACAGGCAAGAGACAGATCATCAAGAGTATTATCTGCTATAGCTGCTAGTTTTGGCGGTGTATTTACATGCAATGCCAATAAAACTGAAACTATGGTAGGATATTCAACTATGTATGGAGACGGAGCAGGATTTTTTGCATGTTTAGCAGATTTATGGAAATATCAGATATACGGACTAGCTAATTATGTTAACAAGGAAATATTTAAAAATGAAATTATACCTGAAGGCACTATAAATATTGTGCCTAGTGCGGAACTTTCAACTGCTCAGGCTGTTGATGAAGGCAAGGGAGATCCGATAAAATATGATTATCATGATTATTTGTTTAAATTTTTAATGGAATCTTGGAACAGAGCAATATTAGAAGATATACTAGAATTTTATATATCAGGAAAGTTAGAGGAAAAAATAGGATGCCAAAAAGGAATATTAAAAAAATATTTTAATAGCGGAGCCGGCTTTGTAGATGATTTAGAAAGATGGTGGAAGCAATATATGGGTATGGCCATTTCTAAGAGAATACAGGCTCCTCCAATACTTGCAGTAAGCAGAAGAACTTTTGGATTTGGTAACAGAGAATCACAAAATAGGATCTATTACACTTCTAAATACTTATATCTGAAAAATAAAATTTTTGAACAATATTAAAAAACTTTAATTAAATATAATTTTACTGTAAAATTATTGTGTAATTAAAATTTTACTTGCAAAAAGCAATAATAAATGTTATATTTATATTGTAATATATAATTTTTTAGAATGTTAGGAAATAATGTAAAGTGGCAGCAACTAGTATTATAGACAATAATATAAAGCAGGATATCCTTGACTATTCCGCAATATTGGAAACAACAGTAAAAGATATAAATTCTTTTCTTGAAGAAGTAGGAAGAGTATATAGCTTTATAGGTGAAAAATTTCCTATGATAGAACAAGAAATGAAAAATGAAAATGAAAAAGCTAATAATCTGCTTTCATATTTTACTAACAAAGAAAAAGGTGAAAAAAACTTTTCAAATGATCTGGACGAAAATCAGGAAGACTTTTTTAGATCATTCGATAGAATGCAGAATTTTATATCACAGGATAATGAGCTTTCCGATTCCTTAGTTGAAGATGTAGGCAAAACAAGTAATATTATGGATTCTATAGAACAAATTAGAATGCTTGCTGATCAAATTAAAGTTTATTCATTGAATGCAATTATTATATCTTCTAAATATGGTGCCGGCGGTAAGGCTTTCGGAGAAATATCTAAAAATATAATAAAAATGTCTGAAACATCAAATGAACAGGCAGATCAAATGAATAGAATCGGTAAGGAATTATTTGTAAGGTTTGAATCATTTAAAACTGAAATATTAAAAACAAATGAACTGCAAAGACAAAATTTTACAATCATGAAAGAACAGCTTGATAAAGAACATAATAACATGGTTAATTCTTTTGCAGTATTTTCTAATGTAATATCAGATATAATATCAAGAGTTGATAATACTTATGATTTTATATTTGAAGTAATGATGGTTCTTCCTCGTGAGGATATAGTGAGGCAGCAGACAGAACACATAGTTGAATCAATAAATTCTATAGTTTATGAAAACAGAAATTTTATAGATTATTATGGTTCTCAAGTTGAGACTATGGATGCTGAAGATTTAGAGAAAACAGAAAATCAGACTTTAGAGCATAGATTATTAGATTTGCTTACATTTGATGATGTTGTTTTAACTTTAATAATAGAAAATTTCAAATCGATACATGAAGAAATAGATCTTACTAACTCAGATATTTATAAAAGCTTAAAAGGCTTAAAAGATGCTTTAACTGATATTACATCAGATAGAACCACTATAGTAGAATATATGATAGGCGGAGAAACAGGTAAATCTGAATTTCCTTTTACAGTTTCCGAATCCCTATTTAATGAATATATGGGCTTTATTAAGCTTTATTTAGAAAATTTTAAATTATTTTTAACTAATAAATACAGAATATCTGACAGTAATATAGCTATAATAGATTCAATAGAAGAATTGGAAAGTATGTTCTTGGAAACAAAAAATATTGCTAAAACTTTTAACTCAATTAACTTTTTAGCGAAAATAGAACTTGAAAAAAATAGTAATATATTTAATAATTCTAAGACTTTTTCTATAGAAAGTGTTGAATCTATAGCTACTAACATTACAGAAACAGTAGATGGATGTTTGGAGCAGTTCCATAATATTAAATCTGCTATTTTCAGTTCAATTAATAAATTTAAATCAAATATTAATCAGCAGTCAAGCGAGCATTCTTTTATAGAATCTATGACAGAAAGTGTAAGCAAACGTTTAGATGAATCAAAATATATTATTAATAATAATATAAAAAGATTAGATAGCTATGCTGATGAATTATTCGGACTTATAGATAAAACTTTAATAGATTTAAGTTCTTTAAGTACATTACTAACCAAAATTAATGAAATAATAGAAATATTTAATAGCATGAGAAATGTTATAAGAAATAAAAAGAATGAATATTATCAATCATTAGGTATAGATAATTGGAAAATAGAAAGTGATAAATATTTGGATATAGTTAATTCTTATACAATAAAAAAAGAAAGAGCTATTGCTAATAGTATTTTATCTGGAGAAGATGCACCAAATGTCGATATAAGTATAGATGTGGGTGCCGATAGCGGTGATTTTACTATGTTTTAATAAAAGTAATGGAGGTATTTATTTATGTCAGTTATAGAAATAAGTGATAATCTTAATATACGAACTATGGGTAAATATTTTAAGAATGTCATAAAAAGTGCTAATTATAATGAAGATATAACTGTAAAATTTAATTGTGAAGGTCCTGCCCATGTTGATTTAGCAGGTTTGCAAATATTGTATGCTATGAAAAAAGAGCTTGCGAAAAATCAAAAAAACCTTATAGTAGAAGGCATGGATAATTTATTTGTAGAATATTTAAATATAATTAACGATAAAAATAATTAATGATATAAGAGGTTAAAGTATGGCTAAAACAATACTAATTGTAGACGATTCAAATACAGCTAGAGCATCTGTTGAATATACCTTGAAAAAGGGCAGTTATACTGTAGTGTCTGCAGATGATGGTACTACAGGTTTAGAGGTTCTAGGTAAAACTCCAAATGTTGATATGATAATAACAGACCTTAATATGCCAAAAATGGACGGTATAGAATTTATTAAGCATGTAAGAAAGGTAGATCAGCATAAATATACCCCTATTCTAATGCTTACAACAGAATCTCAGGATGAGAAAAAAATGGAGGGTAAAGCCGCAGGTGCAAGTGGTTGGCTAGTAAAGCCATTTAACCCGACTCAACTTTTGGACGTTGTTAAACGTTTTTTAAATTAATGTCCAACCATCTTATTATTATTTTTTTAATAAGAATTTTATCAAAGGTAGAGGTGTAATACATGTTTGATAGTGATGAATTTATTTCGATATTCTTAAGCGAAGCTAAAGAGATTGTAGAAGGTTTAGAAAATGATTTAGTTTTGTTAGAGGATAATAAAAGTGACGAAGACCTTTTAAATAAAATCTTCAGAAGTGCTCATACTCTTAAATCTTCAGCGGGTACTGTTGGTTTCACTACTATGAGTGAGTTAAACCATGTTGCAGAAAATTTATTAGAAAAGGTGAGAAGCGGTAAATTAGATGTAACTCCGCAAATGATAACAGTACTTCTTGAGTTTTTAGATACTGTTAAACTTATGCTGCAAAATATTGTAGATGGTAAGGGTGAAACAGATGGTGTTACTAATATAGATTCATTGAAGGCTAAGATTAAGGCTATAGCTGATGGAAATGATCCTGCCGCAGTAGCTCCTGCTCCAAAACCGGCAGAAGTTCCTAAAGCTGAAGAAAAGCCTGCAGAAACTCCTAAGGCTGAGGAAAAGCCTGCAGAAGCAGTATCATCTAGCGGAGGCTCTAATTCTTTCCATATTGATATGGGATTTAAAGCTACTATTTTTGATAATGGTATAGACCCTCTTATGTTTTTGAATGACCTTAGAGCTATTGGTACTATTAATAATTTAAAAATAGAATGTAATAATTTACCAACTATTTTAAATCTTGAAGATCCTTATGTTTGCTATACTCAGTTTTCTTTGGATTTTGATACTAATGCCCCAGATGAACAGGTGCAAAATATTTTCTTATTTGTAATAGATGATAATGATATTAATATTGTAAATACAAAAGCAGATATTAAAGATGATGAAGAAGCTAAACCTGCAGAAGCTCCTAAAGCTGAAGAAGCTAAACCTGCAGAAGCTCCTAAAGCTGAAGAAGCTAAACCTGCAGAAAATGCTCCTGCTAATAATGCTCAGGCTCAACCTGCAGTACATAAAGCTAAAGTTCAGGCTCCTTCAACAGTTAGGGTTGATACTAGAAAATTAGACAGTTTAATGAACTTAATTGGGGAACTTGTTATAGCACAGTCAAGAATAATGCAGCTTACTCAAAGTTTAGATATTGATAACGGATTAAAAGAGGCTGTAAGTTCAATGGATAGAACTTCCAGACAAATACAAGAAGAAGTTATGAATATTAGGATGATGCCTATAGGTCCTATATTCAATCAGTTCCATAGATATGTTAGAGATTTGAATTTAGAATTGAATAAAGAAGTAAAACTAGTTCTTAAAGGTGAAACTACTGAGATAGATAAAAATATGTTGGAGCAGTTATCTGACCCTCTTAAACATATGATAAGAAATTCTATGGACCATGGTATAGAAAAAACTAAAGAAGAAAGAATAGCTAGAGGTAAACCCGAATATGGTACAATAACAATGTCAGCTGCTCACCAAGAAGGACATGTTGTTATAGAAGTATCTGATGATGGAAATGGATTAAATAAAGAAAAAATATTAAGTAAAGCTATTGAAAAAGGACTTCTTTCAAAAGACGGAAAATATTCTGATGTAGAAATATACAGAACTATATTCTATCCTGGAGTTTCAACTGCGGATAAGATAACAGACATATCAGGAAGAGGTGTTGGTATGGATGTTGTTAGAGCAAATGTAGAAAAAATGAAAGGTAAAATAGAAATTAAATCTGTAGAAGGTAAAGGCAGTACTTTTATAGTTAAACTTCCTTTGACTTTGGCTATTATTGAAGGTATTACTTTTGCTTTAGGTAAGCAAATATATATTATGCCTCTAATTTCTATTATAGAACAAATAAAAGTAAAAAATGAACAGGTAAAACCTTTTGAAGGCAAAGGTGAAATGATAAAAATTAGAGATGAATATTTGCCTTTAATAAGACTTCATAAAGTATTTGAAATAGAAACACAAGTGGATAATATAGATGATGGTATAGTAGTAGTTGTTGAAGCCGGATATAGAAAATGTGCTATTTTTGTTGATGAACTTTTAGATCAGCAGCAGGTAGTTATTAAATCTTTAGACTCAGCATTCAGCAAACATGCAGGAATAGCCGGAGGTACTATACTTGGAGACGGAAGAATAGCCCTTATTATAGATATACAAGGACTAGTAAATATGTCTCTACAAGGAAAAATAAATAACGGCGTAAAATAAAGGATTGTAATATGTTAGATAATCAAAAAATAAATGCAGCTAATATACCTCAGGTTGGAGGTACATCTTTAGAACATGATGAAAATATTTCTATTGAACCTAGCCAGCAATTTTTAGTATTTAAAATAGACAATGAAGAATATGCTCTTGATGTATTAAGTATTGAAGGTATTGTAGGTGTAACTAATATAACTCCTGTTCCCGGCAGCCCTAAATTTATGAGAGGACTTATGAATTTGAGAGGTAATATTCTTCATATAGTTGATATAAGAATAAGATTTGGTTTAGATAGAAGAGACGATCATTCTATTGAAGATGATGTTATTATAGTAATATCAACTACTAATAGAAAATTTGGTATATTGGCTGATATGGTAAGCGATGTTATTACAGTTTATGAAAGTCAGATGACAGAAACCCCTATTGATAATATGAGAGGACTTCAAATTTCTAATGTTATTAGATTAGAAAATAAGATTATTATGGTTCTTCCTATAGAAGAAATTATAAAATCTAATGATGCCAATAATCAAACAGTATAATATCATTGAGGTATAAAAATGGAAGATATAAATGAGCATATGCCTGCTTTAAGCGATGCTGAGTTTAATGAATTAGTTAAAATTATTTATGATAAAACTAGAATACAAATGACTAGTCATAAGAGAGCTTTAGTAACTTCTAGATTGAGTAAGAGACTAAGAGCTTTAAAAATGAACTCTTTCAGAGAATATATAGATTTTGTTAAAAATGCTAAAGATGAGGAATTGACAAATTTTGTTAATGCTGTTACTACTAATAAAACTGACTTCTTTAGAGAAAATAAGCATTTTGAATATATGAAAAGTACATTTCTTCCAGAGTGGGAAAAAAATTTTAAAGCAGGAAAAGTTAAAAATCTTAGAATATGGTCAGCAGCTTGCTCGACCGGAGAAGAGCCCTACACTATTCAAATGACTTTGCATGAGTATTTTGGTTCTAACTATGATAAGTATGACATAAAAGTTTTGGCTAGTGATATAGATACTAATGTATTAGCTCATGGAAGAGCTGGTATTTATAAAGATGAATCTGTTGATCCAATACAGGATAACATATTAAGAAAATACTTTTTAAGAGGTACAGGCGATAAAGAAGGATTATATAAAGTTAAGGATATCTTAAAAAAGAATTTATTTTTTAGACAATTAAATTTTAAAGATGAAGATTTTGATATTCATACTCAATTCGATTTGATATTTTGCAGGAATGTTATTATTTATTTTGATAAAGAATTCCAAAAGGAATTATTTAATAAATTTCATAGATATTTGAAAGATGACGGTTTAGTATTTATAGGACACTCAGAAACATTATTCGGTGTATCTGATAAATTTAAATATGTAGCAAGCAATATCTATAAAAAGATTTAATTATGGGAGATAATAATGATTGATTTTCCGGCAGCAGCCAATAGCAATTTTAAAAGAATCACAATATATATAGGTGGTTACTATGCTTCGAAAGAACCTGCTGTAATAAAAACAGTTCTAGGCAGTTGTATATCTGTATGCCTGTTTGAGAATAAATTAAAATTCGGAGGTATGAATCACTTTATGCTTCCTGAAATGAGAGAATGGGAAAATCCGGCTGACGATTATAATAATACTAGATATGGTGTTTTTGCTATGGAGGTTCTTATAAACGAAATTATCAAATTAGGAGGAAAAAAGGAAAATCTTACAGCTAAAATATTTGGAGGCGGACATGTGCTTTCAGGTATGACTAGTAATATCCTTCAAGTACCTGATAAGAATATACAATTTGCTAAAAAATTCTTGGCAGATGAAAAAATACCTATAGTAAGTGAGGATATAGGCGGTAATTGGCCTAGAAAAGTATTCTTCTTCAATACAGAAAATAGAGTGCTTATGAAAAAATTAGAAGGTAAAACTAAAGAATTTTCTGCTGAACAAGAAATTAAATACTCTAAAAATTTACAGCATAAACTTGAAGAAAAATCAGATATTACATTGTTTTAATATATTAATAATTAAGGATTTTATATGGCTACAAAAATTAAAGTATTAGCTATTGATGATAGCGCACTAATTAGACAATTACTTACTAAAATTGTAAACTCAGATCCTGCTTTGGAAATGGTAGGAACTGCTGCAAATCCAATTCTAGCTGAAAATAAGGTAAAAAATCTTAAACCGGACATTATTACTTTGGATATAGAAATGCCTGAAATGGACGGTATTACTTATCTTAAAAAACTTATGCTTAATAACCCTATCCCTGTAATAATGTTTAGTTCGCTTTTAGATAAACATAGAGAATTGGCTTTAGATGCATTAAATATAGGTGCTTTTGATTATGTTATAAAACCATCTGCTAATGTTAGAGACGGTGTTGAAGAACTAGCTACAGATTTAGTTGAAAAAATCAAAAATGCTTATGCAAACAGAGCTAAATTCTACAGAAAGCACGGTGTTACTGTGCCTACTGATACTACTCCTACAGTAGAAAGAACACCTATTAGCTTGGAAGCTCCTAAAACTGCTGGATTTAAGGTTTATGCCAAAAATACTGCAGACATTATACTTCCGCTTACTCCTTCAAGAGAAACTCCTATGGATAAAATTATTCTTATAGGTTCTTCTACAGGCGGTACTGAAGCTTTAATAGAATGCTTAAAAAATGTTACTCCATCTGCTCCTCCTATAGTTATTGCTCAGCATATGCCTGAACATTTTACTACCTCTTTTGCTAAAAGATTGAATAGTATATTAAAAATTGATGTCGCTGAATCTGAAGATGGTATGAGTATAGGAAGAGGTCAGGCTGTACTTGCAAGAGGTGCTAAGCATACTATGATTAAGGTTAAAGGAGGTAAATATTATATAGAAGTTAGAGATGGAGAACCTGTTACAAGACATAAACCTTCTGTAGATGTACTTTTTAGAAGCGGTGCTGTTTATGCTAAAAACAAAGCTATAGGAATTATACTTACTGGTATGGGTGATGACGGTGCTAATGGTATGAAAGAAATGAAAGATGCTGGTGCTTATAATATAGCTCAAAACGAAGAAACTTGCACTGTATTTGGTATGCCTAGAGAAGCAATAGCTAGAGGCGGCGTTGATGAAGTTCTTCCTTTAGATAAAATATTAGCTGCGGCTTTGAAAAGAGTATAAATTAAAAAATGAAAGAATATATAGATTTATATGATTATATAAATAAATGGGTAAGCGGTTTTACAGCTTACCCATACTATAAAATAGAAAAAAAATTGGATTTTATATCCAAATTAATATCAACTCATAAGCAGTTTAATAATATTTCTATTATTCCAACTGGTTCAAAACGAAACAGAACAGATGTAACTTACATGGAATATCTTAATGTTTTTTTAATATTAGATGATAATAACAATGCATCTGATACTAGAAAATTCAAATCTTCTATTTTGGAATTAATCAAAAATGATGATTTATATTCAAATAAAGTTAATGTTACATCATCATCTTTAATTTTAGAATATGAAAATGAAAAAATTGTATTAATACCATCGTTTAAAAATTTAGATAATAATGTTGAAGGTGCTTTGGTTACAGATAGTAATGAAAAAAATGAAATTTTCTATCCAAAACTAGATAATAAAAATTTTGATAAAAAAGAACATAACTGCGGATCCAATTTTATTAATTTAATAAAAATATTCAAACATATATTCCTTACTTTCTCTTCTGAAATTAAATATATTAATGAACTTACTCCGCCTATAATAGAAGCTCTTATATGGAATTTGCCCGATAAATACTTTAACTTTAATAATTATGATGATGCTATATTAAAGACTATTGAATATATTTATGAAAGGATTGCAAGCAGTGATTATATGTCCCTTTCCGAAATTAATGATATAAAAGTTTTGTTTTCAGCTAGGAATAATATAGATAGAAAAGAATTATTAAAAGCATTATATAAACTGAAACAATTAATACATGAAAACTTGTAAAATTCTTATTTTTTTCTTATAACTCTTAATAGTAATATTGAATTAATTTAAAGTAATGATATAATATTGCATTATAATTTTTATAATAAATTTCTTAGGAGAAATATATAAAATGAAAAAAATACCAGAAATTTTTGGTAGTATGGTTTTTAATGATAATGTTATGAAAGATAAACTCCCTAAAGACATTTACAAAAAACTTATAAAAACCATAAAAAATGGAGAGCGTTTAAATTTAGAAGTTGCTAATGTAGTAGCTCATGCTATGAAAGAATGGGCTATAGAAAAAGGGGCTACTCATTTTACTCATTGGTTTCAACCTATGACAGGTGTAACTGCAGAAAAACATACTAGCTTTATAGCTCAAACAGATGACGGTGCAACTCGTATGGAGTTTACCGGTAAAGAATTAGTTCAAAGCGAGCCAGATGCTTCTAGTTTCCCTTCAGGAGGATTAAGAGCTACATTTGAAGCAAGAGGATATACAGCATGGGATCCTACTTCTTATGCTTTCATTAAAGATGATACTTTATGCATACCTAGTGCTTTTTGTTCATATAGCGGTGAATCTTTAGATAAAAAGACTCCCCTACTTCGTTCAATGCAGGTTATAGAAAAGGAAGCAAAAAGAATATTGAAACTTTTCGGACATAATAATGTTAATAGGGTATTTACAACTGTTGGTGCAGAACAGGAATATTTTTTAATAGACAGAGAACTATATTTAAAAAGACCTGATTTAAGATACTGTAAAAGAACCTTATTTGGTGCTTGTCCGCCTAAAGGTCAGGAATTAGAAGATCATTATTTCGGTGCTATTAAACCTAGAGTGCTTGCCTTCATGAAAGAACTTGATATTGAGCTTTGGAAACTAGGTATAGTTGCTAAAACAGAACATAATGAGGTAGCTCCAGGTCAGTATGAATTAGCTCCAGAGTTTACTATTACAAATATGGCGACCGACCAAAACCAAATTACAATGGAGCTTATGAAGGTAATAGCTGAAAAACATAATTTAGCTTGTATACTTCATGAAAAACCTTTTTCAGGTGTAAATGGAAGCGGTAAGCACAATAATTGGTCTATAGCAACAGATACAGGTATGAATCTATTAGATCCTACAGATAATCCTGCCAAAAATAAACAGTTTTTGCTATTTTTAGTAGCTATAATTAAAGCTATTGATGAATATCAGGACTTACTTAGAGTTACAACTGCAAGTGCAAGCAATGATCACAGACTTGGTGCTTCTGAAGCTCCTCCTGCTATTATATCAATGTTTCTTGGTGATGAATTAACTGAAGTGATTGAATCTATGGAACATTCCAAAGATTATGAGGGAAAAGGAAAGGTTGAAATGGAAATGGGAGTTAATTCTTTAGCAAGACTCACTAAAGATTCTACTGATAGAAATAGAACTTCTCCTTTAGCATTTACAGGAAATAAATTTGAATTTAGAATGGTAGGCTCAAGTCTTTCAGTATCAGGACCTAATATAATATTAAATACAATAGTTGCTGAAGCTTTATCGCAGTTTGCTGATATATTAGAAAAGTCTTCAAATTTTGAAAAAGATTTAGATGAACTTATAAGAGATACTATTAAAAAACATAAAAGAATAATTTATAATGGAAATAATTATTCTGATGAATGGGTAAAAGAAGCTGAAAAAAGAGGATTATTTAATCTGAAGACAACCCCAGAAGCATTGCCTCATTTTATATCTCAAAAAAATATAGATGTATTAACAAAACATAAAGTGCTAACAGAAGCTGAAATACATTCAAGATATGAAATAGGAATGGAAGAGTATGTTAAAGAAATTAATATAGAAGCTCTTACATTAATAGACATGGTTTATAAGCATATACTTCCTTCTTCTATGGAGTACACCGGAGAGCTTGCGGATATTGCTGATAAGAAAAATAATTTAAAAGTAAACTTTGATGTTGAAAGTGATTTAATTAATAAACTTAACAAACTTATTTCAGATTTATACAGTAAATTGGCAAAATTAGAAGAATACATTTCAGAAGGTAAAAAAATTACAGATGTTTCAAAATCTGCTAATTTTTCACGAGATAAAATATTTGCATGTTTAGAAGATATGAGAGTTACAATAGATGAATTAGAAAGAACAGTTTCTAAAAAATATTGGAAACTTCCAACTTATGGGGATATGCTTTATAGTTTATCATAAATAGTAAGTTAAATAATAAAAGCAGGTATAAATTATTTACCTGCTTTTTTATTTTTTATAATATAAATTTTTTTATTCACCTTGCATTACAGATAAAGCATTATTCAAATGTTCTATAAACTCTTTATTAAATTTTTCTGGTGATATTATCTTAAAAGAACCTAGCCAAGGACTTAAAAATATTCTTAATTCTGTAAAAGATGAAAAATCAAAATTAACTATTATAGAACCATCTTTTAATGTATTTTTTATTTTTTGATTGAATCCGTAATCTCTATTTTTAAAATAATGAGCAACATCAGAATTAAAACGAATAGTAGTTTTTGTTAATTCATTATCACTCCAATATATACTTCTTTTTTTCTCTATTAATTTTATCAATTTTTCTCTATTATTAATTCTGTTTTTATATTCTTTATAATACTCTTCTTTTTCTTTATTACTATTAAATTTTAATTTCTGCATTACTTCTATATTAGATATACTAGTTATAGAATAAGTTTTTATCTTTTTATATTTTTTATCATAAGCAACTAAATACCATATACCCTGAAAATAATAAATAAGATATGCTATAGCTTTAACTTTATAATTAATATTACTGCTTTGAATATAATAATCAAAATTTATATCATTTAAATCTTTAACACATGAAAGTAATTTTTCTATACTTTCACTATCGCCGGATATATTATTTATCTCATTATTTGAAATTACAATAACATCATAATAATCATCATCTATATTTTGAGGTAATAATTTAGATATTGTTGAATGAGGTATAAAAGATAAATTTGAACTTACCTTTTTCATAAATACAGAAAATAGTATATCTATATTTTTTTTAAGATTATCATTATCAAAATGAAAACCTCTTTTTAATTTCTTTAAATCTTCTTTTTTTAAAGTATATCTGTCATTTTCTAAAATCAGCTCTATTTGTAAATATAGCTGTATTTCTTCTATATCTCTTTGAAATGTTCTTAAAGAAATATTATTCTGATACATAAGTTTATTTTTATCTATTAACCCATCTAACATTAATGAAGTATATAATTCAAATAACCTTTCAAATTTCTTTTTATCTGACATATATAATATCCTTTTTTAAAATACACTATGTACAAATTCTTTAACGGCATTGCCATTAATATTAAACTGCTCATTATTTACAGTAAAATATCCGTCCAATACTCCTTTAGTAGTTTCCATATCTATCTTATTGAAACCTCCAAAAGAATCGTATAAATAATTTCCTGTAACTGTAAATACAAAACTGAATCCTTCTTCTTTAGAATAATAATCTATAACATCTTTATATTCATGCGATTCAAAATTTTTATATACATACCATTTTTTATTAAATAGAAATTTAATAATTTTTGAATTTTGCGATTCAGGTTTAGAATCATAAATAAATACAGGAATAGGTTCTGTATTATAAGAAGTATAAACTAAAGCAGCCGTAATATTATGAGTATATCTTGAAGGATTTCTCCCAACTGTATTAATAGCTATAACTGAACTCGTATCCGTTATAGCATTTTCACTTCCCGGAACAACTAAATATCCGCTAGGAATACCATAATAAAATGCTGTATATAATGCTCTATTATATTTCCAATTTACCATAGAAGCTGTAAAATTAGTAAATTTAAATGAATATTCAGCATTAATCAAATTGCTTATAAAAGATTTTACATTTATCTTAGTATTATAAAAACTTGGAATTTCAATATTGAATTCACCAACATTTTTTTTAAATTGAGCTCTCACAAAATTATCATAAAAATCTAAAAAATCTTTTTCCTTTTCTTTTATAATAAAAGACTGAGAATCTCCATCGAGTATATTAAAAGCATAATAAGAAAAATATCTCTTTAATCCATATTTATAAAGTTTCCAAAATATTATATGATTATCATGAAATAAATATAAATATAAATTTTCTACCATATCCTCATTTATATGTATAGATTTTGGAATACTAGTAAAATCTCCTGTATAATATATACCATTGTTATTAGTAATAGAGACTGTATTAGCATCAAGTAAAGGAGTGTCATTTCTCATATATGATTTTGAAGGAACTATCCTATAATTAATATGCACAAAAATAATTATAGATAATAAAATGAATATAAGAGCTGCTATAATAAAAATATATTTTTTTATATAGCTTGAAGAATATTCATAATAATTATCGTTTGCTATAAGCCTCTTTTTTATACGCATAATCTTTCTTCTGCTATATTATCATTATTTTCCAAGACTTTTTTCATATCAGCCTGCACTTCTTCTTCAGTTCTTTTTTCGATTGATGTATCTAAAAGTTTAGATAAGGCAAATAATGCTACTTCTATTTCATCATCTTGAGGTCTTCTAGTAGTTATTTTTTGAAGAGCTAACCCCGGAAGTATAGCAAGTCTCATTAGAGGAAAATTATAAAATTTAAATCCTAATTTTAGTATTTCATAAGATATACCAGAAACTATAGGAAGCAAAATTATATTGATAGCAAGCACAGTTAAATTTCCAATTATTTTAGGCGGAGTATACGAAGCATATATATATGTATATACAAAATAGCTTGTAAACATATAAAGCAGAATTGAAACTGTTAATACTAAAAACATAAAAGTAGTACCGCATCTAGGGTGTATAGTAGTATAATCTCTAATATTCCCTGAATCAGGATCTAGTCCATGCTCATAAGCATTAACAACCATATGTTCTGCACCATGATATTCAAATACCCTTTTTATATCTTTAAAAAATGATATTACAAGAAGATATAAAACAAATATAGACAATTTTATGCATCCTCTCACTAGATTAAATACAATAAAATTGCTTTTTTCATCTATTCCTATAAGTGTAGTTATAAAATAAGGTAAGGCAATAAAAAGCCCAACTGCAAATGCCAAAGATACTAACATACTCAAAGTCATAGCTATACTTTCACTTTTTTCCGATTTAGGCTTATTATCTTTTTTATTATTTTCTTCTTCAATACCTGCAGTATTTGCAGAAAATACCAAAGTTTTATATCCTAATTTCATCATATCAATAAAATTGACAACACCTCTAATGAAAGGCAATTTACTTAATTTGTTTTTATTTTCAGTAATAGCAGCTTTAATAAAGTCTATTTGTTTATCGGGCTTTCTAACCGCAACTACATAATGGCTTTTGTTTCTAAGCATTATACCTTCTATAACCGCCTGCCCGCCTACTCCTTCCTTAATTCTATTTTCATCTAATTTTTTATTCAAAATATGTATCCTCATTTATTTTTAATATTAAAGTAAAGTATATAATATACTAAATGCAATATTCTTTCAAGTATAAAAAAACTTGAATTTATAAAAATAATTTATATATTATACAGTATGAAATATATATTAATTGTTTTATCTATATTAATTTTTATATCATGTAAAAGTACAAATACTCAAATGGCCGCTATACCAGAAGAAATACATAATAAGGATACAACTTCTTTACCTAAAGCCATTACATTAAGGGATAGAGCTGGATATTATAAGAGCAAAAGTCCGTATTTTACTTTTAATATTGACTTAAAAGAGAATGGTTATGCTAATGTTGTATTAAAGGGCTGGATGGTTTATAGGGGGCTTGTAAAAGTTGGTGATCCTAATTCTGAAGCTAAAAAATTTAGATTAGATATAGATAATATAACTTATGTAATACTAGAGTTTAAAGATTTAGATAATGCCAGAGCTTCTGTGATATTAAAAGGAGTTGTACAGCAGTCTCTTGATATGACTAAAATATAATATTTCATACTTTTTTCATAAAATAAATTTGACAAACTAATAATTTTAACTATATTAAATAATATAGGATTATTATTTATGTTCAACAGTCAACAGTCAACAGTCAACAGTCAACAGTCAACAGTCAACAGTCAACAGTCAACAGTCAACAGTCAACAGTCAACAGTCAACAGTCAACAGTCAACAGATTTTTTATATAAATTAAATAAAAACTTAAATTATAGTGTATTTTATTGTATACATTTCTATTATAAGTATTTTTGTATAAAAAATAAACTTTCTATTAATCATACAAAATCAAATATTATTTCAGATAAATCCAATTTATCATAATAAATAAAAATAAGGAGTACTTATGTCAAAAGAAGAAAAAGCTGTAAAAAATAGTTTTAAGAAATGGTTCACATTCTGTGTTCTGGTATTTGGAGGCGGAACTGTATTTAAATTGTCATCTTTAAAAGATGCATTTTATGTACCTATGCAGGAATTTATGAATTTAACTCATACACAAATAGGATTTGCTTTATCTGTTTACGGACTTGTACAAACCATAGGTAATTTCTTTTCTATTTACATATCTGATAGATTTTCTAAAAGAATATTAATACCTGTTGGACTTATTGGTGTTGGTTTAGTAGGATTATATATGTCTACATTTCCGCCATATTACGGTATATTGATTTCTTGGGGATTATTATCATTATTTGGTGAAGTTATATATTGGCCTGTATTATTGAAATCTGTAAGATTATTAGGTGATAGTAATGAACAAGGGAGATTATTTAGTTTCTTAGAAGCTGGAAGAGGTATTGTGGATGTAGTTATCGCTTATAGTGCTTTAGGTGTGTTTACATTATTAGGCTCTGGTTCTGCAGGATTGAGAGGCGGTATAATATTCTTCTCTGCTGCTGTTATAGTAGCTGGAATATTATCATACATATTATTAGAAGATGATGTTGTAAAATTAGAAGATGAAAGCGGAAATAAAGTTTCAAGAGATAAGGTAGCTATACAGGGTGTTATAAAAGCAATAAAAAGTTTAGAAATCTGGGTAGTTTCATTAACAATATTTAGCGTATATTCTGTATATTGCGGTTTAACTTATTTTATACCATTTCTAAAAGATATATACAGTATACCTGTGGCTTTAGTTGGGGCTTATGGTGTAATAAATCAATATGGATTAAAAATTGTAGGAGGTCCTATAGGTGGTGTATTATCAGATAAAGTGTTCCACTCGCCTACTAAATATTTAAGATTTGCATTTTTCTTATCTGCTATTGCAATAATAGGATTTACATTTATTCCGCATGGACAATTCAATCCTTATATAGGTATGGTTCTTACATTAAGTTATGGTGCTATAATATTTTCTATGAGAGCAGTATTTTTTGCTCCTATTGATGAAGTAAAAGTACCTAGAGAAATATCAGGTGCTGCTATGTCTATAGCTTGTATATTTGGATATTCACCTCAAATGTTTGCTTTTGCATTATATGGAAATATATTAGATAATAATCCCGGATTTGCAGGATATAGAATAGTATTTTTTATAATGGCAGGTTTTTCAGTACTTGGTATATTAATATCTAGTTTACTTTTATCAATGATTAAAAGAAGAGAAAAATTAGGAGTTCAAGAATGAAATTAGGTTTAGAAACAGAAAGTTATCATTTATTCTTTCAAAATAAAAGAATGAATATATTTGATTTTATTAATAAAACAAGTGAGCTTGGTTTAGACGGTGTTCAAATTAATATAATAAAAGACTATAATTTAGATCCTAATTGGGGAACTTTAGAAACAGATGAAATTAATCATTTGAAAAAAGTTAGAGCATTATGTGATAAATTAGGATTATATATAGAAGTAGATACAAAAGGAATAGAGTTTGAGCATTTGGAAAAAGTTCTGAAAGTAGCTCATATATTAGATGCAGAAGTTGTAAGAACATATATTCCAACGAAGGATCCTGTAATATCTGAAGAATCTGGGGCAGGCGGCAAATATGATCCGGCCAAGGTTAGACAATATTTTGATACTTCAATATACGAAGAAGCAATACCTAAATTAGAAAAAATTATACCTATTTTAAAAAAATATAGGATCAAAATAGCTTTAGAAAATCATGAATATGAAACTTCTAAAGAATTAGTTTGGGTTGTTGAAAAATTATCAAGTCCTTGGATAGGTTTATTATTTGATTTTGGAAATTCTATGATGGCTTGGGAAGATCCGATAGAAGCTGCTAATAATATGGCTCCATATACATTCTCAACACATGCTAAAGATCATATTATAATAGAAGATCCTGAAGATGTTTATAAATATGTTGTATGCGGAATACCTATAGGTGAAGGTAATTTAGATATAAAAAAAATATATGATATTTTATATAATAAATCTCCTCTAAAAAGAATTAATATAGAATCATGCCACCCATATTGTGCACAGTTTAAAAGAGCTCCAGGTGTAGGTGGAGTAGATAAAGTAGGAGAAAATGCATTTAAAATACATCCTCAGCCTTATCCATACAATGAAATAAAGCCTTTAGAATACTATTATCCTCAAGAAATTTCTAATGAATATTTGGAAAAACTTCTTAAGGATCAAGATGAAGGCTTAAAAAGATCTGTAAAATATCTTAAAGATATAAGAGATTCATATTTAAATTAATACTGTATTTCTAATTAAGATAAAAGGAGATGCTATCATAGTATCTCCTTATTTTTTATAATATACTAATTAAAAGAATCCTTCGCTCTTAGCTTCTTTACTCATAAGTTCTGTTACTGTATTTTTTATATTAGCATTATTGAATAGTATATTATATATTGCTTCTGTTATGGGCATGTAAATACTATTTTTTTTAGCATATTCATAAGCTGCAGTAGTAGCATATACTCCTTCAGCAACCTGCCCATGACTTTCAGCTGTTACCTCTTGATATTTTTTACCTTTAGCAAGTTCTCTTCCTAATCTATTGTTTCTGCTAAGTCCGCTGGAACAAGTAACTATTAAATCTCCTATTCCAGAAAGTCCATACATAGTATCTATTCTAGCACCTTTACTCAAAGCAAATCTTACTATTTCATGCAGTCCTCTTGTTATAAGAGCAGCCTTTGTATTATCTCCAAGATGAAGTCCGTCTACTATACCGCCTGCAATAGCTATAATATTTTTTAAAGCCCCACCTATTTCAACACCTTTCTGGTCTGTAGAATTATATATTCTAAACTTTGGAGGAACTGTTAAAGTATCTCTTACATATTCAGAAACGCCTTTTTCACCTCCCACAACTACTGCAGTAGGCACTCCCTTAGCAGCTTCTTCAGCATGAGATGGTCCTGAAAGTGTAAGTATTGATAAATCGCCTGATATTATGCTTCTAGCTACTTCGCTCATAGTTTTACCTGTTTTTCTATCAAGTCCCTTAGTTGCAGATACCAATATTTGCTCATTGCTTATATAAGGCTCTATATTTGTACAAGCTTCAGCAAAAGCAAATGAAGGAGTTACTATTATCACTATCTCACTATCATTCACTGCCTCTCCTACATCTGTTGTAAATTTGATGCTTCTATTTAATTCTATATTCTCCAAATAATTATCATTTCTATATGAAGTGCTTAATAATTTGTAACTGCTTTCACTATGAACCCATACTTTAATATTATGTTTTTCAGAGAAAATATTTGCAAGAGCAAGTCCCCAACCTCCTGCCCCTATAATACCTATATTTGCCATAATCTGCCCTACTTCATTTTATAATATAGTATATATTAGTATACATAAAAAATAATTATTATCAATATAAAAATTAAAAATATTATGTAAACTATATTTTATTTAAGAGATTTATCCAATAATTCACATATATTATTTAGTAAATCCTCTTTTTTTATTTTTTTATTATTGTCATCTTTAACCCAGCGAAGTATTACAGAAACTAAAGCACCAGAAAAAAACTGCGACATAATTTTTGTTTTTTCAATATCATCACCTTTCATAGTTTCATCTAAGTAGTCTATGAATATTTTGTATAATGATGAAATAAATAATGATGTATTATTATAGTCTATTAATGATATATTAAAATATTGTTTATTATCATCGAAGTAATTAATAACTTTTTCTAATATTTTTCTATAGTTCTTTCTAAAATCGTATATAGAGTTATCCTTTCTTAATTCTTTTATGATATCCTCTTTTATATCATCTATAATAGAATTTAAAAGTTCTTCTTTATTATTAAAATGATCATAAAATGTAACTCTATTTACTAGTGCATGTTCGCATATCTCTGTTACGCTTATATCTTTTAATGAATTGCTTTTTAAAAGTTCAAGTAAGGATTCTTTTAAAAGTTTTTGAGTTTTTATAATTCTTAAATCTTTTTTATCATTTTTCATGTATAAAGTATGCCATATATTTCAATAAAAATAAAGTTTATAATAAAAATGTTTTGCAATTTTTATATAATAAATATTATTGCATTAGTGTACTTCCTAAGGCTAGTATAAATAAAATTAGTTTTAGACTTATTTCAATACTACTTGAAAAGATTATGTATAAAATTTAGTAATTTATAAATTATAAAAATAATGTTTTATATGTTGTATAATTTATTGTTTTAGTATATAAATATCATTAAGTATTTATATAAATAAGAATATATTGATAAAAATTCAAATCATAAAAACTATTGTATAATATATTAAGATGTTTATATAAAAAAATTAAAATATATATAATTTACAAAAAATTAAAAATGTAGTTTATCATACAATAGTAATTTTATTGTACTTGATAAAAAAACTAAAAATAATAAAATGTATACAATATTTTTAATAGGTGTTATAAAGTGTTAAGGAAATTGATATATATTATTATTTTACAGTCAGTTTTTTTTAATTTTTTTATTTTTGCTCAAACTAATAACAATATAGTACTTCCATATACTCAATACATGGAGAGAATAAAAATCTTAATACCAGAGATGAAATTAACAGCATCTCAAGAAAGTAATGCATATAATAATTTAACTAAAGCAAAAAGCTCAGGCGATGTAAAGTTCGATTTGCAGGCTGGTGCTATAGGAAAGCAAAGTCATTTTGATGAATATAGTTTTTTACCAACATCAGATTTTAGTTATAATGGTTTTAGAATAGGTGCAGGTTTCAGCGGACTTATACCCTACTCAGGAACTAGATGGTCTGTAGAAATTAAGCATGACAGTTTTTTTGGTGATTTCAAAACAGGAGATATTTCTCTTCCTGTAGATACTCCATTTGGTACAGTAAATGGCAAATTGCCGAATATGAGTACCAATGATTTTAAATACTATTCTCCAAGCATAAGAATACAAATAGCTCAGCCAATACTTAGAGACTTTTTCGGAAAACTAGACAGATACCCAATTAAAGATGCAGAATATCAGCTTACTATAGCTAAGTTAAAAAGAATGATAGATGATAACAGCGTATTAACCTCTTATCAGAAAATATATTATCAATGGATAATGGCAAGAAAATTAATAGCTTTGTATGATGCGATGATTAGAGAAGCAAGAAGTTTTGAAAATCAGGTATATAGAAGATATTCAAGCGGAGTTATAGATAATGACTCATATCAGAATGCAAGAAGACAAACTTTGAAATATATAGAAGCAAAAGATAAATCAGAATTGATGCTAAAAAAAATTATAAGAAATATAAAGTTCTTCATACCAGAAGAGAATATTATACCAAACGAAGATGATTGGACTCAGACTCTTGAAACTTCTATTAATGCCAAAGTGGATATAGTGCCTTTTTTAGAAAGTGCTCAGGGACAAATGGCTTATCAATTAAAACTAAGAAGCGAATATGCACTCTCTATAATGAAAAATAATGCATTGCCGGACTTATCAATAGTAGGAAGCGTATCATTATCAAGTTTGGACGACAGCGGGTATTTTAAATCTTTTTCTACTATGACAAATGTTGATTATTTTGTAGGTCTTATGTTTTCTTATCCTATAGGCGGACGAGATGCCAAAGCTAAAATGGAAGATGCTTATGCTGCTTTGAATGCTGTTACTGCTGACTTTGACAGAGTGAATAGGGATTTTGATGTGCAGATAGGTACTTATTATGATGAGTTTGAAGCGTATAAAAAAATGCTTGAAAACAAAAAATTAGAAGTTAATGCTATAGTATCAAGAATAAATACTCAAAATGCCAAATTCAGACAGGGGCGTTTACCTATAGATGAGATAATAAATGCTAGGCTTGATTTAGCACAGGCAAGAGCAGAGCTTTTAAATCTTGAATATATGATAATAAGTACTGTAATGGACTATAATTCTCTGGTGCTTCTTAGTAATTAGCGAATTATTAGTTTTATTAAAAAAAACAATAATAAATTAATTTTGTGTTGGAAAAATAATATATGAATAAAATTATAGAACTATTTGCAAAAAACAGATTATTAGTTAATGTAATCATTTTAATAACTTTAGCAGTTGGAATATACTCTTATCTTAATATAAAAAAAGAGGCATTTCCATCTACAAACTTTGATGTTATGATAGTGCAGGTTATATACCCTGGAGCTTCTCCAGAAGATGTTGAACAATATGCTATGATACCAATAGAAGATGAGCTTCAGACTATAGCTGGTATTGATGAGTTTTATTCTATAATAATAGAAAATGCAGGAATACTTACTATAAGAATAGATATGAATTTAAAAGATTCAAGACCTGTAAAAGATGAAATATTTAGAAGACTTCAGAATGCTCCTAATGTATCAAAAGATGTTTCAGAAATCAAAATTTTTGAAGCCAATGCAAACAGAATGCCTATATACAATTTGGGTATAAGATTTAAAGAAGGACAGGAAGGAAGCGAACAAGAACTTTATGATATATCAAAAAGGTTCGAAAAAGAATTAAAATATGTAGACGGAGTTGCAAATATAGAAGTATACGGAAGAACAGACCCAGAAATACAAATACTAGCTGATCCTTATAAATTAAGAGAATACTATACTTCATTAACCGAAATCATACAGGCATTATCTTTAAGAAATATACGCTCTACAAGCGGAAGTATGAAGCCTTCGGAAAGTGATAACTTAGAAGATAAAAATAAACTTCTTGTTACTACAGGGCAATTTCAAGACCCTTTATCTATTACAAATGTTATAGTGCGTTCTATATTTAACGGACAGCCTGTAAGAATTGGAGATATTGCAAGAGTTGAAGAATTATTCGTCGATAAAAGTGTGTATATGAGAGTTAATAGTAAGCATGGATACTCTATAAATATAATAAAAAAAGAAGATGCTGATATATTAAAAACTATTGATAATGTTAATCAATATTTTGAAAAAAATAAATCTACCATTCCAAGCAATATAGAAATAGTTCCTATGGCTGATAACTCAAGAACTATTACAGACTTGCTTAATGCAGTTTCTTCAAATATTATAACAGGTTTTATCATCATATTTATAATACTTATAATATTTCTGGATTTTAAGAGTGCAGTATTCACTTCGCTTGGAATGCTTATAGTTATATCAGTTTCACTTATTTATATGACATATTCTGGAATTACTTTCAATATAATATCTCTCGGAGGAATCATAACCGTACTTGGTATGATAGTGGACAATTCTATAGTAGTGTCAGAAAATATTTTTAACTATCATCAAAGAGGTATAAGAGGTCTTGAAGCTACAAAAAATGCTGTAGGAGAAGTATTTATGCCTATGCTTGTTTCTACTCTCACAACAGTTGCATCATTTGCTCCTATAATATTTGTTACAGGTACTATGGGAAGATTAATTAATCAGTATCCTAGAGTTGTTATTGTGGCATTAGTAGTGAGTATTTTTCAGGCTGTTTTGCTTCTTCCAAATAACTTAATCACTAAAGAAGAACTAACAGGCGAACATAAAAGAAAAAGATTTAATTTTAAAAATCCGCTTGATTTTGATAAAGATAAATTATTTGATAAATTAAAAATTCCTTTTGTTAAGTTTTTAAGATTTACATTAAAGTTTAGGTATATTGTTCTTATATTTTTTATAGTTACATTGTTCATTACTCTTTTAATAGCAAAAGTAATATTTTCTAAGTTTACTTTAATTTATGATACAAGTGCTGATGTTATAGTAGTTAATATCGATACAGGTGTTGGAAGTTCTATATACAAAACAGAAAAATATCTTCAGCAAGTAGAAAATATTATATATGAAACAATAAATACCAATGATATAGTAGCAGTATACAGTTTACTTGGAAAGCAATTAGATAAAAATACTGTAGAAGTATCGGAAGAGATGGATAATCTTGCCGGTATTATGATATATTTAGTACCTGCTAATAACAGAGAAAAGATAGCTTATGATATAGCAGATGATTTAAATGCGGCTATAGAAAAAAGCACAATAAAAGATGAATTATCATTAATCACAGTAAATACTAAACTTCCTATAAATCCCGGAAAAGCAGTTGATATAAAGATAATAGGAAATGACACTGCTATGGTTAAAGAAGTAAAAGATAAAATGAAAGAGCATCTTTTAAGTTTAAATGGAGTGGTTAATTACGATGATGATGATAAAATAGGACAGGAAGAATTGAGAGTAATATTTGATTATGACAGAATGTCAGAACTTGGAGTTAATGTAGCTTATGCAGCAAGAGAATTAAGAGCGGCTTATGCTGGAATAGTAGCCACTTCAATTCAGCAGTTTGAAAATAAATTAGACTTCAGAGTAAGATTAGATAAAAAATATACTTATGACACTAATGTACTTAATAATCTTTATATACCGAATACATATAACAGACTCATACAATTAAAAGATATAGCACATATATATATCACAAACAATCAGTCAAGCATAAGACACTATAACGGTAAAAAATCTATAACTATGACTGCAGATCTTGAACAGGGAAAAAATACTGCCATACAAGTAACTTATGCAATGCAGGACTATTTTAATTCTATATCTAAAGATTATCCTAATATAAGCGTAGAGTTTGCAGGAGAGGTAAAAGAAACTAGAGGATCTATAATAGGTATTGCATGGGGATATTTAATTGCCATAATAGCTATATATGTAATACTTCTGCTTCAGTTTAATAAATTCGTTCAGCCTTTTATGATACTTGGTATAATACCTTTTGGAATAATCGGCGTTATACTTGGATTTGCAGCCCATAGAATGCCTATGTCATTTGTAGGTGCTGTTGGTATAGTTGGGCTTGCAGGAATTGTTGTGAATAATGGTATTATAATGGTTGATTTAATAAACAGAATACTTGAAGGAGGCAATATACATAACAAACAAGATGTATTAAATGCCGTTGTGGAAGGTGCAGGAGACAGATTCAGAGCCATATTTCTTACAACTGTAACTACAATATTCGGACTCCTTCCAACTGTTTATGGTATAGGAGGAAGTGCCGATTTAATCGTACCTATGGTTATGGCTATGGCTTACGGACTTTTATTTTCAGCACTTTTAACATTGATTCTTCTGCCTTGTCTTTTTATGATATCAGCAGATTTGAAGCTTATAAAAATAAATTATAAAGATAATTAAAAAATATACTATTTACAAATAATATAAAAAAATATATTATACTTTAAGATAAAATTAATATCGGAGATAAGATGAAAATATTAGGTATAGATACTTCATGCGATGATACTTCTGCGGCTATAGTTGAAGATGGAAAAAATGTACTTTCTTCAGTATTAAGCTCATCAATAGATGCCCACAAAGAATTTCAGGGAGTAGTTCCTGAAATTGCGGCAAGAAAACATTTAGAAGCTATACTATATGTCATAGATAAGGCATTAAAAGATGCAGACACTACTTTAAATGATATAGATTTATTTGCCGTTACTAACAGACCGGGGTTGTTAGGTTCCCTGCTTGTAGGGGTGGCAAGTGCAAAATCATTGGCATTTTCCTTAAATAAACCATTACTAGCCTTGGATCATATAGCAGCACATATTTATTCTCCTCACCTTACAAATGATATAGAGTTTCCTTATATAGCGTTAGTAGTATCCGGAGGACATACTATAATAACAGAAGTTCATGATTACGGTGAATATAAAGTTATAGGCACTACTTTAGATGATGCTGTTGGAGAGGCTTATGATAAAGTTTCAAAATTTTTAAATCTAGGATATCCGGGCGGACCTATAATAGACAGATTAGCTAAAGAAGGAAACAAAGAAGCAATAAAATATCCTATTGTATTATTAAATGGCATAGATGAATTTAATTTTTCATATAGCGGACTTAAAACAGCATGCGTTTACTCTACAAAAAAATATCTTAAAGAAGGATACGAAGCAACTAATGAAAATATAGCGGCAGCTTTTCAAATAAGTGCAATAGAACCTCTATATATTAAGACTTTAAAATATGCTGAAAAAAGCGGTATAAAAAGAGTTACATTATCTGGAGGAGTAGCATGCAATAGTTATTTGAGAGATAGATTTGGAAACTCTAAAGACTTTGAATGTTATCTTCCTGCTTTAAAATATACAACCGATAACGCGGCTATGGTTGCAGGGCTTGCTTACTATATGAAAGATAAACAGGATTTTGCTGATTATAATTTAGATTGCTTCTCAAGAGTTCTGAATAAAAAATATAATAAAAATAAAAGTGCTAAATAAGATTATAATTGAGTAGAAATTTATTTACTATAATCAATTATAAAATAGAGTTATTTAAAAACTAAATAAATGTTTTAGGTTATATTATTTTTATATATAAAATAATTTATTAATATGTTTTGAAACGAGTATAATTATTAAAATTAATGCAATAAAAAAGAATGATAACTAATTATTTTATAATCAATTATCATTCTTTTATTTAATTAAAATTATATTCCAAACCTTTTCATTATAACATCAATATTTCTTAAATAGTATGCATAATCAAAGCAGTCATCAATTTCCTGCGAGCTTAAATATTTTGTAATATCTTCATCTTTATGGACATTCTCTCTGAAGTCTTCATTATTTAGCCATCTTTTCATTGCATTTCTCTGCACCCATCTATAGGCATTATCTCTGTCAATGCCTTTATTAACTAAACTTATCAATATTCTTTGACTGAATATCAAACCGCCTGTTTTTTCAATATTAGCCTTCATAGCCTCTGGATATATTAAAAGTTTATCTACTATATCAATAAATTTATTAATAGCATAATCAACGGCAATAGTAGAATCTGGAAGTATAACACGTTCTACAGATGAATGGCTTATATCTCTTTCATGCCAAAGTGTAATGTCTTCCATAGAAGCCAATGCATTACCTCTTACAATTCTTGCTAGTCCAGATATTCTCTCGCAAGTTATAGGATTTCTTTTATGAGGCATGGCTGATGAACCTTTTTGTTTTTCGCTGAAATATTCCTCTGCTTCTCTTATATCTGTTCTCTGCAAATTTCTGATTTCTGTAGCAAATTTTTCTAATGAACTAGCCACTATTGCCAATGTAGTAAGGTACTGTGCATGCCTATCTCTTTGAATTATCTGAGTAGAGACTTTATCAGCTTCTATTCCTAGCTTTTTACAAACAATCTCTTCTATTCTAGGATCAATATTACTATAAGTACCTACTGCTCCTGATAGTTTACCTACAGAAACCTGTTTTTTAGCTTCCTCTACCCTTTTTATATTTCTTTCATTTTCATCATACCATAATATAAATTTTAATCCTAATGTCATAGGCTCAGCATGTATACCATGTGTTCTTCCTATACAAGGAGTATATTTATGTTCTTTTGCTCTTCTTAATAAAACCTCTGATAATCTTTTCAAATCATCAAGTATTATCTCAGCAGATCTTTTCATCATTACAGCCAATGCAGTATCTTTAACATCGCTTGAAGTTAAACCTTTATGTATATACTGTCCTCCTTCTCCTACATTTTCCTGAACGGCAGTTACAAATGAAATTATATCATGATTAGTTTCTTTTTCTATTTCGGCAATTCTCTCTACTGTAAAAGTTGCTTTTTCTTTAATATTTTTTACTGCCTCATGAGGAATCTCTCCTATTTCAGCCATAGCCTCACAAGCAGCAATTTCAACATCAAGCATAACCTGAAACTCATTTTGTAAGCTCCAAAGTTCTCCCATTTCTTTTCTAGTATATCTTTTTATCATAGATTATTTATCCTTAATATAAAAAATTATAAAATAATAAATTATTATAGATAAAATTATAAATTTTTCAATTATTTTTTAATAGTTGTAATTTACAAAAAAAGAATTAGAATTATTGCATTAAAATATTTTTTTAATATACGGAGCAATTAAAATGGAAATTTATGACTTAAGAAGCGATACTATTACAAAACCAAGCGAAGAAATGCGTAAAGCAATATACAATGCAGAATGCGGTGATGATGTTTATATGGAAGATCCTACAGTAAATAAACTTCAGGAAATTGCTTGTGATATAACAGGAAAAGAAAAAGCAATATTCGTTTCAAGCGGTACTATGGGTAATTTAATACCTATGATGATATTAGGAAGAAAAACTAGACAGGTACTTTTAGAAGAAGAGTCTCATATAATACATTATGAACTTGGAGGTGTTTCATCTTTGGCTGATATAATACCATTACCTGTTAAAGCTGAAAGAGGAATATTAACTAAAGATATTATTAAAGATTATTTAAAAGAACAGCCTTATTATATGTCATCTGTTAATATAGTAGAAGTAGAAAATACTCATAACAGACATGGAGGTTCTGTTTATCCTATAGAAATATTAAAAGAATTGCATGATTTCACTAAATTAAAAAATGTTCATCTTCATATGGACGGGGCAAGAGTTTTCAATGCATCTATAGCAAGCAAAGTATCTGTAAAAGAAATAGCTTCAAATACTGATTCAATAACTTTCTGTTTATCTAAAGGCTTAGGTGCTCCTATGGGTGCTATGATATGCTCTAATAAGGATTTTATTGATGAAGCATTTAGAATAAGAAAATTAATAGGAGGTGGAATGAGACAAATAGGACTTATGGCTGCTGCAGGAATATATGCTTTAGAAAATAATATACCGTCATTAGAGGAAGATCATCAAAAAGCAAAAAAAATAGCAAAAGCAATACTTGATTCTGGAATGGGAACTCTTAATTTAGAAAATGTAGAAACTAATATTGTAATAGCAGATACAGAAAAATCATCATCAGAAATATTGCTAAAACTTTTAGAAAAAGGAATCAAAGCAAGTTCTTTTGGTGATTATAAAATAAGATTTGTTACTCATAGAGATATAAGTATGGCTGAAATAGATAAAGTTTGCGAAATCATCAAAAGTTTAAAAATATAATTAAGAAACAATCTAATAAAAAAGAGTATACTTTTTATTATAAGTATACTCTTTCTATTTTATTTATTTAAAATTATTGTCTAATTTAAAATATTCTAATTCAGAATATAAATTATTAGTTCCATTTACAACATCTTTTCCGAGCAATGAACTGTCATTAACTAATTCAGCATTTTCCTGAGTGATTTTATTTAATTCATTCATAGATGTATTAATCTGTCTTACACTCTCTTCTTCTTCTGATGTAGATTCATATATATTGACTAGTATATCAGAAACTTCTTTGGCGGAATTTTCTATTTCCACAAGTATATCCAAAGATCTTTTTACAGATTCATCACCAATCTCTATTTTAGATACAGTATTTTCTATAATATTTGTAATATTGCCGGCAGCTTCATTAACATTTTGAGCTAAACTTCTTATTTCTGAAGCTACTACAGCAAATCCTCTTCCCTGTTCACCAGCACGAGCCGCCTCTACTGCTGCATTAAGTGCTAATATATTAGTTTGGAAAGCTATTGATTGTATTAGTTTTGTAATATTTGATATTTCCTTACTAGATTCTGAAATTTCATTCATATTATTTGATATTTCATTAACTGCCGCTACTCCATTTTGAGTGGATTCAGTAACTTTAGAACTCATATTCTTAGCATTATAAGAGTTTTTTGAAGTATTAGAAATGGCTGAAAGCAGGTTTTCTACAGAACTAGTTATTTCTTCAACAGCCGCAGCTTGAGAAGATGTTCTGTCTGATAAATTATCTATGCCCATTGATATTTTTTCTGATGAATTGTTAATTAATGATATATTTTCTTTTAATTCAGAAACAATAGTATGCATTATATTCTGCATATCATTGATTGAATTTGCCAAAACGCCGGCAACATCTTTTCTTTTTAAATCTTTATCATCAAATTGACTGTCAAATCTTCCATCTTGCATTAATGTCATTACTGTAATAGCATGATATAGATTATTTGATAATGGTATTACTATTCTAGCAACTAAAAGAAATTCTAAAATTATAAGAAATAATATACATAGAAACAAACTTATCATAAGAAACCTAAATTGAGAATAAAACATTTCAGCACTTCCTTTGAATACTAATATCCAAGGAGCATTATCTGTTTTTTTAATAGTATACCATTCATTATCTATTATATCTAAATCCCCTATATGCGATGATAAATTATTTTTAAAATCAGCAAATATAGGATATGTAAATAAATTATTAGTTTCATTTAATATATAATCTTTATTGTCATGCGTCATAAAAATACCATTATCTGAAACTATATAAATTTCATCTTCAAAATTTTTCTTTATACTCTCAGATATAGTATTTATATTAGCAAAATCTATAGCACATACACCTTTTAAAGCCCCATTAGTATAAACAGCCTTTGCAAATGTAATAGTAAGTTTATTTACTGCAAAATCTATATAAGGATCGCTAATCATTATATTATTAGTTGCAACAGAATCTTTATACCAATCTCTTGAAGTTTGATCATAAGTAAGCGGATAAACTTCTAATGTATTAATAAAAACTCCGCCTTGAGGATATGGAGTAGTATTTCCAAAATATACATTCAAATACCCTTCATTAAGTTTCTGAACATTAGTTATAAAATTACCAAACTCCACCCAATTAGGATTAGATGATAAATATGCATCCATAACATAAATAGTATTTTTCAATCCTTCAACATAACCTTCCGTTCTAGTCTTTGCCTCTAATGATTGAAGATTCTTCTCTCTTAAAAATCTGGATTTATATAAGGGCTTATAAAGAATATATATACCTATAAATAAAATCAAAAGAAATATTATGAAAGGAGCTAAGAACTTTATCATTAATTTATTTTTCATTATAATAACCTTTATAAAATTTATAATCTTCTTTATAAATAATATAGAAAATTATATGCATAAAGTCAAAGATAATAATGAATTTTTATATAATTTTTTAAATTTTTAATTTTTTTAATATATTTCTCTTTTATAATCAATAATAGTTGGTTTTATAACTTTTGAAATTAGTAATTATAATACAAAATTAACAAACATTTTTAGCTATAAGCCTAATATTTTCTCCATAACTCCATTTAGTTTTTTCACAATCATAATTAACAAATGATAAACTTGGAAAGATGAATGTCTTTATACCAAATATAGAAAATGGTACAATATTTTTTAAACTCGTCATATTGCCCTTTAATATATCAGCTTTTAAACTAATATTATCTTTATCAACATTATAATTACTATATTTAATATCTACTATTTCAAATTTAACACTTTCTAATAACATTTTTAAATTATATGGATTAAAATTAACAGTATGTTCCGTAGTCAAACAATCAATTAATATATCATTATCAACTTCTTCCCGCATAGGAGAATTAGGAACTTCTATATATAGATATCCATTGTCATTAAGCATAGATTTTATTTTTAGTAATATATCTCTAGGACTAACAAAATGCTCTAAAACATGCGAAAGCATTATAATATCATATTTTTCATTACTGCTCAAAAAATCTGATTCTAATTTTATACTATATTTATTTTCAGCATAGTTTCTAGCATAATCATTAAGTTCATATCCATAGACACTAAAACCATTATCTTTAAATATTTTTAATAAAAGTCCGTCAAAAGCACCTATTTCACAGACCTTAATATTATGCTTATTTTTAATATCATTAAATAAATAATTTACAAATTTAAATTGAGACAAACTTCTTGAATAACGAATTCTAAATTTAGCATATTCAAATATTTTATTTTTTATTTTATTATTTCCATTATGGTACAGCCAATATTTATGATATTCATTTTTATATAAATTATTCATTTCATCTTCAGTAGGCGGCTCAATATAATATAATTTGCAGTCATTACACTGATAAACTTTTTTATCACTATCCCATATATTTTTTATAATACCTATTTCAGTATAATTATTACTATAGCAAACACTGCATTTCATATAAATAACTCAATTATTCAAAAGAAAGCTCAATTCCGCATTTAGGACATTTAGTCATATCTTCTGTAATACTTGATCCGCAATTAGGGCATTCATAAACTTCAATTTCCTCAACAACCTCTTCGGAAGTAGTTTCATATTCATCATCTGAAGCCTCTACAACCTCAACAACATCTTTCATTACAAGCATTAAATTATCTACAATTTCTTTTTCAAGATTAGTTTTTTCTATAATGTCTTCAGCCGACATATTATATAATTCTTCTATAGAATTGATATTATTATCTATAAGCGTTTTTATAATTGCTTCATTAATGCCCTGCAATGAATACAAATTACTTTCAAATACTTCAGTATTTTCTAATTCTTCATCAGCAGACTCAATTTCTTCTGTATTATCTGAGAATATTTGATTTAGAGGAACTATATCTTTTAATAATTCCGGATTTTCTTTTATATCTGTTTCAGTTTTTATATCAAAATAATATCCTGTAAGCTGAGAAGCTAATTTCACATTATAACCGCTTTTTCCCAATGCTAAAGAAAGCTGCTCATCTGGTATAATAATCATAGCTTCCTTTTTTTCAGGATCCGTAATAATAATTCGTATTGGCTTAGCAGGAGTTATAGCCTCAGCAATATATTCTCTTATGTCCTTAGACCATTTTACAACATCTATCTTTTCACCTTCTATTTCTTTAATAATAGACTGTATACGAATACCTTTCTGACCTATACAAGCTCCTATAGGATCTACTTCAGGCTTATTAGAAGAAACAGCAACTTTTATTTTTAAACCCGGCTGCCTTACTACATTTTTAATCTCTATAGTACCATCAGCTATCTCTGGTATTTCAAGTTCAAATAATTTTTTGATAAAATCAGGTTTTGTTCTAGTAAGCAGTATTTTAGTAGGTATTTCCTTGCCTTTTTCATCTTTACCGCCCTGTACTTTATATATATAGGCTCTTATTCTATCGCCTGATGTATAATGTTCTCTAGGAGACTGATCTTTTTTCTGTAATTCACCTTCTGTTTTTCCTAAATTTATATAAATAGTTCCTCTATGTTCTCTCTGAAAATATCCGTTTACAAGCTGATTTTCTCTTCTTTTAAATTCATTGTATATAATATTTTTTTCTAATTCAGAAATTTTTTGAAAAAATGCTGTTCTAGCTACTGTACTCTCTATTCTTCCAAATGCTTCAACCTGATCTACAAGTATTAATACCTCATCACCCAAATTAATATCCTGATCTAATTTCTTAGCATCTTCCAAAGATATTTCTTTATTTTTATTTCTAACTTCTTCTACAACGCTGGCACCTTTATATACAGTAGGATTATTCTTATTGTCAAAATGAATATGAAATTTTATATCATCGCCATATTTTTTCTTCAAAGCTAATTCCATAGTAGATGCTATAACCTCTTTCAAAAGCTCTACACTAATATCTTTTTCATCAGAAAGCTGCTGTAAATAAGTTCCAACATTTTCAAACATTTTGACTCTCCATTTTTTTATTTTTATTATTAAACATGTTTATAGTATATCAATATTAACAATTTAATCTTGCTTTTATGATATCTTTTTTTAATATTTTTATATTTTTTTCATTAATAACATTATCTTCATCAGTTACAGTTATTATAATACAGTCATCTTCAACCTTTTTCAGCATTGCATAAGCAGTAATAAACTCATCGCCGCTTTTATATTTTATTTTTATAGGCATATCTTCAAATAATTCATATCTGTCATTAAACTTCCATCTGAACCCCGCAGAAGAAACTGTTATAGTATAATCTCCCTCATCATAACCATTAGCCTTTATGCAATCCTGAATCCTTCTTGTAGTTTCTATACAATGAGTATGAGATACACTTTCTTTATTCTTAAAGATAACAGCATATACTTTTTTATTATCAGAAATAGCTCTTACCTTCAAATCAAGAAGATATATATTATTTTCCTCTAAAACATCTTTTATACCATTAAACAATACAGCTTCATCTATTATATTATTATCTATTTTCTTAATTGATTTCTCTTTTTTAAATTTCTTTTTTTTAGGTTCTCTGCCGTATTCTTTTTGTTTCTGAGGTTTAGTTTTTTTATTCATATAAACACTTTTTTATTATTTTCCTACTAAATAAAAAAAAGAGTGTCAGTTTTTGCTGCCAAAAACCAACGCCCTTCATTACAAATATTTTCGGAAGTGATTTTATTTTAACTTACTAATGATTTTTGTCAAGTACTTTAATAAAATTTATTATTATGTTAATATTAATTGATTGACTTTTATTATTTTCTATTTTATTATTGAGAGTAATAAACTGAAAATAGTATTGGTAAATATGGTATTTTATACATTAACTATTATATTTTTCTTGTATGTGGTCTCTATAGCTATAAAAATGCTTCTTGAAAATAGACCTCCATACTCATTTATAGCTTGGCTAACCGTTTTAGTATTTCTGCCTTATATTGGAGTAATATTCTATATATTTCTTGGTATGGATTGGAAAAAATCAAAAAAGAAAATTTCTGCTAAACTTCCTGAAGATATGATAAAAAATTATTTTTCTTCGCTTCTGAAAGAACAAATAAAAATACTTGACAATATGCAGGGCAATTACAGCAAAAATATAAATTTAGTTAAGCTTGCAATAAAAAGCGGCTACTCTCCTATAACAGTTCAAAATGAAGTTTATGTCTTTGATGAAGGAGATAAACTTTTTGATGCCATAATTCAGGATTTGAAATTGGCAGAAAAAACGATACACATGGAATATTTTATATGGAGAAGCGATAAGCTTGGAAATAGAATAAAAGATGTTCTAATAAAAAAAGCAAAAGAAGGAGTTGAAATTAGACTTATATTCGACGGTGTAGGATCATTAAAAAGAATAAGCAGAAAATACAGAAGAGAGTTAAAAGCAAATGGTATAAAATTTTTATATTATCATGATCCTTTTTCTATATTATGGACTAGATTTGTTAATTATAGAAATCATAGAAAAATCGTTGTAGTTGATGGCGTAGTAGCTTATATGGGCGGAATGAATCTAGGGCAGGAATATATAGACGGAGGAAAACATTTTAATTCTTGGAAAGATGTTCATATGAGAATAGTAGGAGATTCATGCAATCTCATACAGAATGTTTTTGTATGTGATTGGTATAATGCCGGAGGAAGAGACTTAGAAATCTATAATATAGAAGAATATAAACATAAACACTTCAAAAAAATAAAATATGCTGATAAAGATTTAAACGAAGAAAAAGTCTCAATTATAAGAAAAGATCTATTTCCGCAATCATTTACTGATAAATTTCTTCCTGTTCAAATAATAACTTCAGGAGCAGACTCAAAGTGGGACAGCATACAGAAAGTCTACTCCAAAATGATAGAAGAGGCTAAAGAAAGTATTTATATAGAAAGTCCTTATTTTGTACCTGATGACGGTTTTTTAAGAACTTTAGAAAATGCGGCATTATCTGAAGTAGATGTAAATCTTATGATAACAGGAAAGCCTGATAAATTAATTCCTTGGTGGGTGGCTCAGACATATTTTGAACCTTTGCTCAATGCTGGAGTAAACATTTATTTATATGAAAAAGGTTTTCTGCATAGTAAATTCTGTGTTATGGATGGAAGAATAGTATCATGCGGTACTTGTAATATGGATATAAGAAGTTTTTATTTACATTATGAAATGAATGCAGTTATATATGATATTGATATTGCTAAAAAATTTGAGGATATATTTAAAAAAGATATACTTAATTCTCATAAAGTAACTATAGAGGAGTATTCCAAACAGTCAATGCTTGTAAGACTTAGAAATTCAGCTTGCAGAATTATAGCTCCTGTATTATAATAGTTTATATTTTTGAATACGGTAAATAATTATGATGAAAAAAATAAAAATATCAGAATTAGATAATCAAGCTATTTTTGATTTAGGACTTTCAAAAGAAAGGCATATTCTTTTTATAGATGATATAGGAATAAAAAAAGAAAATATTAATATGCTTAATGAACTTTTAAAAACTAGAGAAGATTTCTTTGTGAATATATCATCGGAAAAAAATGAAAGTAATAAAAATAATATAAGCGGTAATGATTTGCTTACAGCTTTGCCTGAAATGAGAAATCTTATATATCATGCATCGCTTAAATATCCATTGAAAAATATATCAATATTTTCTAAACTTATCAATTTAAGAAGTCTGCATCTATACGGTGATTTACCTAAAGATATGGAATTAAAGCCTCTCGATAATATAGTAAATTTGGAAAGTATGTACATAGAAAACGGACTTACTTTAAAACAAGATGTTTATTTATCTATGAGAAGCACTATAAGAGAAATAGGTGCCGGTATATTTAGAATGGAATCTTTTGATAAAAATCCTAATTTGAAAAAAATAGCCATTCTTACAGGAGTTTCTCATGAAGAAGAAATGCCTAAAAAACTTCCTGAATTAGAAGAGCTTTATATTGAAAAAGGAAAAAATATAAGATCTTTTAATTTTATATCTGAAATGAAAACACTTAAAACATTGGAATTAAATAATATACCATCATTAAAAGAAATTCCTAATTTAAGTAATTTAGAAAATTTAACAAAAGTTATTTTAACTAATCTAAGGAGTCTTGAAAATATGGACTCTATATTAAATCATACTAGAATAAGGACTCTAATATTAGAAAATATAAAATGCTTTAATATAGATATGCTTTCAAAAGAAACAGCTCCTAGATTGAAATATGTATCTATTATAAGCGATGATAAAAATTGGGATAAACGAACAAAGAAATTATTGGAAGAAAGAGGATATATAGATTATAATGAAAATTAATTCATTTAAATTAAGAATATTTATTAAATAAAAAAATGAGCCTGATTTCTCAAGCCCATTCAAAATATAATTTTAATATTATAGAGTTTTACAATTTGAAATAACTTACAGCATCTATTAATTTCTGTGCTTCGCTGCTTAAAGTTATACTAGCTTCTTTTGACTGCTCCACTAAACTAGCATTTTCCTGTGTGCTTGCATCCATTTTTAGTACCGCCTGATTAACCTGCTCAACTCCGCTTTGCTGTTCTACTGCTGTTGTAGAAATATCTTTCATTATACTTGCGGTATTTTCTATTTTATCTTTTATATCAGTAAATATTTCCTGAGATTTTCTAGCCGCTTCTGTAGCTATCTTTATCTTCTCATCAGAATCTGCTATCAAAGCAGTAATGTCTTTAACAGAAGTTTGTGTATTTTGAGCTAATGTTCTAACCTCAGAAGCTACAACAGAGAAACCTCTGCCCTGCTCTCCTGCACGAGCTGCTTCTACTGAAGCATTAAGTGCCAATATATTAGTTTGAAAAGCAATATCTTCTATTAATTTTGTTATATTAGTTATTTTTCTGCTTGCTTCAAAAACCATTTCCATACTTTTTGTAGTGCTGTCTATTATAAGTCCTGCTTCTTCTACAGATCTTTTAGAATCATTCATCATATTATTTCCTATAACTGATTTCTCAGCGGAATTTTTTATATTTGAAGACATCTGCTCCATAGAACTTGCAGTCTCTTCTAATGATGAAGACTGAGATTGAGTTCTTAAAGCTAAATCATTATTTCCGCTTTCTAATTCTTTTGAAGTTAATTCTATATTATTAGAAGAATCTATTATATTCGTAACTATATTTTTCAATTTTTCTATAGTGTTATTAAATCCGTTGGCTATTATACCAAACTCATGATTTTTATATTTATTAGTTAGGAATTTACTTGGTGCAGATACAGTTAAATCCCCATTTCCAAGTCTATTTAAATCGTTTGCTATTCTTGATAGAACCCCTGATATATTTTTATTAACATATAACACGACTATGAATGATGTAATAAAGAGTAATAATATACTTAATATGATAGTTATCATTATAAGTGTATTTCTATCGGAATAAAATTCACTGTCAAGCATAGTAACACACATTATCCAATCTATATTTTCTAGTCTTGAAAATACCATAACTTTTTCTCCATCATCTTCATAATGAAGAGAACCTTTTTTATGAGTAGATGCAGCCTGTAAAGCATTTCTTGAACCTTCAGATATAGTATTGATTTTTTCAACATCTTTATGAGCTACTCTTTTTCCGTCTTCATCTACAACATAAATATTTCCTGTTTTTCCTATAGTTATTTCAGAAAAATATTTTTTAGCAAAATTATTCCATTTTAATTCTGCTGCTAAAACTCCAGCAGGTTTTCCTGTATAGTCAATAACCCCTGCTAATATACTAATAACATACTCCTGATTAATAGGAGAAACTTCTATCTCATCATCTATCGAATATTGATACCCTGTATTTATAAATCTTTCCCATAAACTTCTATCTGATATATTAGTTTGTATAGTACTTCCGCTTGAACTATCTGTTAAAAGATTTCCATTTAAATCATATAAAGAAAGTGAAGAAACATATGTACCTAACTCTTGAACTAACTCTTCTAATTCAGTTTTAGCAATTATAAAAGTCAAATCATTAGGATTTTTAAAATAATCTAAAAATTCAGATTCTTTGGCTATTACAGAAGTTAAATCCTTCTGATCATTTAACCACACTGAAACTAAATCTCTATAACCATCTGCAGTTTCCTGAAAACCTCTTAAAGCCGTTCTTTCTATAAATACAGCTGAAGCAGATATTATTACTATCATAAGTATCAAAAGCATTACAGCTACAGATGATATGATAGTAAAAGGCATTTTAAACTTTAAAGTTTGCATGAATTTCATAAATAACTCCCATAAATAACTCAATTATTATAATAATAGTATATGATATTTTCTTTAAAAAGTCTATATATTTGTAAATAATTTTTACTAAAAATATTAAAAAATATTATTTTTTTTACATAAAAAGTAAATATTTAGTAAATTTATAATAATATTGTAAATTATTTTTATTTTTTTATTTTTTATTTTTTTCTTTGACAAAATTAATATAATTGTATATCATAATAGCATCATAAAAACCAAGGATTCAATATGTATAATATCAGCCAAATAAAAGATCTATTAAAAGAAAAGAATATGAATGATAAATTTTCTTTCATTTACGGAGATGATGCATACAGTATATCCGAAGCATATACTAGATTAAGCGATACAATAAAACATTTTGAAAGTATAGATAATACTCAGGAAATATATGTTTTTAGTGCTTCAGGAAGAACTGAGTTATCCGGTAATCATACAGATCATAATAACGGATGCGTATTAACAGCATCTATAAATTTAGATAAGCTGGCAGTAGTTTCAAAAAGAGATGATAATAAAATAATAGTTTATACTGATTATTCAAATACTCCTGACATTATAGATATTAATGATTTAGAAATAAATAAAGAAGAATACGGTAAATCTAATGCTTTAACAAGAGGAGTTTGTGCCGGAATAAAAAATAAAGGATGCAATATAGGAGGATGCACAGTAACTTTGAATAATAAAGTGCTTATAGGAAGCGGATTAAGCAGTTCAGCTAGCTTTGAATCTTTGATTGGTGAAATACAGAATGCATTATACAATGATGATAAAATAAGTAAAGTTGATATAGCAAAAATAGGTCAGTATGCTGAAAATGTTTATTTTGGAAAGCCTTGCGGACTTATGGATCAAATGGGCTGTTCTGTAGGCGGTATTATGTCCATAGATTTTAAAAATAATGAAAACCCTATAATAGAAAAAGTTGAATATGATTTTGAAAGTAAAGGTTATGCTCTTATGATAGTTGATGCCAAAGGAGATCATAGCGGTCTTACAAATGAATATGCTGCTATAAGAGAAGAAATGAATGCTGTGGCTAATTATTTTGGTAAAAAAGTATGCCGAGAGATAACTAAAAAAGAATTAATTGATAATGCTTCTAAATTAAGAGCTAAAGTTGGAGACAGAGCTATAATGAGAGCTTATCACTTCTTAGAGGAAAATGAAAGAGTAATTAATCAAATAAATGCACTTAAAAAAGATGATATAAATACATACATAAAACTTATGAATGAATCCGGACTTTCAAGCTTTATGTATTTACAAAACTGCTATTCTGTTACAAGCTCAAAAAATATGGGAGTTGCTTTAGGTCTTGCACTTACAAAAGACTTCTTAGAAGGAGAAGGTGCATGCCGTGTACATGGAGGAGGATTTGCAGGAACTATACAGGCTTTAATACCTGTAAATAAAGTTGAAGAATATAAAAAATATATGAACTCAATATTCGGTGAAGGAAGTGCAGTAAAAATAAGAGTGAGACAATCACCTGTTTGTGCGATATAAAAATTATAGATTATAAAAAAGACAAGATCTATCTAAAGTCTTGTCTTTTTTATATAAGCTATACTTAGAATATATTATAAAGCATTTTTATTTATGCATATCTATTCTTTATATTATATACAAATATAACTATTAAAAGATTAATCCTTTTTTATTTCTCTAGGAAAATCATATTCTTCTAAAGGCAGTAATTTAGGAGCTTTTTCAGATATATCTCTAAGCTCTTTTGAATAGAAATACTCTGTACCTGAAATTTTTTTAGATATATATTTTCTCATACTTGAAATATATATAGTAACTCCTGGGAAAAATCCTTCCATAGAAGTAATACTGCTATGGTATAATTTTTCAAATTCTGCACTCATTTCATCTCTTTTAGCCTCTAATTGTGCCGTTTCTCTTACAAGATTTGTAATTCTTTTAAGTATATCTTTTATACCCTCTCTTTTATTAGGCGGTATTCTCTCTATAAAGGCTTTTGGATTTTTAAAATACTCTGTACCTAAAAGGGATTTAATCTTACTCATTTCTTCCTTGTTGGTTTTCACTGTTGCAACAATATTTTTAAACTCTGCATCAGCTTCAGCATCTCTTCCAACTGTAATAGTAGTTTTTGATTCACTCATAGAACCTATACTTTTAGCCCAAACCCCATTCAAAGCCTTAACATTTCCTCCAATAATAACACCCTTGCCTTCCAATACAATAACTCTATCATTTCCCGCTATTTCGGCATTAACAAGCTGCTGAGCCAATACATCACCTTTACATATTATATTGGCATTTCTAATGAATTGAGAATACATCTTTCCATTAACATGTATTGTACTATTAGGACCTCCTATTATACCTCCGGATACTATCAAATTACCTGCACATTCTATATATGCATCTTCAATATTACCATGTACATATATATCGCCCTCTGTTTTTATAGAAAATCCCGGAGCAACATTATCCCTAATAATAAGAGAACCATTAACTTCAATATTACCTGTTGATAAATCTACTTTATCTATTTCAGCTACCGTACTAACTGATAAAGTACTATTATGATTGCTTAATATTCCTCTGATACCGCTTCTAATAGTAATACCGTCATCATCAACGACTATATTTTTTCCTAATTTATAGCAAGGATCATCATCATAATGTGCTTCCATAAGAACATCGTATATATCAAGTCCGTCAATAGAAGGTTTTTCTTCCATAAAATGAGCTATTTGAATTCCTGCTTCTATATTATGTATAAATCCCCGTTCTTTAAAGTCTATAGAACCTGTTTCAGACTCTTTTCCGCTGTCCAAAGTAAAATCATAATCAAGTATAACCTTTTGAACATTACCATCTATAGGCTTCCTGCCTTCTACAAATACACACATAACCCCTTCATCATATTTCAAATTATGTGCCACAAGTTCGGCTATTTTATCATAATTAACCATTAATTTGATAGGCATTTCAGCTATAATAGCTTGTATTTCCTCAAGTGAAAGCTGCTTTTTCAAATGTTTTTGAGGAGGAAGAACCATTACACCTCTCCATTTATCTCCTACATTGATAACAGGTATTACAGAAACTGATTTTAACTCATCATAAAATACATACCCATAAACGGTACTTTTATAAATACCTGTCATTTTATCAAATTTTATATTTTTACTAGCTTTTACACCCTCTCTTTTTGAAATTGATTTTAATACGGGATCTCCAGGACGAACATAATTTTTTAACAATTCATTATATAAACTATCATTATTGCTATCAACATCTACAATTTGATCGTATATATCTCTTGTATTTATAAGATTATCATAATAAAATTCATAATTATTTGGATCAATTGATAATGTTTGATTTACAACTTCTTTAGCCATATATTCTCCTTAAAAAACAAATCAGTATACTCAACTTTTTTTACATAAGAAAAGCATAACATCACCCATATTAAATAATTTAACATATTTATCAAAAAAAGCTTTAATTATTTTATTGGGCTTTTTCTCTATAGGTATAGACCCCCAAGAAAAATCACTGATTATCTTAAAACCTATACTTTCCATATATTTAGACAATGTAGTCTTTGAAAATAGCCATAAATGCTGCGGCATTACTGCCCTCCAAGCTCCCCCATATTTTTTAGCAAATAAACCATCCGCATTTGGAGTTGTTATTGCTAAATATCCGCCTTTGGCAAGTATTCTGTAAATTTCTTTAATAGTATCTGCCGGATTAGGAACATGTTCTATAACATGCGAAAAATGTATGAAAGAAAAATATTCACTATCAAATCCGACATCAAGCAAAGGTTTTTCATGCACTGTTATACCATAATTTTTTCTAGCATACTCAGCCGAAGATGAACATATTTCAATACCTTGTGCATTATAACCTTTAGTTTTTAAATAATTTAACATCATACCTGTAGCACAGCCTATATCAAGAACATTTTTATTAGGAAGTTTGCTTTCTATTTTTTCAAAACCTATATCCTTCATAGCAAGCTTCATAAGACTAAAAAAATTTTCCTGATTAGCTACTTCATACTCAAAATAATTATCGCTATATATATCATTTATTTCTTCCTGACTTAAAACAGGATACTGATATATAAGCCCGCAATTTAAACATTTATTATAGCTCACTAAATCTGTTTTTATATAAACTTCAGACTCAGTGCTGCCGCAAAATTCACATTCTTTCTTTTCCACTGTAAGACTCTCCAATATATATTCGGAAAAAAAGATTGTTTCTTTACATATTCAACAACATATCATATATTCTATTGAATATTGGATTCTTTTTTATTAACAGTTAATATTATCTCACTATTAAGTCCAACTACTTCATCTGCTGCTGGAATTTGAGATAATACCACATCATTTTCGTACATATCATCAGATATATTTACCCTAGGTAAAAGATTTACATTAGTCATGCTATTTAAAACTTTATTACTGATTATACTAACAGCCTCATTATATTTCATACCTGTAACATCCGGCATTTTTATAAGAGATTGCTCTGCAACATTAACTACCAAATATACTGTTCTGCCTCTTTTAACCTTTACTCCGCTTTTAGGCTCCTGACTTACAATAGTACCTAACGGGTAATTATCAAAATAGTGTGTTTGAACATTGAGATTCATACCCTCTTTTTCTAACAAATTAAATGCTTCAAATATTTCTTTTCCTTGAACATCTGGAAGATTAAACGATTCTCCCCCAGATTTAACAACTATAAATACTATTAAAGTAACAACAATACCTTGTAAAACAAAAAGAAAAACAGCGAAAAGTATTAATCTTTTAAATACTAAAAATGACTTAGGATCACTGATTATACCATCAGGTAAAATTTTGTTTATTATTTTTTTTATAAAGAATAGTAATTTATTAAAAAATTCTTTTATTTTATCCATTTTTAATTAAAATATTCTCCTACAGCTAATTTATTTCCGCATAAAAACTCTTTAACAGTCTGTCTTTTTTTACCTTCTCTTTGAAGTTCTTTTATTACATATAAACCATTAAGAGCCTCTATATAAATACCATTATTATTAATATCTGCTATTTTACCAAAATCACTGCTATTTGATTTATATATATATTCACTATTAAAAACTTTTATAGAAATATTTTTGTAAAAACAATAAGCAGTAGGCCATCTTACAAAAGCCCTTGTCATATTATGCAAACTTAGAGCATCCTTTGAAAAATCAAGTTTACCATCCTCTTTTTTTATCTTACTGCAATAAGTAGCTAAAGAATCATCTTGCTTTATCATACTAGATATATATTTATCAGTATCTTTAAAAAACTCTTTTAATAAATATACTCCGCTTTCTTTTATTTTATCATATAAATCATTAAATTGCCAATTTTTATCTATACTAACCTCATGTTGAAGAATAATATCACCTTCATCTAATTTGATATCCATTTTCTGCAATGTAGTACCGCTTTTTTCAAAACCATAAAGCAAAGCATGTTCTACAGGACTAGCCCCTCTAAGAACAGGTAACAAAGAACCATGTATATTAAGCGGCATAATTTTTGGTAATGATAAAGTTCTCTTATTTAATATTTTACCATAAGCTACTATTATAAGAAAATCAGGAGCCAAATCTAATAAAGTATTATAAAAGTCATCTTTATTTATACTCTCCGGCTGAAAAAGATTAAGATGTTTATCTAAAGCAATTTCTACTACAGGAGAATTGATAATATTACCCTTTCTATCTTTTTTGGTATCTATGGGAGCTATTACTCCATTAAGATTAACATTATCTAATTCCATTAATTGTAAGATACAATCTCTTGTAAAATCGGTTGAACCAGCTACTATAACATTATACATAACATTATTGATTATATATTTTTATTGTTAAAAGTCAAATATAAATTATCAAATAAATTAATAATGCTATTCTTCTATAACTTCTATGCCTTTTACATCAGATAAAAATTGAATAAATAAATCCAATATTATAGGGTCTACTGCTATTTTATTTTCTGTAAACATCTTCTTCATAAATAATGCAACTTCCTGAGGATTTTTATTTCTACGACCTTCCATAAAACTTAATGTATCATATATATCAACTATCTCAAACATTTTAGCAGGAAAATATGCAAGAACATCTGCATTTATAATATCTTCTGTTTCAAAACTCATTAGAAAATCAATTTTATGTTTAGGATCATTTACTTTTTTATCCATAAAGTTCTTTAATATTCCGCTGCCGTAACCATAGCATTCATGATGAAGCCCTACAATTAAAGAAGCCTCATCTTTCTGATTCAATACATATTTTAGAAAATAATATGCCTTAGCCGTATGAAAATCTTTGAAATCTCCGTCTTTAATAAAATCATCTGTAGGAACAAAATCCGTCATATTAAGCATAGCAACATCATGATAAAAAGCACCTGTAGCATAACTTACTATTTCAGAGCCTGTGAACTTCCTTATTCCAAGTCTAAATACATTTTCCAATTTTTCTATACTTTTAGAAATATTAAATCTGCCCAAAACTGTTCTGTATTTTTCGAGATATATGCTTTTATAATCTTGTCTTAATTTACTGCTCAAGCCTTTATTGAATATATTATTATAATAGTATAAAAATTCTATCATAAGTATACATACTCTATTACTATGACTTAATATATTTGAATCATTAAGCATATCTAAATTATCGAATATATCTCTATAAAAATATTCTTTTTCTAAATATGTTACTACAGCATTCATTATACTTGATATCATAATTTCAGTTTCTGTATTAATAATATCATTTCTTTTTATACTAGAACTCTTTATATATTTTAAATGCCTGATAAAGTCTAATCTTCCTATAATTCCCATTCCTGTTAATAAACGCTCTATAGTAACTGCAATCTCTGATGTAACTTTTGGAGCTTTAGATTCTAATTTTAATTGATCCAGATTAGGTTTTAATAAATAAAGTCTGTTATTAACTCTCTCTTTTACTATTTTGGATAAGAGATCATTATTTGCAGTCTTTAATTTTTCATTATTATTAGATATGCAGTTTTTATAAATATGATAAAAATATTCAAATTCTCCATATTTATTTTCATCTGTGCCATCTATTACACTGCTTTTATTGGTTTGAGGATTATTTAAGTTAAAAAACTTTGTAGAAAATGATGATATATAAAACTTAGCACCTTTAATTAAAGCATTCTCTTTTTGCTCTAGCAGGATATTAACTGCCGTCCCCGGTATAATGATGCTTATACCATTAGAGTTAATACAAGTAAGCTCTATATTTTCTTTAATTATCATTTCTTTCATTTCTATGATCTTATCAAAGTTAATCTCATAGTATTTATTCATCGCCTTAAACATAATTTACTTCCCATATTTATTTTTTATAATTGAACTATTAATTTTCCATTTCTTGTAAAATTTCATCTATATGTTTAAGCTGTCTGTCTGCTGTTTTATTATAATCTATCTCACCAAGTGCTATTTTGTATGCTTTATCAATCAAATTATCCATTTCAAGTTTAGCTTTATTTTTCATAACTTTCTCTGCTAATTCTTTAGTTAAAGCCCATCTCTCTTTGGCTAGATTATAGAAAAATACTGCATATTCAAAACTTTTCTTTATATCCTCATCAAACTGAGAATTATAAAAATAATAATTTTCTTTATCATAAAGACCGGCAAGATAAATATAATTCTGAGTTATCAGATAGTTAAACTGCATATGCATAAGATCTTTATATCTAGTGTATGCCTCTTCTGTTTCTATGATAGTTAAAGCCCTATTAACAAAATCAAAAGGTGCATCTAACGCTCTTTCAAGATAATCAACATTTCTAAGCAAATCATATTCTCCATAGTAGGAAGGCAAGGCATAAAGTCTATAATAATCTTCTGCATAAACTATATAACCATAGTCTTTTTTCTCTACTATAGTTGATTCTTTCATACCTATTTTAGGGTATAGGCTTATACTAAATATAAAAACAAATAATAATATTATTTTTTTCATGATTCACAGCTTATAATTTAAATATCACTGTTTTTATTAACGGTATAAATAATATAATTCTTTATAAATTATTATTCTGCTTTTCTTCAGCCTCTTTTAAAATCTCAAATATAGCACTGTTATTATTATCCCTTGCTATATCAATAGGATACTTTCCTCTGTTATTTCTAACAAGAACATCAGCCCCTGATAGTACTAATTCGCTTACTATATCAACATTTCCTGAATTAACCGCTTTATGCAATGGAGTATCCCCATCCTGATCTTGTATATTAAGATTGGGCTTTTTTTCTAATAACATTCTAACAATAGGAAGTTTTGAATATCCTGAAGCTATATGCAAAGCAGTATCTCCGTATTTATCAACGGCATTTAAATCCACCTTCTGAGTTAATAATATTCTAGTAATGTTTTCTGCTCCGCTTTTAGCCGCTATCATCAAAGGCGTATAGCTTGATATTCCAGCATAGTTTATATCAGCACCATTTTCAACTAATATTTGTAATAAATCAACATTATCATTGTTAATGGCATATTCAATTAAACTCTCTCCGTCTTTAGTTACAACTGAAAGATTAGCTTTATTAGCTATTAATAATTTTGTAAGTTCAATATCATTATTCATAACAGCAATAGTTAAAGGACTAAGACCATTACTATCTTCTACATTGATATTTGCTTTATTTTCTATTAAAAGTTTTATCATATCATTTCTGCTTGATTCTATAGGACTATTCATAGCATATAAAAGAGGGGTTTTCTCTTCATAGCTTTTAGCATTAACATTAGCTTTATTTTCTATTAAAATTTTTGCAAGTTCAATATCTCCGTTATTTGCCGCATACATTAGAGAAGTCCAGCCGTCATTATCTGAAGAGTTTATATCCGCACCGTTTGTAAGAAGCACTTTAACTGTATCTATATATGAATTACCGCTCGCTATTATCAATGCATTTTTTCCATTAACAAGCCTATTAAGTATATTTTTATCTATGCTTGTAATTATTTTCTCCATTACTCTAGCACTGTCTGCTGATTTCTGCTGAACCAATACTAAATCTACAGGAGATGAACTAGTATTATTAAATTTAGAACCAGCAGCCGCCATTATTATATTTCCATATACATCACTTTCACCTGCATCTTCTACTTTAGCCCCTTTTGATAAAAAGTAATCAACTAAAGCAGGATTAAGAGATAAAACAGCATTATAAAGTACAGTAGTTCCGTCAGCATTTTTATAATTAATATCCGCACCATTATCTATTAAATAACGAACTATACTTTCATCACTATTGGCGATGGCATAACCTAAAAGAGAAGGCTCTCTTTTTAAATCAAATGAATTATCTAAAAGAAGTTTTATCATAGTTTTATTAGTTTGAGAAACAGCATAATACATAGGATAATGATCTAAATACTTGCCCGCATAAGAACCATATACATTAGCTTTTCCTTCTTTTATAAGAAGTTCAGCTATTTTTGTATTATTATTGCTTACAGCAAGTACAAGAGGACTAATTCCTGAATCATTGCCTATTTCTGTATCAGCCTTATTTTCTATCAAAAATTTAACAGCTTTAAGATTATTATTCTGCACGGCATAAAATAACGGTGTTTGATTATTATTGTCTGTTTCATTAACATCAGCTCCATAATTATTAACCATTTCTTTTACGATACTATCTCCGTATTTTTTATTATATATCTCTTCGCTGTATATTTCATAGTTTCTAACCATTTTCTCCATATCAGATTTGCCCTTTATAAATAAGAACAAACCTACAAGTATACCGGCACCAATAAGAAGCACAAAGACAATAGCACAAGCTACTACAGCTACTTTAAATATATATTTTTTATTTTCTTCTGCTTCTTTAGCTTTATCTATTCTTTGAATATTAGAATTTACATTATTAATTGAATTGTTTTGATTATTATTGATTAAATTATTATTTTCACTGTTATTATTTTCTAAATTTTCCATAAACAAACTATCCCCATATATTAATTTGAAAGATATAATAACATATTTTAAATAAATTTTAAATACCGTAATTAAAAATTTATATACTGTCCTATTGTAATGCAAAACTTCTAGTTTCTATATATGGAGTTTCGTCTGCTATATAGGACTCTACTACAATAATATAATTTCCTCTAGGCAAAGATGCTAATTCTTCTTTAGCTATAGTTAATTTAAATACATCATTTTCCAAAACAGCCTTATACTCTCTTTCATTTCCATTTTGCAATTGAAGAAGAACTTTTACAGTAGTATTAGGGTCTGGAAGCTCCAAAGCATTATCTGGATAGTTGTATGAAGAAACATAAATATCTATATTCATATCATTGTTTCTATTTGCTATAGCAGGCATTTCAATATCTTCTATCCTGCTCATTTTAGTAGACAGTCTTTCAATCCAATATTCAGCAGTATAACTATAATCTTTAAAAGCAGTTAATTCTATATAATTAGCCTTTGAATCTATTCTTGATATAAAGAAAGGTCCGTTTGATATATATGCATGTCCGTATTTATCTATAAAGTCAATAGCAGCCTGATATCTTTTAACAGCTTCTTCTTTTGTTATAAAATCTTCTATGCCGGCAGGTATGTATTCACTGTCTCTCATCTCAATTAATTTTTCTTTTATATCCGATACACATGTAGGATTTTTTACATCTATAGAAGTTAAAGACTGATCCTGCGATATGGTATAAACATTTCCAGATTTAGATCCTTCAAGTACAATTTTCATTATAGCTTCATTTATCTCAAAAGGAATAACAGTATTTCTATTAGGGTTTCCTATTTTAGGACTAACTGCTGCAACAGCAATTTGTCTGTCCATATCCATAGGCCAATAATAATTTCCATAAAGAGTAAAACTTCCGTCTTCATTTATAATACTTCCAACAGCTCCGTCCATAGCAGAAAGATATCTTCCAGCCATGGCAGAATCATAATATTTATCGTTTTCATTAGTTTTTGTTATAACATTAGCTATAAATACACTTCCGTACATCAAATCAACTAAAGAAGATTCTATGCCATGATGCCATTTAAAACTTCTAGGTTTAAAATCGCATTTCACATAAGCAGTAAGATTATCAGATTTTTGATAAACTAATTCACCATTTTCATTAACTTTTACAGTAAGTCCCTCTTCCCATTTCTGAGTATAAGGGTTATACATCTTGGCATTTTGAGGCACCTTTATAGTACCAACAGGTATTCCATTATTTCCAGCTCTCACTCCTATCTCTAAACTATTAGTGTCAGCCTCTCCAAGTATAAACTCTGTTTTAGCAGTAGATGGCGATTCAAAAGTAGCACCTGCATCTGAACAAGGACCTATCATTATAGCAGAATAAGCATCAGAAAATCCGCCGACACCCACAGGATCCCAAGGACTTATAAATAATGAACCTTGTGCTGAATGCTGAAGAACTCTTAATACTTTTTCGCCATTACGATTTGGTTTTATATCTGCACTTCTTATAGACCAATCATTAACACCGTCTCCTACTCCATAAAGCATTCTTCTATTGAATCTTTCTTTATTCGCTACAAAAAACTGAGTCTGTGAGTTTAAATATATTCTTACAGCGTCTTCAAGCCCTATTTCCTGCAAACGCATATTACCATTCCAATATTCATCGGCAGTCAAAAACCATCCGTTTGAATTTTTATCGCTTATCCTTGAAGCCTCTTTATTATCATAATTCCAAAACTCAGAAATATTTCCGCCCGGCATATAGTTGCCTTCTCTTACATACATCTGTCTTAATGTAACATCCCACCAAGCTCTTGTTGCACCTGCTCCCCAAGCCTCTGTTATAATATTCCATTCATAATCTTTTGGGTCTGAACCGTATACTACCTGTGTAGATTTATTTCTATCATACAGTAACTTTTCTACTTTTATACCTGTTTTTTCTATCAAATCGGATATTGCATTACCTGCTGGAAGTCTTCCTGTAGGATCATCAACTCTTATAACAAATTTAATAGTTACTGTTTCACCATTATATTTCCACCAGCCATTTTCTTTTTTTAACTTTCCTCTATTCTCAGGCAAATTGGCAGCTTTTTCCATAGCTTTATTTATATCATTAATTGCTTTCTCTTCATTACCATTTGCTGTCATACCCATTTTTGAAGGTATAAGATTATATCTGTAAGTACCCGGCTGTCCCGGTGTAGCCTGAGTAAATGAAGGCTCCCCAGCTCCTCTTAATATTTCATCAACCAGCTTTTTTCTGTCAATCAAAAAATTCATAGCAAATCTTACTTCTTTTATAGCTAAAGGATTAAAATAAGTTTTACCGTCTCTTGTAGTAACAGTATACGGGGCTTTATTAGGTACAGGATTAAAAAGCAAAGACCAAGAGCCTGAAGGAACTGCATATGTATCTAGTTTCTCCAAATCACTTTCACCTAATGATAAATATGTACTTCCGTCTATTCCGCTTGCCATTAAATCTGCTCTTCCGGCCGCTACATCTTTAATGGCTATTGTCATATCTGTTCTTACTTCGTATATTATTTTATCTATTAATGCTCCGCCTCTGTCTATTTCTTTCTGTTCAATTTCTTCCTGACTATTAGAACATGACAATAATATTATAAATAGTATTAATATTGTAAATTTATAATAAATTTTATTATTAAATTTCATAATTTATCCTTATTATCATATATAAATTAACATAATATATAATAATAGTATAAACAATAAAAGTCAATAAAATAATATCTATAAAATTTGATTAAAATGTTTTCATATCATAAATAGTATAAAACATATATTATTATTAATAAAACATTTTTTATTAGTAGTATATGTACAATAAATATATAAAAATAAATAAAATATATCCTTGACAAATATAAAAAAGAAAATTAGAATAACTAATTAAATTCCAATATGCTTAAAAAGTTAAGAGGAAATTATGAAGGTAATAGATATAGATAAAAAACCAGAAAATGAAAAAATATTTTTTGGAGATTTTGGGCATTATATAAGAATAGATTCTGTAAGCCATGAAATAGCCAAAAAATTAAAGGAAGCAAGCGAAGGAAATACTTGGTTTTCTAAAGAAGTTGATTATAAATCTGATAAAACTAGATTCTCTTCACTTCCTGAAGATGCTCAAAGGGCTTTCAAACTAAATATAGCATATCAAACTCTAATGGACAGCGGAGTTACATCAGGATTTTCATCTATATTAAATAGAATAGTAACAAGTTCAATATGGTCTATACTTTATGCAAGAATAGCCATAGAAGAAAATATACATGCTGAAAGTTATTCTTACGGACTTTCTGAAGTATTCGGTCATCAGGCAAGCGAAACATTGGATTTAGTATATAATGATGATTTTGTAAAGCACAGAATGGAAAAAGAAGTTGAATTATTCGGAAAAGTTGATGAATTATGTAATTTAGAAAACTCTAATGCTTCATTAGATGAAAAAAAACAATCTATATTAAAACTATTAATAGGAATATATTTACTTGAAGGTATAAAATTCCCATTCTCTTTTCTTGTAACTTTCACAATAAATAATAGTTATGACAATGCCATAGCAGGATTTACAAAAACTATTAAACTTATAGCACATGACGAGCTTAATGTTCATGTACCTACAGGTAAAAATTTAATGAATATACTTAGAAAAGAAAATGAACAAGGCTTCACGCATTTGTTTAAAAGCGGATGGTTTAATGATACGGCTAAAGCAATGACAGAATTCACTGTTAATGAAGAAATAAAATGGGCTAAATATCTTTTTGACGGACATGAAGTATCAGGTATTAACTCATCTATAAGCGAGCATTTTATTAAATATTGGGCTGGCGTAAGATTAAAAGATTTAGGAGTAGAAACTGAATATCTATCTGAAAAGAAGTCAGACATTATAGATTGGTTTAATAGCTATAGAGATATAAATAAACAAAATGCAGCTTTACAGGAAACAACTAATACTTCTTATCAAAAAGGTGCCTTAAAAAACGATTTATAATTTATACTTAATTAAAAATTACAAAATAAAAAATAATTATCAGGGTAAAATTATGATAGAACTTACAAAAGATAAAAAACATATAATAATTAAAAGGAACGGCAGAGAAGAACCTTTTAACGATGAAAAATTAAGAAAAGTTATAGATTGGGCTACCGAAGGTAAAGAGGCTTTCACTAATAACCTATTAGAAGGACTCAATATAAAAATCAATGATAAAATGAAAATAGAAGTATTATATGATGAGCTTATAAATACAGCTGTTAATATGATAAGTCCGTTATATCCTATGTACGATACAATAGCAGAAAAACTCTATTTAATGAAAATATATAAAGAAACATGCGGACTAAAAAAAATAGGATCATATCCTCATATAAAAAATTTCTTAAAAAAAGGTATAAAATATAAAATATACGATAAGGATATAATAAAACTTTTTACAGATAAAGAATTAGATAAAATCAATTCTATGATAGAGCCCAATAGGGATTTACTTTTTACATATAAAGGATTAGCCATATTTTATAAAAAATACTGTAAAAATATAGGAAATAAAAAATTAGAGCTTCCTCAAATAACATATATGGTAGCTGCTATGTTTTCTTTCTATAATGATTATTATAAAGGTGAAAATAAAGATAAATTAGAAATAAGTAAAACTGAAAGACTTAAATATATAAAAAGAACCTATGATATGCTTTCTAAACATGAAATTACATTTGCAACTCCTAGGATAGCAAATAGTATGACGATAAAAGCACAATTAGCAAGCTGCATATTAAATACCCCTGATGATGATACTTGGAGCTTGAATCAGACAGACGGAAATATGGCATTATACTCAAAATTTTCAGGCGGGATAGCTTATGATGCTTCATATATAAGGGCATCTGGTTCTACAATACAAACTAATAGAGGCCGTTCTGACGGACCTATACCTTTCATAAAAAGAGTTGAGCAAACTATATCATCATTTAATCAGGGCGGAGTAAGAAAAGGAGCTTGTGTTGTAACTTTTCCTTGGTGGCATTTAGATGTATTAGACCTTATTATGCTTAAAGATGCAGGCGGCACTGAAGATACTAGGGCTAGAAAATTAGTTTATTCTATCAGAATAAGCAATATATTTAGAGAAAGAGTTAATAAAGACGGATATGTAACGCTTTTTGATCCTAAAGAAACTCCTCTTTTAAACGAAGAATACGGAAAAAAATTTGATGTTGCTTATATGTATTATGAAAGTAAATCATCTATAAGAAAAAAAAGAATAAAAGCCAAAGATTTATTATTTCAAATATTAAAAGTGAGACAGGAAACAGGAAACTTATATCTTACATTTGTAGATAATATTAATGAACAGAATATGGTTAATAGATTTGTAGGATCTTCCAATCTATGTCAGGAAATAGTAATACCTTCCTACCCTTCTAAACTCATAAAAGAAAAATATATTATTAATGAAGATGGAGAATATGAAATTGTACAAAGAAAGAAAAGCGGTGAGATAGGTATATGCAATTTGGTTTCTGTTAATTTAATGTCTTGGGTAACTTTCTCACCTGAAAAGAAAAAATCATTCTGCTACACTCTTTTAAGAGGATGCGATAATATCATAGATACTCAGTTTTATCCTGTTAAAGAAGGAGAAATTGCCAACAAAAAAAATAGACCTATAGGAATAGGGGTTATCAATTATGCTAATTTACTTGCTTCAAATAAAATAAAATATACAGATAAAGAGGCTTTGGAATTTACAAATAAAGTTTTTGATGATCTATATTATCACATATATGAAGCATCTAATATATTGGCAAGAGAAAGAGGACCTTATAAAACTTTCAATGAATCTAAATGGAAAGACGGATTAACTCCATTTCATATATCACTTTTAAATAATAATAAAAATAATAATCTTGATGTAAGCATAGATAAAGAAAAATGGGATAAACTTGCAGAAAACATAAAAAATAACGGAGTAAGATTTTCATTCCATGGTGCAATAGCCCCTACTGCTACATCAGGAAAGAGCGTATCTGCAACAGAAAGTATAGAGCCTATAGTAGATTTATTCTTTGTAGAAGAAGGTATACAAACTCTTCCTAGCTTAGTACCTAATATAAAAAAGAATAGAGAATATTATCAGAGATGCTGGAATATTCCTGCAAAAACTATAATAGAGCTTGCTGCTGTAAGGCAGAGATATATAGATCAGTCTCAGTCATTAAATTTATATTATGTAAAACCAGAATCTGCTAAAGAACTTTGGGAAGACATTCAATATGCTATGGATTTAGGTTTAAAAACTCTTTATTATATGAAAACGCCTAAATCTAATTTTGAACTTGAAGAAGTATGTGAGTCATGTACATAAAACATATAAATAACCAAATTAACATAATCAAGCTAACATATTATAATATTATGTTAGCTTGATTTATTTTTCATTATATTCTTCTATTATATAGATTGTATATATCTGGGGATGGTTTATATAAAAAACATAAAATTTCAAATTTTATACTAACATAATAGACTTGTTTCAAAACTAGATTTATAAATTTTTATTTAATATTTTAAATTATAGTTGGGACTTTGCTGCGAAGCACACATTCGTGCCAACCCCCAGTTCTTTTACCGAGTTAGGTACCTTTCGGTATTGGTATAAAATAATAAACTCATAAAATTGTTTGTCAAGTACTTTTGAAACAAATCTATTATTTTAATAGTTAATAAATTATTGAAATTTTATATATAATCTTGCCGAGTTTTTTCTAAAAAGTATAATATCAAAAAAAATCTAATTTACATATTGCACCTTGAGTTAACTTCAATGATATAATTCTCAAAATTAATAATATTAGGAGAATTATTATAATGAAAAAACAAAATAATATTTTAGTATTAATATTGGCATTTGCTATATTTGCAATATTAAATACGGAGATAGGAATAGTAGGAGTGCTTCCTATCATTGCAGAAACTTTTAATGTAACTATAGAAAAATCAGGAATTTTAGTTAGTGCTTTTGCCTTTACAATAGCCATATCTGGTATAATAATGCCTTTATTATTTTCTGGTATCAATAAAAAAATATCTATGCTAATAGTAATTGGAGTATTTATAATAAGCAATATAGTATCAGCATTTACAAATAGTTTTAATGTTCTTTTAATGTTTAGAATAATACCTGCTATTTTTCACCCTATATACTGTTCTATGTCATTTATTGTAGCTTCAGAAACTGCTGAAGAAAGAGATATTCCTAAAGTTGTATCTATAATAATGATGGGAGTTTCTGCTGGAATAGTAATAGGAACTCCTGCATCAAATTTTTTTGCTGAAACTTATTCCTATAAAGCATCAATGTTGTTTGCGGCAGCTTTAAATATAGTATCATTTATAGCAATAATATTCTTAGTTCCTTCAATGCCTGTAAACAAAAGACTTTCTTATGGATCTCAGCTTTCAGTATTAAAACTTCCTATAACTTGGATATCACTTGCCGCTGTTGCTTTGATTGCAGCTTCTATGTCATCAGTATACAGTTATTTTGTTCAATATATAAAAGATGTATCAAATATCAATGGAAAATATTCAAGCATTATACTTTTTCTATTTGGTATATCAAGCATAGTAGGAAATTTTTTAGCAGGAAAGTTTTTATCTAAAAATGCTATAAAATTTGTTACAGCATATCCATTTATATTTATTCTAATATATATTTTAGTATTTCTTTTAGGAGGTATATTTGCTTTAATGTTTGTAATGGCATTTATTTGGGGAATAGTATATGGAATGGGTAATAACATTCAGCAGTATTGGATTACATCAGCACTTCCTCAAGCTCCTGAATTTTCAAATGGACTTTTTATATCTTTTGGAAATCTGGGAATAACCATAGGAACTTCTTTAGGAGGACTATTTATAGCAAATACAACAATTAAGAATCTGCCTATATGCGGAATAATATTTTTGATATTAACATTTATATCTATAATAATAAGACTTTTAATCAATGAAAAAAATGTATCAAAAATAACATTAACTCAAAATTAATAAATTATAAGCAGATTATATTATTATAATATAGTCTGCTATTGTAATATTAAGATAATAAGAGTTTATCACTTAAAGAACCTTCAGCTGTTTCAAATTTCTTGAGTAAATCAGATATCTCCAAAGATTTTTTCTCTTCGCCTGAAACATCATATATAATATTACCGTCATTCATCATTATAAGTCTGTTGCCGTAATGAATGGCATCTTTAATATTATGCGTAACCATAAAAGCTGTAAGTTTATCTTCTCTAATGATTTCTTCTGTAAGTTCTAATACTCTTTTAGCAGTTTTTGGGTCAAGTGCTGCAGTATGCTCATCTAATAATAAAAGTCTAGGTTTTTTAAGAGTGGCCATAAGAAGTGTTAATGCCTGTCTTTGACCGCCTGATAAAAGTCCTACTTTTGACTGAAGCCTTGTTTCAAGTCCTAAATCAAGTCTTTTTAATTTTTCCACATACTCTTCTCTTTCTGCATGAGTTATGCCCCATCTTAAAGTTCTTCTCTTTCCTTTTCTCTTAGCAAGTGCCAAATTTTCTTCTATACCCATATTTGAAGCAGTGCCAACCATAGGGTCTTGAAATACTCTTCCAAAAAGTCCTGCTCTTGCATATTCTTTCTTATCTGTAATATCAACTCCGTCAACTGATATAGTACCATAATCAACTTCATAAACACCTGCAATCAAATTGAGAAGCGTAGATTTACCAGCTCCGTTTCCTCCTATAACAGTAACAAAATCACCGTCATTTAATTTGAGGTTAACTCCTTTAATGGCTTTTTTTTCTGTGATGGTGCCTCTATTGAATGTTTTATAAACTTCTTTTAATTCTAGCATAAACTCCCCCAAATATTTATTTTCTTTTTCCGCCTACTGCTCTTGTAACTTTCCTATTGAGTACAGGCACTGAAAGAGCAAATGCAACTATAATAGCAGTAAGAAGTTTTAAATCTGTAGCCTTTAATCCAAGCTGAAGAACTATAGCAATTATTATTCTGTATATTATAGAACCCATTACAACAGAAGCAAGTTTATACCAGAATGAGAATCTGTTTCCAAATACAACCTCCCCTATTATAACAGATGCAAGACCTATAACTATAGTACCCGTTCCCATACCAACATCAGCATATCCCTGACTCTGAGTAACCAAAGCACCAGATAAAGAAACCAATGCATTTGACAGCATAAGTCCTATTATTTTCATAACATTAGTATCAACCCCCAATGCCCTAATCATTCTCTCATTGTTGCCTGTTGCCCTTATAGCACAGCCCATCTCCGTACCGAAAAACCAATACATTAAAAGGATTATTATTACAGAAAAGATAAATCCTACTAGCAAATCGGATAATACTTTACTTAGTGAGAGCATATTTTGAATTATAGTCAAAGAAGTATCCATTCCCAAAAGCGGTATATTAGGTCTGTTTCCCATAACTCTGATATTGATAGAATATAATGCAATCATTGTAAGAATTCCTGCTAATATTCCGGGTATTTGGAGTTTTGTATTTAAAAAACCTGTTGCAAATCCTGCCAAAGCACCTGCCAAAAAAGCAAAAAATAAAGTTATAAAAGGATTCATACCATTAGATATAAGTATCGCACTTACAGCACCGCCTAATGCAAAACTTCCATCAACAGTCAAATCCGGAAAATCCAAAACTTTAAATGTAATATAAACCCCTAGAGTCATTATTCCCCAAATGATACCCTGAGATGCAGCACCTTCTATTGCCAAAAAAATCCCTTCCATATAAAGTCCTTCTATATATCATTGCTAACAAAATATTTTTTAATTCTATTATAAATATCAACTGTCGTTTATATATCTTTATAATATCGCTATTTATTAACTAGAATATAATAAATTTCGGTTTATCATATTCTAGTTTATTTTATTAATAAAAACTGAGTATAAAAATTTTTAAATATAAAAGCCCAATTTTTATAATTTATTACTTATTATATAATGACTCAGGTATTGTTATTCCTATACTATTAACCATATTAGTATTAACTACCAAATCAAAAGTTTTTAAAGTTTCTATAGGCATATCTGCAGGTTTTTTCTCGCCTTTTAATATAGATACTGCCTGAGCAGCTGTCAATTTTCCAAGTTCATAATAGCTTATTGCATAAGTAGCAGTTCCGCCAAGCATAGTCATACCGCCCTCACCGCAAACTACAGGAAGTTTAGCAGGTTCAGCAACTAAAGCAACTGTAGCCATACCAGCTGCAATCATATTATCAGTTGGCGTATAAATAGCTTCAACTTTTCCAACTAAACTTTGAACAACCTGCTGTATTTCATTAGCAGATGTTACTGTGGCATCTATATATTTTAATCCCATAGAATCTAATTTTTTCTTTGCTATATCCATTTGAAATACTGAGTTCTGTTCGCTTGAACAATATAAAAGTCCAACTGTTTTCAAGTTCGGAGTAATCTCATTTAATAATTCTATTTGAGCTTCTACAGGAGTTAAATCAGAAGTACCTGAAACATTTCCTCCTGGAGCATTATTATCAGCAACAAGTTTAGCAGCGGCTGGATCTGTAACTGCTGTAACTAATATAGGTATATCTTTTGTCATATTTGCAACTGCCTGTGCTGCAGGTGTTGCTATTGCCAAAATTAAATCGCTTTTATCATTAACAAATTTCTGACCTATTGTAACACAGTTAGCCTGTTCGCCTTGAGCATTTTGATAATCTATAATAATATTTTTTCCGTCTTCATATCCTGCTTCTTTAAGCCCATCAACAAAGCCTCTATAAGAAGCATCTAAAGCATCATGCTCTATTAACTGTAAAATTCCTATTTTAAATACTTTATCTCCTGATGCGTTTGAAGAAGATGAGTTACCAGAAGAACATGAAATAAATATAAGTGATGTTATAATAAATAAAGAATATAAATATTTTTTCATGATTGACTCCTATTTTTATAAAAAATTACTAAGAAACTATATACAGTAATTATACTATATATAATAATAATGTCAATTAATAATTACTTTCAAACAAAAATTATAATATCATAATCTCAGCAAAAAATATAATATTTTGATAAAAAATAAGATTATAGCTTGATAGAATAAAAAAAGCATATATAATATATTTTATTTTATGGGAATGAGGGTGAGAATCCTTAACCGTAAAATTTAATTCTATTTATAAACAATTTTATAATTTTAATATAAAAGAATTAACGAAGTCGGATACCATTTAAATAGTCGAGTGTGCTATCTAAAAAATCCTGCACTCTTTTATTGAACAGCTTTTAATTTTTTAATTTAAATAAAGGAGCATTTTATGCAAAAACAAATCAAAGTTTTATTAACACTTCTAATGGCTTTATTCTTAGCAGTATCTTGTTCTAAAGACAATGTAACAAATCCAATAAAAACTAAAGAACAAATGCTTCAGCAAAAATGGATTAATGATTATGGAACAGGATATGAACTGTATAATATTACAGAAAATTCACTTGAAAGTGCTGGTTCTTACAATAATTCACCAGAGACAGTTGGTTATCAAATTTCTATAGAAGAAATCTCTTGGAATTCTGATAATACATCTGGAATTATATACGGCAAATATACAATAGATAACAATAATAATAATAAAAATCTTGGAAAATGGTATGCTGTTTCTTTTAAAAATTTAACAGATACAAGTATATCTATTTGCGGTGCTTCTAAAAAATTGGAAGATGGTTCATATGATTCTTCAGCAGAAACCCTACAAGAAGCAAAGACAAAATTTACTGAAGCTAATGGTTACTTTGGTTACTATTCAGCTTGTACTGTAAAACAATAAATTATACTTTTGAGGACTCCTATGAAAATTAAAAAATCATATTTATTAATTATAATATTTACATTAATTATATCTTGTTCCAATCCTTCTACAAATCCTAATAACAATAATAATCAAAATACTTCATCGTCTGTAAAAGCTGTAATTTCTGGAGTTCATACTATACAATATGGCAGTAAAACTTCTGAAATTGATGCAACAGATGAAGCTCAGTTAAAAACTTTATGGATTACTATAGTATCTGGAAAAACTGTTTATAAATCAACTGATTATTCATCTGTAAGCGGAAAATTTGATGCTGAAGGCAATTATTATGACAGTACCGATACAGTAAATATAAGAACAAAATTTATAGAATGCATAGTATGTGAATATAATAGTAAAAAATATCTTGCAGCTGTATATTGGGATAATAAAAATACAATGCCTAGTGCTTATCGTCTAATAATTATAGATGAAACAGGAACTGAGCAGGCTTGGTACGGCGGCGGAAGCGATGAAAATGTTATACCAGATGAAAATACTCAATGGGTTAAATATGATTTTGTTTTCGGATATTTACAAAATTATTAATTAAAAATTATGAAATATATAAAGGGGCGGTTATATAAAGCCGTTCCTTTTTTATTAATCTTTTTTTTTACATTTTAGTCATATTTTTTTACATAAATAAAAAGAATATAAATATTTGTATTAAGAATATAATTTTTATGAGATTTATATAAAAAATATATTTTTTTGAAAATAATATTATTTTTTGAGCTTTATTTACAAAATTACTTGATATAAGAAAAATTTTTGTATATAATTAATATATAACATAAATTAATATTATGGGAATGAGGGTGAGAATCCTTCGCTGGCACGCAACCGTAAAGTTTAATTCTATTTAAATTTGAGCTATTAATAATCTCTTAAAAGAATTAACGAAGTCGGATACCATTAAAATAGTCGAGTGCACTATCTAAAAAATCCTGCACTCCTTTATTAAATTGCTTTTAATTTTTTAATTTAAATAAAGGAGCATTTTATGCAAAAACAAATCAAAGTTTTATTAACACTTCTAATTGCTTTATTCTTGGCAGTATCATGTGCTAAGAACAACCCAAATAACCCAACTCAAAATGGTAATACAGATAGTGGTATTTCAGGAAGCGGAACGACTCTCACCATACAATATGGAAGCAAATCTATTGAAGTGAATACTTCTGATCAAACTAAATTAAAAGAATTATGGGTAGGATTAGTTGCTAATCAATTTGTTTATAACAGTTCAAATTATTCATTTAAGTCAGGACAATTTGACGCTGAAGGTAATTATCATGATATAGGAAATGATTTTCAGACTGCTAAACCTGAAATTAGAACTAAATATATAAAAAATGTTACTTATGAATATAATGGAAAAGTTTATCTTGCAGGCATATATTGGGATAATAATAATACAATGCCTAGTGCTTATCGTCTAATAATTATAGATGAAACAGGAGTTGAGCAGATCTTAAAAAGCAGTTGGAGCTTCGCAAACAGCAGAAGAAAGGGCTTATGCAGAGGCTTCTAACCGGTGAGGTGAGGATTTAAAGTTTTGAATATAATTGTATAATGAAAAGTACGATGCCGCACTTACATTGTACTATCTTAAAGGTTAGGCGATACCGTGCTGCTTGGTGTGCGGTAACGGCTCCTAGGCTTATGAATTTATAAAGAATATTATATTTTTTTCTTGATAATTTTAAAACATATTATAGAATACTTAAAGGTTATAAAATATTAAAAAGGAGTTTATTATGTCCATAATAAAAGAGGATATTATTAAATTGTTAAATGTGCAGTTAAATAAAGAATTATATTCTGCTAGTTTTTATTTTAATATGGCAGGTTGGTGCGATAAGAAAAGTTTGAAAGGATGCAGCAGCTTTCTATACGGACACTATAAAGAAGAATTAGAGCATTTTGAAAAATTTAGAGATTTTATAAATAAAGTTGGCGGACAAGCTGTTATTAGCGATATGCATGCTCCTCAAAGCGAATTTAATTCTGTAGAGCATTTGTTTGAAACTGTATTGAAACATGAAGAATATATAACTTCATGCATAAATGAATTAGTCGGAAAAGCTATGGAGAATAAAGATTATATTACATCTAGGTTCTTAGATTGGTTTATACAAGAACAGCTTGAAGAAGAAGAATTATTCAATGATATTATGGAAAAAATTAAAATGCTAGGCGGCGGTAATTTAGAAGGCAGAAACCTTTATACATTTGATAAGGCTATGAATACTTTGAATACTGAAAAGCATTCAGGCGGACTCGATATAAATGTACAATAATAATTAATAATAATAATAAAGTGAGGGTATATGTTTAGTAAATTTCTTAATATTTTCAAAAAACAGGATAATACAAATAATATGCCCTCTGCTCCTGTAACTGCTGAGAATTTTTTTAATTATGATAAATCAAACCCTTATGAGATTCGTGCTGTTAATCTCACTAAATATTATGGAAAGCGTAAGATAATAGGCGATATTTCCTATAATGTGAAGCAGGGTGAGGTTGTAGGGCTTTTAGGACCCAATGGGGCTGGAAAGACTACTAGTTTCTATATAACTGTAGGATTCGTTACAGCAACTGCAGGAAATGTATATCTCAATGATCTTGATATTACAAAACTTCACATGCATGAAAGAGCAACTTTAGGAATAGGATATTTACCTCAGGAGGCTTCTATTTTTCGTAAGATGTCTGTTGAGGATAATCTGCTTAGCATATTGGAATATAACAAAGCATTGTCTGCTAAGGATAGAATGGATATAACAGATATGCTTCTGGAAGAGTTTAATATTACGCATGTACGAAAACAGAACGGCTATACTCTTTCCGGCGGTGAGAGAAGAAGATGCGAAATAGCAAGAGCTTTGACTGTTAATCCTAAATTCATATTATTAGATGAACCTTTTGCCGGAGTTGACCCTATTGCCGTTATAGATATACAGAATATCATAGCTTCTTTAAAAGAAAAGGGATTAGGAATACTGATTACCGACCACAATGTACGAGAAACTTTAAGAATTACTGACAGGGCGTACATAATGGGTAACGGACAAATATTGGTAAAAGGCACTCCTGAAGAAATAGTCAACAATCCATTAGCCCGTAAAGTTTATTTGGGCGAATCTTTCACTATGTGATTCTTATTTTCTATATAAAAAAAGGAGCTTATTAAAGCCCCTATTTTATTATTTTTATTATTTTCAATTATAATCAATTAATTATATAATTTACTGCTTCTATAAATGTATTAAATGAATTCTCTGTCATATAGTATCTGTTATTATCATTATGGCTTACTATTTCATAATTATTGTCATCGAGTTTATTTAATACTTCATAAGATACATTACCATTCAAAGCCTGTATATTGATTTTATATAATGATGCGTTTTTACTTGTATTAGCATTAGTTATTAAACCGTCAGCATTTAAATTTGCCAAAGTAAATATGCTTGTATAAGCATCATTTGCTTTTATAGTATTATTATTCCAATTTTTTATCCAAGTATTATTAGTGTCATTAGTATTTTTTGCCAATGTATATGAATTATTATTGTATTCTATAGTTATCTGTTCTATATCATCATTTCTCACTTGAGATATAGTTTTGTTTATAAGATCATTTTCTGTTTTATCGAATATATCTTTAGGATTTGAAGTAGTATTTCCAAGAAGATATATATTATTGTCATTATTTATTTTGGCATATACGCTATTTCCGAAAGCGGATTTCATGCCGAATTTTATATTTCTTACTTCTTTCGATGAACTGTCTAATGCTGAAACTGTTAATGCTTCTTCATCTGTTAATTTATATTTTAAAATGCTGTTATCATCTCCCCTTGAAACTATTTCTATAGGCTGTATGCTGCTCAAAGCATTTGTAATTGTATTTATCAAATTATTATCAGCATTATATTTATCATTTACAGTCCATTTATTATCATTGTATTTTATAGATATAGTTTCATTTGCTCCTCTTTTTATAGTTATTTCAGATATATTTGAGTTTATTTTTTTTAATTCGGGCAGTGAATATCCTCTGTTTTTCATGAATGTTACAGCAATTAATATTATTATTAAAACTGCAATTATAGATGATAATGTTATATATTTTTTAGTTATATTATTATTCATATTTTTATTACCTTTTATATTTTTATTAATATATATAACTATTTAATAATAAAAATAGTAAATAGTTATATTATTGGTTTTTTTTATTCATATTAAGAACATTCAAATAATTTTCTAATATCAAAGCAGCTGCAATTAAATCATTAGCTTTATCTTTAACTTTTTTCTTTTTTCCTCTTAATATAAAATCCGCCTCTTTTGAAGTACCGTATTCATCAACAAATACAATATCAACTTTTACACTTTTTAAAAGAAACTCAGAAAATCTTCTTATTTCTGAACACCATTCACTTTCTTTTCCTTCATCAGATAAAGGCAGACCAAAAACAACAGTATCAATATTTTTTTCTTCTATTATATCCATCAATTCCCGTTTTACTTTTCTAGCATTGCTTTCTTCTATGAGCCTGCATGGAAAAGGAATTTTTATATCCATATCCATAAAAGCAGTACCTGTTTTTTTTCTTCCGAAGTCAACACCTAGTATCATAATTTAATTTTCTTATTATTAATCTTCTTCTATAGTGATAATGTCATATTTTTTGAAATCATGTACTCCTGATTTAATATAGGCATTATCTATATTTCTAATACTATCTGTCTCTGCAAATTCATTTTCTTCTGTTTTTATAAATAGTTTAAATCTATTATCATTATGTTTTATAAAATCTCTGCCTATATATATTAAATCATCTCCTTTCTTTATAGTGTTATATACAGTAATTTTTGCATATTCCTCACTGTCATCAGAAATCATACCCATAAGTCTTCTTCCTTTGAGATAACCTTTGAGAGTAGGTTTTATATTATCCCTGCCGAAATAGAATCCTGTGTCGCTTTCTCTTCTGCTTATAGTTTCAAGCTCTTTCAAATAGCTTGCAATAGGTTCTTTTTTTATAGCTTCAGGATATGAATCATAACCGATTCTTTCAAGCAGATCCAATAACATTCTATAAACTCTAACCGTATTAGCTACATAGTATACGCTTTTCATTCTGCCTTCTATTTTTATAGAATCAATACCGGCTTTCTGAAGTAAATGCAGATATTCAGCCATCTGTAAATCTCTGCTGCTTAATATTGTAGAATGATTTTCTCCTTCTTCAATTTCCATAAACTCTCCGGGTCTTGTTTTTTCTTCTATATATGTTTTGAAATTCCATCTGCAAACCTGAGAGCATTCTCCGCCGTTGGCATCTCTATTATTTAAGAAATTTGATAACAAACATCTTCCGGAATATGACATGCATACAGCTCCATGAACAAAACTTTCTAATTCTAAATCAGTATTCGCCCTAATCTCTTTTATCTCATCTAAAGAAAGTTCTCTAGCTAATATTATTCTGCTTGCTCCTAAACTTTCATACATTTTACAAGAATAACTATTTGTAACAGAAGCCTGAGTGCTTATATGAATATTAGCTTCCGGTATTGTTTCTTTAACTATACCTAATACTCCTAAATCAGATACTATAAATGCATCTATATTTAAATTTTGTATTTCTTTTAAATATGCTTTTAAATTATTTTTATCATATTCATGCAGAAAAGCATTTAAAGTTAAATACATTTTTTTATTTAATTTTTTAGCTAACTGTGCACATTCAGCAAGTTCATCTATAGTTGTATTTTTGCTTTGATGTCTTAAATTAAATAATGCTCCGCCTATATATGCCGCATCAGCTCCGTAATGGTATGCTACTTCTAATTTTTCTTTATTTCCAGCAGGTGCTAAAAGTTCCATTTTTATATCCTCTTATTTTTAATGCGGTTTATTTTATATCAAAATTGCTAAAAAGTATATATTTAATTTTTATTATTGTTATATAATTATTTATGAAAGTTTAATAAAATATATTTTTACATTTTTGAATATTTTGATATTATTTTATATAAGTTTGAATTTTTATATGAAAAGGAGTTAATATGATAATAGGATTTATTGGTGCCGGAGCTATTGGCGGAGCTTTAATAGAAGGATTTATCAAATCCGGAATAGAGTATACCAATATTGTAGCAAGCGTAAAAACTATGGAGAAAAAAGATTATCTCGAAAAGAATCTAGGAATAAAAGTTTATACTGATAATAGAAAAGCAGCTAGTGAGGCAGATGTTTTATTTTTGGCAGTTAAGCCTTATATGATTCCTGCTGTTGCTGCTGAGATATCAACATCTATTAAGGTTGGTTCTACCATTATAAGTGTGGCGGCCTCTGTATCTAAAAAGGATTTATCTAGATATTTCAGCGGAAGCAGAATAGTGAGGATAATGCCTAATACACCTGTTAAGACATGTAATGGTTTTACATCTGTTGTTGAAACAGAAAATAAGGTTGTTGAGAATGGTGTTGTAGAATTGATGAAAAAAGTAGGAATGGTTAAGGTCATTAAAGAGGAAGAAATACATGCTTATAATGCTATGGCTGGCTGTTCACCTGCTTTTATGTATATATTAATAGAGGCTATGAGCGATGCAGGAGTTGTTATGGGAATAGACAGAAAAACATCTATAGAAATGGCGGCACAGGTTTTTAAGGGAACGGGAGCTATGGTATTGGAATCAGGAAAGCACCCTGCTCAATTAAAAGATGGTGTATGCACTCCTGGGGGACTTACTATAAAGGGAGTTGAGGTTTTGGAAGAAAAGGGACTTAGAAGCGGTATTATAGAAAGTATTATTGCAAGCTATAATAAATCTATAGAAAGTGAAAAAAAGTAAAAATTGTAGTATAGAATGCAGTTTTTTTATAATCGTTTATTGATAAAAAATATAATTGTAATAATCAAATTAAAAAATTCTATTTGACTTTTTTAACTCAATTATTATAATATGAGTATAAGATACTTGGAGAATACTATGGCTAAGAAGACAATTTTAGTTTTAGATGATGAAAAAAGCATTAGAACTCTTTTTGAAGAAGAGTTTAAAGATGAAGGATATGATGTTGTATCCACAGATAGCGGGGAGGAAGCTTTAGAAATGCTTGATAAAGGTACTCCTCATATTGATCTCATAACTTTAGACATAAAAATGCCTAAAATGGACGGCTTAGATTTTTTGGCTAAGGTTAGAGAAAAACATAGAGAATTACCTATTATAATATGTACAGCATATAACAATTACAGACATGAGTTTTCTGTTTGGAATGCTGACGGCTATATATTAAAATCAGGAAATCTTACAGAGATTAAAGATAAGATAAAAAGATTAATAGGTTGATATTTTTATGCCGCATATTCGTAAAGACCCTGTAACAAAACAGTCCGTAATTATTTCATCTGAGAGAACAGGAAGACCTAGTGATTATGTTAATTTAGATAAAAAGCATATAGTTAATTCTGAACTCAGTTGTCCTTTTTGCAGAGGGCATGAGATGAAAACTCCGGATCCTGTTTATACTGTTTATGCTGAACAAGAAGAAATTTGGCAGGTTAGAATTGTACCTAATAAATATCCTATAATATCTGAAACTCATGAAAATGAATTGCCTAAAGAAAATAAGCTTTTTTATGCCAGCAGTTCTAAGGGGTTTCATGATGTAATTATAGAACATCCTAATCATTATTTTAATTTTTATCATGCACAAACAGAAGATTTTTTCTATATTTTTAAAGCTGTTATGATGAGGCTTAAAGATTTAGGAAAAAATGAAGATATGATGTATAGTCTTTATTTTAAAAATTTCGGACCGGAGGCAGGAGCAAGTCTTTATCATTCACATTCTCAGATTATAACAACTCCTTTTATACCGGTTCAAATGTATGAGGAGATTAGCGGTGCTTTAGAATATTATAATGAAAATGAAAGATGTGTATACTGTGATATAATAAAAGAAGAAAAATCTTTAAATGAAAGGGTAATATGCGAAAATGAAAACTTTATAGCTATATGTCCATTTGCTTCAAGATCTCCGTATCAGATATATGTAATCCCTAAAGAGCATGCAGACAGCATTATACATGTTTCTAGTTCTAATATTTTGGACTTTGCAAGTATATTGAAAGATATATTCGACAGATTATATAAACTTTTGGGTGAAATTAGTTTTAATTATGTGCTTCATACTCTTTTACCTACACTTGAAAATAAATATAAAAATTCAAGCCATTGGTTTTTAGATATAATGCCTAAAATGAGTAAATTGGCAGGATATGAATTAGGAAGCGGAGTGTTCATTAATTCTATTACTCCTGAAGATGCTGCCAATCAATTAAGAACTATATTATAATAATACTATATAATCTCTTGTAATAACAGCATCATAATTTTTATAGCCTAGTATTTTTAATATATCATCAGAGTGATGTCCGATTATTTTCTCTACATCATTAGAATTGTAATTAATTATTCCTCTGGCAAACTCGTTTCCGTTTTCATCTATTATACTTACAATATCGCCTTTTTTGAAAGTGTTAATTACTTTTGTTATTCCTATAGGAAGAAGGCTTGATTCTTTTTCTAAAACTGCCTTTTTAGCCCCAGCATTAATCATTAATTTACCTATTATTGTTGTGGCATAAGCAATCCATCTCTTTTTTGTTGAAAGCTCATCATGTTCTTCAACAGGATAGAATATTGTTTTATCTTTTGTTTCAAAAATATCATTAAGTACATTAGGTTTTTTACCATTAGCTATGAATAATGCACATCCGGATCTTGTAACTATTTTAGCAGCCTGAAGTTTTGTTTTCATTCCGCCTCTTCCGCCTTTTGAAGCATCTAGTCCTAAATCTTCTATTTCTTTTGTAACTTCAAATACTTCATGTATGAATTTAGCATTAGGATTGGTTTTAGGATTATCATCATAAAGTCCATTTATATCTGATAGTATTATAAGTAAATCCGCATCCAATTCGCTTGCTACCAGGGCAGAAAGTTTATCATTATCAGAAAAACTTATCTGAGTAACATCATATAATTGTTTAAGCTCATCGCTCGATACTGTATCATTTTCATTTATGATAGGTATAACTTTATATTTTAAAAGCATGCTTAAAGTAGAATGCAAGTTTAAATATCTTCTTCTGTTTGAGAAATCTTCTTCAGTTAGAAGTATTTGTGCAGTGATTATATCAAATTTTGAAAATCCGTCTTCATATATTGACATAAGCTGCGATTGTCCTATAGCGGCACAAGCCTGTTTTAAAGCTACTTCATCTAAATCTACAGCATTAATTTTTTTAGCACCTAATCCCACAGCTCCTGAAGTAACTATTAAAACTTCTTTTCCCATTTTATGAAATTTGGCAATGGCTTCTATAAATGAATATATTCTAGCTAAAGATATATAACCGTCATCATTTCTTAAAACATTAGTACCGAATTTGAATACTATTCTATTTATCTTGTTTAAATCTATACTTTTCATGCGAAGTATTATAAACTATATAATAAAAAAATAAAGATTTAATTTTTAATTATTTTTTAATAGTCTATTTATTACCCCATACTCCTCCGAATTTAAAACTTAACCCTAAATAAAAATCATTGTCTACAGTATAATGTCCGTTTTTTTCATTATAAGAAATAACTCCAACCTGATTTCTGTTTTCTAATTCATAATATTGATAATTATTTTTATATACAGGATCATAAGTAAATGTATCCGAAATCATTATTTTAAAGTCATCAGTTACATTAAAAGTTATTTTTAAGAAAGCCCTATATTTAAGCTGGTAAATATCTTGTGCATCAGAAAATATATTATTATCATGTATGCCAAAATGAGCAGTTATATCAAACTTCCATAATCTTCTAGCCTCAAAAAATATGAATCCGCTCATACCATAATACGGGTTTCCTCCATTGAAGGTTTGTACTGAAAAATCTGTATAATATCCATTATTGAAATGCGGCTTATTTGTATTTGCTTCTCCGGGAAAATATTCATTATCCACTCTTATACCATGTCTGAACCAAAAGCCTTCGATTCCAACTGTAAATCTTCCGTCTTTTCCGTTCTTAAAATAGAAAAATGCATTAACACTGTCTCCCCATTCTTTAATAGGCTGAGAACCTATTTCTGTAACAATGCCTGCTACACCTGTATTAATATAATCATTACTGTATGCCACCTTAGCCATTAAGCCTTTAGATGAATTGGCATCAAGCCCCATTTCTCCATTAACTAAACCAACTCCGATAAAAACTCCAAAGAAATTTGCTTCTACCATCAAACCTGTATCATATCTTGGTATGAATTGTGTTTCATAACCTATAGGCATATCTCTTGGTCCTGAAAGTACCGTTGCTTTATTGCTGCTTACAGTGTGATAATAAAATAATGTAGGGAAGTATGATGTCATGGGGATATTTTTTGTGTACGGCTCCAGAACTCCTGCTCTTATTCCTACATATTTAAAATTTATAAATATATTCATCTTAGAGAAATCAAAAACAGGAGGAGACATATTTTGATAAAATCTTGCTTTATGTGATAATGGCTCATAGAATCTGGCATTGAATGCTGCTTCTATTGAGGCATATTTATATTCTTTTATGTAATGCAAATCTCCGTATAATAAAACTCCTAATGTATCTTCATTTCCTGTCTGTTCTATTAAATCGCTCATTCTTCCATAAGCAACCATTTCTAAAGATGCTGATAATTGTCCGTATCTTTTTATATCATTGGTATTTGTAGTTTGAGAATATGCTTTAATATTTAAGCTAATTAACATAATACAAAAAATAGAGAAATAAAAAAACTTAATTTTACCAATTAAGTTTTTATAGTGTTTTTTATTATAGTTATTCATAAAAAGAATCTCCTTTTTTAAAATATTTAGATATATTAGTTTATATGTTATAATATATCAAGTAGTAAAATATGAAAATTATTATATTAATTGTTGTATATTTTTAAATATATACTATAATTTTATAAAAATATAATATAGTTGAGGGTATTCCTATGAAAAAAATATTTGTTGCGGTTAGTTTGTTTTTATTTAATTTTATATTATATTCGCAAAATATGACAAATTCTGAAACTTTGGAAAATGATACACTTACCAACTCCAACAATGAATTTTTTGATTATATAGAAAAAGGTGATATTAATAAAGTCAGAGAATTATTATCAAAAGGAACAAATGTTAATAGCACTAATTCTGAAGGTTGGTCGGCATTACATTTGGCAGTTAAATCTGATAATACTTTAGTGGTAAAAGAATTATTATCCCATAAAAGGATTGATATGAATCCTGTACTTCCTGCTGATACAATATTAATTGATGAAGAAAATAATAATGGAGAAAATAAATGGTATGCTGATGGTCAGACACCTCTTTTGCTTGCTTCATATTACGGATATGCTGATATAGTGAGTATGCTTTTGAGCTATGGTGCTGATGTACTTGCTAAAGATAATATAGATGATGCTATGTCTATTCATATTGCTTCAGCAAGGGGATATCCAAATGCAGTTGCTGCAATATTAGAATCTGCTGCAGCAAAAAATTCAGGTATAGATATAGTTAATGTTGGAGACAGTACAGGCACTACTCCTTTAATGTGGGCTTCTATGAATAATCAAGTAACAGTTATAGCCGTATTAATTAGATATAAGGCAGATGTTAATATTCAAGATGATGATGGTTGGACTGCTTTGCATTTTGCGGCTGCTTCTGATAGTTATAGAGCTGTAGAGATTCTTTTGAAAAATAATGCAGATGCCAATATAGCTGACATAGAAGGTAAAAAACCTGTGGATCTTACTACTGATACCGATATAAAAGCTTTGCTCAATAAATATACTTCAGCAGAATCTGGAAATAATAATAAATAATTGTTAGTGCTATCAATTCTATTTGATGCAATTTTTATTAGTAATAATAAAAAATTATGGAAGCTAAAAAGTTACAAAGATTTAGTGAATACAGCATGTCTACATATTTGCTTTGTCCTAGAAAGTATAGATATACTTATATAGAAAAACCTTTTAAAAAGCAAAAAAGAAGTGTTAATGTTTATTTTATATTTGGTAATGCTATACATTTAGCTTGTAAAGAATTTTATGAACAGAGGGCTGAAGAAAGGACTTTAGATAATTTATATAATATATTCAGAAATGTATGGAAAAGAAGCGGTATAAGGGCATTTTTCAATAGTAGGGAAGAAGAGAAGGAACTTGGTGAAAGAGGTCTTTATATGCTTTCTAATTTCTTTAATTCATTCGGACAGAAAGTACCTTATAGAATAGAAAGCTACATGGAAAATAGGGTTAGGGATTATATTTTATTTGGAAGAATAGACAGAATAGATTTATCTGCCGATGGAACGTTACAGATTGTAGATTATAAAACAACAAAGTATTATGATGTCGGTGAAGATAATGAAGAGAGAGAAAGAAAGACAATACAGCTTAAATTATATGCTTGTATATTGGACGGACTTAAATGTAAGGTTACAAGCGGTTCCTATTACCATTTTGAAGACGATAAATTAGATACTATAGAGTTTACTCCTGAATCCATTAATTATCTAAGGGAATGGTTTGATGAGATAGTTGATGACATAAGATATGACAGAGCTTTCGATAAAAAGGTTGGAAGACATTGTGAGTTTTGTGATTTCTTTAAATTATGTCAGGGAAAAGAAGATAATATTGAAAATTTAGTTCTTCCTTCAGATGAATTGTTTATGGCTAATATAGAAAATTCAGAAAATAATTGATAGTAATTTATTTATATTAACTGTATTTTATGTAAAATATAGGTACAAAATCGATGAGCATTCATAATAGTAAATATAATATAATCAAGAAGAAAAAAGATAAATTTAGAATAAGATATTTAACATTAGAAGATTTAGATGATTTTAATAATTTATTAAGATATGCATTTCAAGTGAGCAATAATGAGCTTATAAATTTAGGTTATGATATTGATGAAATAAAACAGGCGAAATCTGCTGTATTAAGTAAGGCTAAAGTTTTGGGGTGGTTTGACGGTGAAAAGTTAGCTTCTCAAATTGCTGTTTATCCTATGAAAATGAATATACATGGGGTTATATATAAAATGGGAGGAGTTACAGGAGTTGCTACTTATCCAGAATATTCTAATCTCGGACTTATGAATGATTTAATGATAAAGAGTATTGAGAATATGAAAAAGGAAGGTCAAACCATATCTGTTTTATATCCTTATTCAATACCATTTTATAGAAGAAAGGGCTGGGAGATTATTTCCGATAAGATGAGTTTTGAAATAAAAGATACTCAGCTTCCAAAAAACATAACAGATAGGGGAAGGGTAGAGAGAGTTGCTTCTGACAGCGAAGATTTAATAAATCTTTATAATGAATTTTCTAGTACAAGGCATGGTGCTTTAATCAGAGGAGATTTAGAATGGGAAGAGTATTGGCGATGGGAAGTAGATGATACTATAGTTGCAATATATTATGATGAAAAAGAAGAGGCTAAAGGTTTTTTGGTTTATATTATAGAAAATGATGTGTTTCATATAAAAGAACTTGTTTATCTTAATTTTGAAGCGAGACTCGGACTTTGGAATTATATATCGGCACATTTCTCTATGGTAGATAAAGTTAAAGGTTATAATTATACTAATGAGCCTATAGCATTTTTGCTTGAGGACAGCGAAATAAAAGAAACTATAAGACCTTATATAATGGCGAGAATTACTGATGTTAAGGCATTTATTAATGATTATCCTTTTTTAAGAAAGCCTAAAAATAAAAAAATCAATTTAATAATAAAAGATAATATGGCTAAATGGAATAACGGAAGTTTTTTAATTTATTGGGATGAGAATAAAAATACTGTTTGTAAAAGACTTAATAAAGAATATAAAAGAAATGGCAAAGACAGATACATTATAAGAATGAATATTCAAACTCTTACAACAATGCTTATGAGTTATAAATCTCCTTCTTATTTGTACAAAATAGGAAGAATAGAATCTAGTTTAAAAGGAATAAATTTATTGGAATCTATTATACCTAAAGAACAGGTTTATTTTTCTGATTATTTTTAATACTGAAATATTATTTTGACAAACTTTATGATTTTCAGTATAATATATTCATGAGAAAAAATTTAAATACTGCAAAAACTTTTAATCCTTTAAATGATTATTTTATAAGATATCTATTTACTGATAAAGGCAGCAGTGAGGCTATACTTTTAGATTTTATTAATTCTATAATGATTAATGCTAATATGAAGACTTTTCGTTCTGTGGAAATACTGACTCCGTTCAACTTGAAAAAAAATAAAAATTTGAAAGAAACTATTGTTGATGTCAAGTGCATTACTCAAAATGGATCTGTTGTTATTATAGAGATTCAATTACAAGGTAATTCAAGATTTCCAGAACGCATACTTTATTATTGGGCTGCTAATTATAGTAAATTATTAAAACATGGTGAAAGATATGATGAGCTTACTCCTGTAATAAGTATAAATCTATTAAATTTTAATTTAGATAAAACTAAAAATATACATTCATGCTATATGCTTTATGAGATGAATAATAAAAAACTTCTGACTGACCATTTACAAATACATATAATAGAATTAAAAAAGTTTAAGAAAAATGTATTATCTAAAGATTTAAATTATTGGCTTAAAATATTTACAAGTAAAAATTTGGAGGTATCTATGTCTGAAATAGTAAAAGAAAAACCTATAATGGAAGAAGTGCAGAAAAAATATAATAATTTTGTCAAAAGTAAATTAATGATGATGGAATATGAGAAAAAAGAGGCGTATTTATACGGTAATCAAATAATGCTTGATGAGGAGAGAAGATTAGGAAAAGAAGAAGGCATAAAAGAAGGTATAGAGAAAGGTATAGAACAAGGAATAGAACAAGGTATAGAGAAAGGAGAGAAAAATAAGGCATTATCTATAGCTAGAAGTCTTAAAAAATCAGGTTTGGATGTAAAATTTATAAGCGATAATACAGGATTAACTATAGAGGAAATAGATAAACTTTAATATAAATTTATGGAAGTTAAAATTATAGATACTGCTTACGGCGGATATGGAATTGCAAAAGATGAAAATGGGAAGGTTATATTTATACCTCATAGTGTTGAAGAGGATATATTAGATATTACTATAACTAAAGAAAGCAAAAAATTTTCTTATGCATCTATAAATAGAATAATAGAATCTTCTAAGTATAGAATAAAACCAAAATGCAAGTATTCTGGTATATGCGGAGGGTGTTTATTTAATCATATAGAATATAATAAACAATTAGATATAAAAAAGAATATAGTTTTAAATGCTCTTAGAAATATTAATTTTAACAAAGATATAAAAATAATTTTCGGAGATAATTTTAATTACAGACTTAGAGTTAATATGATAGCCTATAATGGGAAAATAGGTTTTTGTAGATTTAAAAGCAATGATTTTGTCAATATTGATGAATGCATTATTTTAAAAGAGAGTTTATTTAAAAGAATAAAAAACTTTGCATCTGAAAACAATATAACAGGAAATATTTATGCTATAGAAAATAATAACAGTGAAGCTCTTGCTTTTATTGAACTTAATAAAAAAATAAACATAAAGCCTTTTGAAAAATATTTTAAAGGAATAACTGTAAGGCATAATAAAAATATTAAAAGTTATGGAGCTGACACTATACTTTATAAAACTAAATACGGTAATATTCCGATAGGGCATAAAACATTTTTTCAAAGTAATTTATATCTTCTTGATGATTTTCAGTATAATGTCATTAAGTATTTAAATAATAATGACAGTACTATAGTTGAGCTTTATGCAGGAAGCGGATTTTTCACAGCAGCTTTAGAAAATAGAATAAAAAGTTTTAATAATAATTATAGATTTATTTCCTCAGAGATAAATAAAGATTCTGTACTTATAGCAAATAAATATGGTTTTAATATAAAAAATGAAGATGCTTTAATAACATTAAAAAATATTAATTATAATATTGATGTTTTAATATTAGATCCGCCTAGAGAGGGAATTAATAAAAAAGTAATAGATGAAATAATAAGAATAAAGCCTAAAAAAATTATATATGTTTCTTGTGATCCTATGACTTTTGCCCGTGATGTTAACCTATTAAAAGAGTATTATAATTTATCAGATTTAAATATTATAGATATGTTTGCTGATACTTATCATATAGAGATTATTTCTTTTTTAGAATATAAAGTTTAATTATGTTTTTATTAAGTTCTTGTTATTAATATGTTACATGATATAATTAATACAATAAATATAGAATTGGAATAAATCAATAATGGTAAATAAAAAACTCATAGAAAGAAATAATTTAGACAGTGTATTAAATAAATATAGAGAAGAGAATAAAAAGATAGTATTTACAAACGGCTGTTTTGACATACTACATCGCGGACATGTTGAGTATTTGCAGAAGGCTAGGGAACTTGGGGATTTACTCATATTGGGACTTAATAGCGATGATTCTGTAAAGCGTTTAAAAGGAAATGACAGACCTATTAATAATGAAATTGACAGAGCTATTGTTCTTTCTGCTTTAGAATGCATTAATTATATATCTATATTTGATGAAGATACACCGCTTGAACTTATAAAAATAGTAAGACCGAATATTTTGGTAAAGGGCGGCGATTATAAAATAGAAAATGTTGTCGGAAGAGAATATTCAAAGGAAACTGTATTAATTGATTTTGTAGATGGATATTCTACTACTAATATTATAAAAAAAATTAATAGTTAATAATATAAATTATAAAAATCGGAGGATTTAATATGATTATAGTAACAGGAGGAGCCGGATTTATTGGTTCTAATATAGTAAGGGGATTAAATGATTTAGGAATTGATGATATATTAATAGTAGATAATTTGAAAAACGCTTCTAAACATAAGAATTTAAATAGAATTAAATTCAGGGATTATATTGATAAAGAAGATTTTAATTCGGATTATTTAAATTCATTTGTCAATGATAATAAAGTTGAGGCTGTATTTCATCAGGGAGCTTGTTCTGATACTATGGAGACAGACGGAAAATATATGATGAAAAATAATTATGAATATACAAAAAATATACTTCATGTTTGTTTGTATAAAAAAATAAGATTTTTATATGCTTCAAGTGCTTCAGTATATGGTAATGGTGAAAATGGTTTTGAGGAGAATGAAAAAAATGAATATCCTTTGAATGTTTATGCTTTTTCAAAATATCAGTTTGACAGATATTTAAATAAATTATTCAAAGAAAATAAAGTTCAAAGTCAGGTTGTAGGACTTAGATATTTCAATGTTTACGGACCTAAGGAGAATCATAAAGGAAGAATGGCTTCTGTTGCTTTTCACTTGTTTAATCAGATAAAAGCAGGGGAGAGAATGAAAATATTTGAAGGAAGTGAGAATTTTTTAAGAGATTTTATACATATAGATGATGTTGTATCTGTTAATAATTTCTTTTTTGAGAATGAAAATAAATCCGGTATATTCAACTGCGGCACAGGAAATGCTGAGAGTTTTGTAGAGATTGCTAAGGCACTAAAAGAAGTTTATAAATCAGCTGAAATAGAGTATATAGCATTTCCAGATGCTTTGAAAGGTAAATATCAGAAATATACACAGGCGGATTTAAAGAAATTAAGAGCTATTGGTTATGATAAGAGTTTTATGAATGTTAATACGGGCGTGAAAAAATATGCTGAAGTCTTAGAAAAAAGCGGCGGCTATTTGATGTAAAAATAGTATAAAGTGTTTTACGATTATGATTAATAATGATTATATATTATATAAATATTTCAGGATTTTATTATGAAAAAAATTATTTTAATCACATTTAGTATTTTATTTTTAGCATTGCCTTTATTTTCCCAAGACCCTGAGCAGTCTGCTAAACTTCTTAAATTAATAAATGAGGAGAGACAAAGAGCAGGGCTTGAAGCATATCAAACAAGTGAAGATTTGCAAAAAGCAGCAGCTATCAGAGCAGAAGAGATATCAAAAGTTTTTGAATCTAAAAGACCTGACGGAAGCGAAATGCATACTGTATATTTAGAAAATGGTATAAAAGTAGCTTATTACGGAGAATCTATAAGAACAGGATATGAAACAGCAAACGGTATATTCAAAGCTATGATTGAAGATCCAAGCGATTCTTCTTCTATATTGGATATGGATTATACTCATATTGGTATTGGAATATATAAGAATGCTAAAAACACTTATTGGGCTATACTTTACTGTTCATTAGCAGAATAAAATATTTTAGGAGTGAAAACTTTATGAAAAAAATTATTTTTATTGCTTTTATTATTTTATCATTTGTTTTTGTGTCTTGTGAAGATGATAAGGTTGAAAAAAGTATAGACAAAGTTACTGACAAGATAGAAAAGTCAATGGATAAAGCAGAAAAAAATATGGAAAAAGCTGGTGAAAAGGCTGAAAATGCATTAGATAAAGCAGGAGAAAAAATAGAGAATCTTTTTGATTGATTTGTTAATATTTTGTTTTAAAAATTAAAAAAGGCTTAAGTTATTAATAAACTCAAGCCTTTTATTATTTTTACTTTATCATAATTATTATTTTTTTATAAATTTTAAAGACTCTGGATTTTCAAATTTTACTGTAATTAATGAATAGTCAATTTGGTTTGTATATGATATATCTTTAATTATTTCTTGAATATAATTATTAATAGTATTATAATCTTTGTAATCTATATTTAGCCTTTTGGTTTCCATTGTAATGATATTATTTTCAAATTTTAAAGTAGATTTTGTATATATATTATAATATTTCAAAGTTTCTGCCACTAAAATACTTTCGGCATCACTAGTAGTCATTTGACCTGAAGACAATGAATTATTTTCTAAAGAACCTTCATTTAATAGATATTCATTTTCATATAATTTTATCAATTTATCAGTATAATTTTGTTCTAAACTAGTATTACCATTTTGTATTCTTTTTAGACTTACATAACCATCAGATTTTATTTCAATTTCAGTATTCGGAGTACCCTCCAAGTAATATATACCTGCATAATCGCTTGGTATATATCCGCTTACTTCTGTTAAATTAGCATTCACATTATCACTATTAACTTGACCAGATAATGATAAACTTCCGCCGCTTAAATTAAGTGAAACATCTACAGTATTCATATCAGAAGCACTTTGAGCAAACATTACTGATTTTGCAGCTGCTGATGAAGTATTATCATATTTTATAGTAGGCATTTGACCTTTTATTGTATACTGTGAATCGGATATTTTTGTAACCATTTCTTTTTTTATAGTTAATAAAAGATTATCCATATTCATATAAATACTTCCGTCTTCATTTATAGATAAAGCAGAAGCATTTCCAAATGTTCCGAATGTAAAATTACCTGTAAAGGATTGAGAATGAACTGTATTGTTATTAGTAGTATTTGGGTTTGTAGATTTATTTCCGCATCCGACAGCAAATAAAGATAATAATATCATTAGTGTAAGTAAAAGTTTTTTCATATTTTTCTCCTTAAAAAATATATTTATTAAATTTTTATTAATTAAAATTTTTGCAATGACAAAAGATAAGATATTATTGATTAAGTATATATTTTTAATTGATAGGTTATTATTGAAGACTATAAATTTATGGCGGAGCTTGGAGCTTGGAGCTTGGAGCTTGGAGCTTGGAGCTTGGAGCTTGGAGCTTGGAGCTTGGAGCTTGGAGCTTGGAGCTTGGAGCTTGGAGCTTGGAGCTTGGATGTAATTATATTATTAATAAAATTAAACATAAAATCATTATATATTCATATTTTATCATGTCAATATTTTTTATAATATTTTTTATGAAAGTTTTAAATATTATAACAGAATAGCACAAACTAACTCATAGATTTTTATGCAGCAAAATGTATATAAATAAAAAATAAAAGGCTCAAGTTTTAATAACTCAAGCCTTTTTTATTTTTATAATGAAATTAATTATTTATTTTCCTGATCTTTCTTATATTCTATAGCTTCATTTACTATAGGAATTAATATGTCAAAATCTAATGGTTTTTCTATTAGTCTGAAAACACCCTCGGCAATAATCTCTTTTACCATTTCAGTATTACCATAAGCTGTAATTATTATAATAGGTATAGAACTTTTTCTTTTTTTCATTTCTCTTATAAGAGCAAGTCCTGTCATAGAAGGCATTAGCAAATCGGTGATAATAACATCAACAGGGTTATGTTCTAATATAGTTATAGCTGATTTACCATTTTCTGCTGTAACGATTTCAAAATCATGAGGTTCAAAAGTATATTTAATAAGATCCCTAATAGATTCTTCATCATCTACAGCAAGTATTAAAGGTTTACCATTAATCATATTTTACCCCAATTATATTAAATATATTTAGATAATCTGTATAGAACATTTTTTTTGCCTAGAAGCTCGCATATATGTGATAATTCACTTCCGGCAGAACTTCCTGTCAATACATATCTTATAGGGTGATATAGATTAGGACCTTTTAATCCTGTTTCTTTCTGAGCTTTTTTGATTAATGCTTTCATATATTCATCGGTAATTTCATCAGTATTTTCTATATCATTTTTGATAAACTGAAGAAGTTTTTTACTTTCTTCTTTATTAACCATTTCTTTCATTTCATCAGTAAGCTCAAAATCATTTTCAAAGAAAACAGGAACATATTTTACAATGTCGGATAAAACAACACAGTTATGTCTTATAACAGAAACAAGTTTTTTAGCCCAGGCATGTTCTTCTTCGGTATAATTTTCTTTTAAAAATCCGCTTTTTACTAGATATGGTATGAATAGTTCTGTAATTTCATCTAAATTTGTATTTTTAATATGCCAAGCATTCAAATGCCTTAATTTAGCAGTATCAAAGATTGCAGGACTTTTAGAGAAACGGTCTAATTTAAAAGCTTTAATCATATCATCATCAACCATAGTCTCTAAAGCATCTGGGTGAGTCCAACCAAGCAAAGCTAAGAAATTTCTCATAGCCTGAGGTAGGAATCCTTCATCTTTATATTCCATTAAAGTAGCAGCACCATGCCTTTTAGATAATTTTTTTCTGTCATTTCCAAGTATTGAAGAAGTATGAGCAAATCTAGGCACTTCAGAACCTAATGCCTCATAAATAAGTATTTGTTTAGGAGTGTTTGATATATGATCTTCACCTCTTATTACATGAGAAATTTTCATGAGCATATCATCTATAACTACAGCATAGTTGTAAGTAGGAAATCCATTCTCTCTTACAATAATGATATCACCTATTTCATCACTATTTGTTTTTACAACGCCCCTTACATAATCATCAAAAGTAACTGTTTGATTTTTGGGAACTCTGAATCTTATTTTAGCAGGCTCTCCATTTGCAACTCTTTTTTTAGCCTCTTCTAAAGGTATATCCCTGCATTTGCCGTCATAAATAATAGGCTGATTGAGAGTTCTCTGCATATTAGATTTTTTTTCTAATTCTTCGGAAGTACAAAAACAATAGTATGCTTTACCTTCTTCCATTAGTTTTTCAGTGTATTTTTTATATATATCGAGTCTTTCAGACTGAAAATACGGACCGTAATCTCCTCCTACTTCAGGACCTTCGTCCCAATCTATTCCAAGCCATTTTAATGATTTTATAGCCATGTCAACAGCTTCTTTAGTGCTTCTTTCTTGGTCTGTATCTTCTATTCTTAAAATTAATTTTCCTTTTATAGCTTTGGCATACAGCCAATTAAATAATGCAGTTCTGGCATTTCCTATATGTAAAAAACCTGTTGGAGACGGAGCGAAACGAACTCTAACTTCTGACATAAAATTAACCCCTTGATTTTTGAACTTGACTTATTATACATTAAAATAAATAAATATCAATTAATATAACAGTTTTATGCAGAAATAAATTTTTAAGCAAACTTGTTTATTTAATGTGTGATATGTATGATATATTGATAGCAGCTCTATAAATATATGAATATTTTTAATATAAAACTTGAAATATTTTTATTAATATAATATAATGAAATGCAATTCTATATTTGGTGTATTATGAGCAATATCGTTGTTATTACAGCCCCTTCGGCAGCCGGCAAAACTACTTTAATAAAGAAGTATATGGCTAATCATTCTAATGCAGTTTTCAGTGTTTCGCATACCACTAGAGCTAAAAGAGAAAATGAAGTTGACGGTAAAGACTATTATTTCATAGATAAAGAAAAATTTGAAGAGATGATATCAGAGGGCGATTTCATAGAATGGGCATTAGTTCATGATAATTATTACGGAACTTCATTTAGAGAATTAGAAAAAGCTGATGATGAAAATAATATTTTGATACTAGATATAGATATTCAAGGTGCCTTATATATAAAGGAAAAAGGAATAGAGGCTAATTATATATTCATAACTCCTCCTTCTATGGAAATTCTAAAAAAAAGGTTAGAAGACAGAGGAACCGAAACTGAAGAAAGTATAAAACTCAGAATTTGGAATGCCAAAAGAGAATTAGAGTATAAAGATCAATTTGATGTTATCATAGAAAATGATGATATTGAAGAAGCTTATAAAAAATTAGAAGAAGCAATCAATTCAAAATTATAAATTTAAATATATACATGGAGTTTAATATATGGGTATAATACCGTTAGAGAAACTTATAGAATATAAAGGAAACCGCTATGAACTTAGCAAAGCTATGATTGAATTAGCTAAAAACGGCGGTACGCTTCTTAAAGGTGAAACTAAATACAGAGGCGGAAAATATATACCTACTGTTATGAAAAACATACTTGACGGAAAAATTAAGTATGAATATGAAGATGGTGTAGATATGATTGTAGATGAAGAAGCACCTTTTAAACATTCTGAGGCTGCTTATGATGAAAGTGAATATGCTTCAGAAGATGATTCTTCAGAAGAGGAAAATGATTCTGAATATGCAGCTGCTGATTCAGATGATGCCGATGATGATTATGATGACGATTATTCTGAAGATGAAGAAAAATCCAAAAAGAAGAAAAAATCTTCAAAGAAAAAAGATGAATAAATAAATAGTGAAAAAGATAGTATTTATATCAGGGGCAACAGCTTCAGGTAAAAGCAGTTTTGCCCATAAATTAATAGATAACTATTTCAATAATGCCGCCATAATATCTATAGACTCCATACAAGTTTATAGATATATGGATATAGGCTCTGCCAAACCTTCCGCACAAGAAATAAAAAAATACAATTATAAAATGGTAGATATATTAGAACCTTCAGTCAATTTTAATATAAAAGAATACCTTGATATATTTAAAAATGTAATAAACAGCATAGATAATGTTCCTATATTTGGTGTAGGAGGTACAGGTTTTTATATAGATGCTATAAAGTATGGTATTTTTGATGAAGAAAATGATAATCAGGAATCCTCGCAAAAAATTAGAAAAGAGCTTTATGAAAGAATAGATAAATATGGGCTTGAAAGTTTATACTTAGAACTTTTGAGTATAGATAAAGAGGCTGCTGATAATATAGACAGATTTAATGCAAGACGAGTTGTAAGGGCTTTGGAAGTTTATTACAATACGGGAAAAAAATTCTCTGAGTTAAAAAAATTAAGAAAACCTGTAATTGATTTGGATTATTTAAGCTATGTTATTGATATTGATAGAGAAACTCTTTATGATAATATTAATAAGCGTGTTGATATAATGTTTGAAAAAGGTTTGCTTGATGAGGTAAAAAAAATTATTGATATGGGAATTGATAATACTTATACTTCAATGCAGGCTATAGGATATAAAGAAATTTATGATTATTTAATTAATCAATCTATGAGTTTAGAAGATACTATTGAACTTATAAAAAAAAGAACTAGAAATTTTGCTAAAAGACAGCTTACTTGGTTTAGAAGAGAAGAGCATAGAAGAATAAATGAAAATGATTTGCATAAAACTGCAGATGAAATAAAAAAATTTTACAATATAAATTAAAAATTGTAATATCATAAAAAATAATTTTGACAAAGAATAAAAAATATTTATAATTATATTATTAAAATTTAGGTATTAATTATGAATAATGAATCAAGTGAAATAAATGAAGTAATGAAAGCTATAGAATCAAAATCAATAGAAGAAAAATCTATTGAAGTTGTAAAACTTTTAATAAATAGAAAATTGAAAATAACATCAGCCGAATCATGTACAGGCGGATTATTTGCTTCAAGCATAACATCAGTTTCAGGTTCTTCTGAATGTTTTGAAGGTTCTTTCGTAACTTATTCCAATGAAATTAAGCATAGGATTATAAATGTTAAGAAGCAGACATTAGAAAAATATGGAGCTGTAAGTGAAGAATGCGTATTAGAAATGGCAGAAAATACTAGAAAAATAATGAAAAGTGATATATCAATATCAATAAGCGGAATAGCAGGACCTTCCGGAGGAACTGCTGACAAACCTGTAGGATTAGTATGGATATGTTTAGCGGCAGAAGGCTATATTAAGGCTTATAAAAATATATTTTCAGGCGATAGACAATCAGTAAGAGAACAAAGCGTGTTATTTTCTTTGAGTTTAGTTGAGAATTTCATAAAAAAATGTTAGTCTGTAATAACATTAATATTAAATTAATGAATTTAACAAAAAAATCTAAAAAGTCCAATATAAATTTAAAAAATATTATGTTTACTTGTTGACAAAAATAATTATGTAAACTAATATTCATAAAAAAAGAAAAATAGTTATGTAACCTCATAATTTTTTCATAAAGTAAACATAACTATATCCGATAAATTCTAAAGATAACTTTTATTAGGTGGTTTCTAATGCAGGACTTTATAAATAAATTAACAAGTCAAATAAAGAATATTTTTGCTAAAACAACAACATTGCAAAAGGCCGTTTTAATAGGTATTTTAGTAATAGGTCTAGGAGCAATAATAGCAACAATAATGCTTACATCAAGAAGAACAGGAACATTATTGTTTCAGCAGGCATTGACTCAGGAAGATGCTAGAAATGTTATAGCAGTTTTGGATGCAAATAACATAAGATATCAATACAGAAACGGATTCATTACACTTAATAGCGAAGCTGATAAGGCTAAAGCAGAATTAGAATTGGTAAAAGAGGGAAGAATGCCTACAGGAGTTGACGGCTGGGAATTATTCGATGCCCCTCGTATTGGTATAACAGATGTTGAACTTGATATTAATAAAAGAAGATCTTTAACTAAAGCTATAACTCAGCTTTTAACTAAATTAGACTTTGTACAGGAAGCTACAGTTGATTTGGCATTTCCTAAGAAAGAATATTTAACAGATATAGATTCACCTGTTACAGCATCAGTAGTTATTAGAGCACAGCCTTTTAAAGAGGATATTTTAAGAGACCCTAAAACAGTGAGAGGCTTACAGCAATTAATAGCAATGGGTGTTGATAAATTAAAACCAGAGTATGTAACAATTACAGACAGTACCGGATATGTATTAACAGATTTTACAGATGAAGCTGCAAATTTAAAATTAAAAGTAGCTCAGGAAGAATTAAAAATAGTTGACAGAGAAAGAAAAAAGATAGAAAATAAAATAAGACAAACATTGGGAAGAATATATACTAACAGAGTAGAAACAACAATAGCATTAGAACTTATATGGGACGATGTTAGTATAACAAATAATTTAGTTCTTCCAATAATATTAAAAGAAGATGATCCTACAACACCTTATGATGACAGTCAGTTTACTAATAAGGTTCAAGTATCAAGCCGTACAGTAACAGAGGATTGGAAAGGTCAGCAATTTATACCTCAAGGTGCTGCAGGAGCTGAAGAAAATGTACCTCCGGGATATAAAGATAAAAGCGACAGATGGCAGACATATACAAAAACAGATGCACAGGACAATTATGAATTAAGCAAAAGATATGAAGCTATTAAGAAAGGAAGTTATCAAATAGGAAAAATATCTGCTGCAGTTGCTTTAGACGGAAGATGGACTAAGGCTTATGATCAGAATGGAGATCCTATCATAACTAATGGAAATAGTTATGTAAGAGAGTATCACCCTGTAACTACAGAGGAGATAAGAAATGTTACATCATTAGTACAGGCTGCTATTGGTTATGATTTGAAAAGAGGAGACCAAGTAAGCGTAACACATATTCAGTTTGACCATTGGGACAGATTTAATGCTGAAGATGCTAAACTTATGCGTGATAGATTTATAAGAAAAACATTAATCATAACAATGATTTCTTTGCTTATACTGTTTGTATTAGCATTGGCAATAAGAGCTATACAGAAAGAACTTGCTAGAAGACGCAGACTTAGAGAAGAAGAGCTTGAACGCAAACAGATGGAAATGCGCAGACAGGCTATGATGAATGCTAATGAAGAGCCTATAAGCGAAATGAGTTTAGAAGATGCAGCTCGTAAGAAACTTATGGACGAAGTTATAAGAGTAAGTCATGAAAGACCTGATGATGTTGCTCAGCTTCTTCGTACTTGGATGGCTGATGATAAAAGCTAATTAATGTAGTAAATAATAAAATTGAGTATAATAAAAATTAGGAGTATAAATTATGCCTGCAGAGAAAGAAAAAGATAAAAAACAACGAGTGCTAAGCGGCCGTCAAAAAGTTGCTATATTTTTAGTATCTCTCGGAATGGAAACTTCAAGTGAAATATTTAAACATTTGAGAGAGGAAGAAATAGAGCAGATAACATTTGATATTGCCAGACTTGAAAATATAGAATCCGCTGATAAGGATGCAGTATTTAGAGAATTCCAAGAGATGATGATAGCTCAGGACTTCATAACTCAAGGCGGTATAGATTATGCAAGAGACTTGCTTGAAAGATCTGTGGGCAGTCAGAAAGCCAGCGATATAATCAATAGATTAACTTCTTCATTACAGGTAAGACCTTTTGATTTTATACGCCGTACAGACCCTGCACACTTGCTCAACTTCATACAAGGTGAGCACCCTCAAACTATAGCACTTATTTTGGCTTATTTGGAAGCCCAGAAAGCTGCTAGTATATTGGGAGCTTTGCCTACAGAGATTCAGCCTGATGTAGCTAAAAGAATTGCTATAATGGACAGAACATCTCCGGAAGTTTTAAGAGAGGTTGAAAGGGTACTTGAGAGAAAACTTTCTACTCTTGCTAGTGAAGACTTTACTTCTGCCGGCGGTATTGACTCTATAGTAGAAATTATTAACAGTGTTGACAGATCTACTGAGAAAAGTATTATTGAGAGCTTGGAAGAGGATGATCCGGAACTTGCAGAAGAGATTAAAAAACGTATGTTTGTATTCGAAGATATTGTATTGCTTGATGACAGAGCTATACAGAAGGTGCTTCGTGAGGTTGATTCAAGCGATTTGGCTAAGGCACTTAAAAGTGTTGACACAGATGCTCAGGATAAAGTTTACAGAAATATGTCCAAACGCGCTGCGGCATTGCTTAAAGAAGATATGGACTTTATGGGACCTGTTCGTCTTAAAGATGTTGAAGAAGCTCAGCAGAAAATCGTTAATATCATTCGTAAGCTTGAAGAGCAAGGTGATATCGTTGTTGCCCGTGCCGGTGAAGATGAAATGGTTGTGTGATTTTTTAGGATAATAATATAATAATAATTGGGAGTAAATTATGCCAGAAAAGGTTTTTAAATCCAAAAGTATTGTTGAACTTACTCAGAAGGTAAATATTGCTGTACCTCATCATAAATCGCAGGAAGAATTAGATTATGAAGAGGCACAAGAAGAATACAAAGGTCCTTCTATTGAAGAAATTGAAGCTGAGATTGCGGGACTTAGAGCTCAATGGGAAGAAGATTTAAGAGATATGAGAAGAAAAGCCGTTGATGAGGCTGACAGGATTATTGAAGATGCTAAAACACAGGCTTTTGAGATATTTAAATCCAAACAAAATGAAGCACATGTTATTTCTGAGCAGGCTAAAGTTGATGCTTCTAGAATAATACAAGATGCTAATGCTGAAAAAGAAAAAATACAAAGCGAATCTGAATCTATAAAAGATGCAGCATACAAAGAAGGCTATGCCAAAGGATATGATGAAGGTTTTGAAAAATCTTTTTCTGACAGCAATAATGATTTAATAAAATTAACAGAAAAGATGAAAAAAATCTTAGCTGAAACTATTAATAAAAGAAATGAAATAATAGATGCGGCAGAATCTCAAGTTATTGAAGTAGCTGTACTTATAGCTAAACGCGTTGTAAAAATGCTTACAGAAAGAGATAAGGGTATAGTTATTAGAAATATTCAGGAAGCTTTAAGGAGAATTAAAGGAAGAACAAAAATCACTATTAGAGTTAATATTGATGATTTGGAAGTTTCCGCTAGACATAAAGATGAATTTTATCAAATGCTTGATAAGATAGAAGGTGTAACTGTTCTTGAAGACCCTAATGTTGATGTTGGCGGCTGTATGATAGAAACTGACTTCGGCGATATTGATGCTAGAATAAATACTCAATTAAATGAAATAGAAACTGCTATTAAAGAAGTAGAGCCTATAAAAGGTTTCTAATTTATAATAATTTATTTTAGGGCTTGATAATATGATGCTTAAAGATGAAAATGTAGATTTTGATAAAGAAGTAAAAAAGACATTTGAGAAATATAGAAAAGTAGTTGATGATGTAGCTTTATTAAAATCTTACGGAAAAGTTAAAGAAGTTATAGGTTCATTGGTAATTAGCGAAGGACCTTTCTGCCGGCTTGGCGATATGTGCCGTATATATATGAATGATAATACTTATGTTGATGCTGAGGCTATAGGTTTTAGAAATCAAGATGTATTATTGGCTACTTACGGACCTGTTAATGGAATAACTTTCGGTAATATGGTTTATTCTTTTGAAAGACCATTATCTGTCATGTGCTGTGATGAGATATTGGGTACAGTTCTTGATGCCAGAGGTAAACCTCTTGCAGGGGGCGGACATAATTTCTATGAAACACCTGTTCCTGTATCACATAATGCTGTAAACCCTATGAACAGACCTAGAATAAAAAAACATATACAGACAGGGGTGAGAGCTATAGACGGACTTCTTACTGTAGGACAGGGGCAGCGTATGGCTATAATGAGCGGTACGGGTGTCGGTAAATCTACACTTTTGTCTATGATAGCTAGAAATACTAATGCTGATGTTAATGTTATAGCATTAATTGGTGAAAGAAGAAGAGAGGTAAGAGATTTTATAGAAAGAGACCTTGGAGAAGAGGGATTAAAGAGAAGTATATTAGTAGTTGCTACAAGCGATGATGCTCCGCTTTTGAGAGTGCGTGCTGCTTATACTGCCACTACCATAGCTGAATACTTCAGAGATAAAGGCAAGAATGTTATGTTTATGGTTGACTCTGTAACTCGTTTTGCTTTGGCTCAAAGAGAGATAGGGCTTTCAAGAGGTGAGCCTCCTACAACCAGAGGTTATACTCCAAGTGTATTTTCAGAGCTTGCTAAACTTTTGGAGCGTACAGGTACTTCTAATAAAGGTACTATTACTGCTTTTTATAATGTATTAGTTGAAGGTGATGATTTGGACGAACCTATCACTGATACTGTTAGAGGTATATTAGACGGGCATATAGTTTTATCGAGAGATTTAGCCAATAGAGGGCATTTTCCTGCTATTGATGTTAATAAAAGCATATCGAGGATTATGAATGAAGTAGTTTCCAATATGCATAAAAAGGCAGCAAGAGAATTTTTAAAGATGAGTGCTGACTATAATGAGGCTAAAGAACTTATAATGATTGGCGGTTATGCTAAGGGCAGTATGCCTGATGTTGACAGGGCTATTGATTATAAGCCTATGATGGATAGATATTTGCAGCAAGATGTATATGAGGTTTCAAGTTTTGCTGACAGTAAAGAGGCTCTTCTATCTATGTTCTATTCTCAGGAAGAGATAGAAGAAGATTTAGTAAACAGCGGAGATGTAAAAAGAGCAGAAGAGAGAACAAATATTTCCGACAATGTAGAATATGCTAATAATGATGTTGTTATACTTTAGATAAATTAAAAATTGTTGGATTTATTTTAGTATGAAGAGATTTGATTTTAAACTTGAGCCTTTATATAAACTTAGAAAAAATATAGAAAAGCAAAAACAGGCTGAGGTAGCTGAGGTTTCTGCTTTATATAATAAAGAAAAAGATGGAAAAGAAAGCTGCATTTCAAAAATTAATGATGGAATAAGGATAGTAGATAGTATAGAAGATGATAATGAAATGCTTACTATGAGTATTTATTTGGGGGAATATATAACAGCCTTAAACTCACAGATAACTATTCATGAAGATAATATGGCTGAAATAAGTGTGGAGCTTAGAAAAAGGCAGGAAGTTTTGCAGGAGGCTTCAAGACAGAGAAGGGCAGTTGAACTTTTGAAAGAAAAGAAATTATTAGAATATAAAAAATTAATGAATAAAGAAGAACAAGCTAAGCTAGATGAATGGAAAAAAGAGTATATTGCTAGCGATGCTTATGAATATTAAGAGGTATTATTATGATAGAATCTGTACAAAGAATACAAGCAAGAATAGGTGAGATTGAGGAAACTTTTAATAAACTAGGATTTGCTCCTATTAATACTCCGCTTCCTTCAAAACCGTTTGCTGAACATTTGAATGATGCTATGGCTGAAAATAATACTGAAAACAAAATAAATAATATTGATGGTTCTATAGTTAATGATACAAATAAAAAATTAGATAACGGCAAGGTTATTAGTGGAGATACTTCTTCAGATGCTTTTAAGGGAAATATATCTTTTGGAGTTTATGAAGGAAATACAAATAATTTTGCTAAGGCTATCAATGCTTATAAGAAGGCTTCGGTAGAAAGTTTCCCTACTAAGTATGATGATATAATTAAAGAGGCAGCTGAAAAATATTCTTTGCCTGAAAATTTGATAAAAGCAGTTATAAAGCAGGAATCAAACTATGTACCTAATGCCGTTAGTCATAAGGGTGCTGTAGGTTTGATGCAGATAATGCCTAAGACAGGTGTTGGTTTAGGCATTACAGATGAACAGATGCTTAAAGATCCGTATACTAATATTATGGCTGGAAGCAGATATTTATCTCAAATGCTAAACAGGTATAATGGAAGACTTGATTTGTCGCTGTCAGCTTATAATGCAGGACCTGCTTTGGTAGATAGATTACAGAGGATTCCTAATATAGAGGAAACTCAGAATTATGTTAAAAACATTATAGGGTATATAAAGTAAGTTAACATAATAAAATTTAATTGTGTTTGCTTGACTTTTTTATTCTGTAATTTTATAATATTTTACAAATTTGCCCGCTTAGCTCAGCAGGTAGAGCATCACCATGGTAAGGTGAGGGTCATCGGTTCAATCCCGATAGCGGGCTTTTGTTCACTATTATAAAGCAAAAATATCACAAACTATAAAAGAGGATTTATGAGAATAAAACTTCTAGCGGTTATAGTTTTATTTTTAATGACTATATCGCTTTCATACACTTTCGACAAAACTCCGTATTATGTAAACACAGAAACTTATGACTCATACAGAGAGTTATTAAGAGGTGTGCATTATTATAATCAGGAACGATATGATGCATCCATAGCTAGTTTTAGAAACTCTCTTAATACAAATCCTACTGACAAGTTCATAAGATATTGGTATAGTAAGGCTTTATATAAAGCAGGATATATGTCTTTGGCGATTAATGAATGGCTTAATATTACCAGAATGGGTTATGAAGATCCTATAATACTTTCTAAAATTAATAAATATGATTCGGCAAATGTTGTTGAAGAGAAAAAGAATACTTTGAGTAATTTCATATATTTAAAAGCATTCTCTACTAATCTTAATTTTAGAAAAAATATAAATCAGCCTATACAGATAAAAGTAATGCCTGATGGAAGTTTATATGTCTTGGATTACAGTGATTCTGCTTTGAAAAAATTTGATATTAATGGAAATTTAATCGGTAAGATATCTCATGGAAAGAGGTTGGAAAGACAGCAGACTAGTTGGTGGAGAAATGTACTTCAGTTTGTAGCTAAAGTTTATCCTTATGAAAAATTAGAAAATCCTAGAGGTTTTGATATAGATGCAAACGGATATATATATATAGCAAATACAAAAAAAGATAAAATATTAAAATATGATTCTAATCATAATTATATTACAAATATTGGTGTATCTGGTGTAAGTAATGGACAGCTTCTTGGTCCTTCTTCAGTTGCTCTTGATAAAGATGGTAATTTATATGTTTCTGATACAGGAAATAATAGAATAGCGGTATTTGATATTGACGGAAATTTCTTATTTAGTTTTGGAAAACTTGGTGAAAATGAAGGAGAGTTCTTTTCTCCTGCAGGTATAGCTGTTAATGATCAATATATTTATGTTGCAGATATGGGTAATAAAAGAATACAGCAATTTGATTTGAGCGGTAACTATATTCAAACTATCAGACATAATTTATTTAATGAGCCTAGAGGTTTATCTTTTGCCATAGATGGAAACCTTTATATAGCTGATGGAAGTAAAGTTTTTTATTATGATATAATTGAATCTGATTTTACAGTATTTAATAATTCCGAGAGATATACTGTAACGCCTACTTCTGTTGCTGAGGGGGGTAATGGAAATATATATTTGACAGACTTTATGTCTGGAAGAATAGATGTATATACTAGAAAAGAAGAGTATTATGCTAACTTAGATGTATTTGTAGACAGAGAATATTTGAATAGATTTCCTGTTGTTGTAGCTTCTGTTACAGTAAGAGATAGAGCTATGAATCCTGTTATTGGATTAACTCCGGAAAATTTCTTTGTTAGTGAGAATTCAACTGTAGCTCATAAAGTTAATTTCTATGATGCTCCTGAATTGCATGAATACAGATTTATATATTTGATAGAGGATAGCCTTGCTGCTAAACCTTATGAGAGTAAAATAAAAGAAGAAATCAGCAACTTCACTATGAGTTTAACTAATAATGATGAAGTTTTAGTTATACATTATAATGATCAGGTTTATAAGGCTGATAATTATGATGCAAGAAATTTAAGAATACTTGAAAATGCTAATGCTTTCCATTTTACAGGAGGAATATCAGCTTTAGATGATGCTTATTATGAAGCGGTAAGACTTTCAGGAAATAGTTTTAAGAAAACTGCTATTATACATTTTTCAGTAACTAGTCCTGATGACAGAGTATTTGATATGATGAACTTTAATGATGTGGCAAGTTTTGCTAAAAATAATGCTGTGTCATTAAACCAAGTTTATATCGGTACGAATAAATCTAATTATTTCTTGGATTTAATGACTAAAAGTACTTATGGTTATGTTATAAATGCTGATCACTCTATAAATTATGCAGGCGAGCTTAATAAGATGAAGAATATAGATTTTGGAAGATATTTCATATACTATAATAGCTTTAAAAATTTAGCTCAGTCAGGGCAGTTTAGGGCTTTGAATGTAAAAGTACAGTATAGAGATATGTATGGTGAAGAAGAAGTTGGTTATGTAGTGCCATAATAAAATAAATTTATGATAAAAAAGGTTTTTCATAATATATGAGAAGCCTTTTTTATTTATATTTTATATATGAAAAACTTATTGATTGAAAATATTTGTAAAGTGATTTAGTCCAATTTTGCTAGAACTTAAAACGCTTTTATAGTTTTTCTATTTCTTGTATACTTAATCCTGTATTTTCACTTATAATTTTTATATCTATGCCTGCATTTTTGAAGCTTTTAGCTATAGATATTTTTTGTTCCTTTTTACCTTGTTCTATACCTTTCTCTATACCTTCTTTTATACCTTCTTCTTTAGCTTTCTTCATGTCTAATTCTATACTCTTATTAAAAAAATAAGTATCTACTTCTCGTTTTTTATATTTATCCATTACTGGACTATCATTAACAAAAGTGAGGCATTTCTTTTCTACTTCTTCAAATATAGTATTTTCTTTCATTAAAATAGACATGTCTTCCCCCTTAAAAAATTTTATCCAAGAAATGAATTCTTTATGTATATTATCTAAACTTTCTATTGCAGAAATATTTTTTAAATTGAATTTAGGAAGCTCGAGGAAATGCAATTGACAATGATCTGTTAGAATTTTATTATTATTTAACTCTTTTAATATATAACAGCTATGTACTTTATCTTCATCTGTTAATATGAAATTTGTAATATTAATACTCACAGTTGGTTTTAATTCATCATAAAAAGAACCTTTATTTAAACTAGAACTATAATTATAAGCCCAATAATATAAAGCTCTTTTTATAAAATCTTCATTTCCTCTAGATTGTATCTCTATTAAAACAGTGATGCCTGTTTCTGTAGTAGCTTTTATATCTAGGCGTCTGCCCACCTTCGGTGCTTACTTTCTTTTTCATCATAATTTTCTGCAATATTAATGCGACTGCGACATCTGTCCACCTTGCGTGCCGCCTTCAGCGATGGATTTAATATTTCTATTTTATTAAAAGTTTCAAAGTTTAAATCTTTAAATACTGCATTAATAAAGTTCAAAGCTATATTTTCATTACCCGCATGTGAAAATAAATAGAGTACAAAATAATCATTAATTCTATTTAAATTATTAACTGTAACATGCTCATTTAATATATGTTTTAATCTATCTAAATCTTTCATAGTATTATTATACTAAAAATAACTATAAAAGTAAAGTTTTGATTATTTATATGAAAATAGCAATAATAATGAATAAATATTCTTTTTTAAATAAGGCTTTAATTTTTCAAAAGATATTTCAAAATCATCAAGTGCTCTAACAACATGAGGAAGTTCAAACCTTATATGCAAACTAATACCATCAGAATATCCGTTAATTGAAACATTTTTTGACATTAAATTTTCAGCATAAAAACTATCAGGTTTATTTATTACATCAATGGTAAAATCATCTTCTCCAATTTCTTTATAATATTTATCAATTTCGCTTTGCAAAGTTTTTCTAAATTTATAACTGTCATTGACAAAATCTGATAAAGTTAATATTTTTGTTTCTAATTTATTAATATCTAATGTCAAAAGTGATATTGCAGTATCAGGATATGGTCCTCCATAATAGTATTCTGTCCTGCTTGTAAAACATAAAATATTATCATTAAAAACTTTGTTATCAAAATTATAAAAATTAACTTCGTAAAAAATTTCTTCTTCATTATTAAGATTTACTTGAAGAATATCATCATTAATTTTTTTTATCATTTCATTGGTATTGTTTATTTTGTTTATGATTTTACCTTCATATATAGATGATTTTAAATTTTCTATATAAAGTGCAGATAAACCATAAGTATTATCTTTATATTCTTTAGAAACTTTTATATCATAAACAGTATGTATTTTATCTCCTAAGGGTTTTACAGTATCTATATTACAGCTTAATTTTTTATTGTTATTTTGCCAGCTTCCTTTTAAACTAATATTCTTTTTGCCGTTTCCTAAATCAATAATATTATTTAACTGACTATTATTTATTTTAAAGCTAAATTCTTCCTTTTTATCAGAATTATCATAATCAAAGGCAGTAAATTTAATAGTGTTTTTATCAATTTGTCCGTTTATAGGTATTGGAGTATTAACATTATTGTATTTATAATATCCATCTATATTAGACTTTTTATTTTCTGTAATATTATCAGGATCTTGAATATGTATATTTATTGTAATAGGATATTTGTCAATAGTCCCTTCAAGAGTAAAAAATAAATGCTTTGTTATATTAGTGCTATCAGCAAAAGCAGATATGTACATTATATTGAAAAGTAACATTACAAATATTTTTTTCATAAACTTAGTCCTTATTATTAAATAAACAAGTATCATATAATATATTTTGAAAATTAGCAAATTTCTAGTATAATTTACACATTTTAATAATTTGATAAAAGGCATTATTATGAATACCAAAATAGAAATATGCGTTGATTCTATAGAATCCTGTATAAATGCTGAAAAAGGCGGGGCTGACAGACTTGAGCTTTGCGGTAATATGTTTGAGGGAGGAACAACTCCTAGTTATGGTGTTTTGGAATTAGCAAGAGAAAAAGTGAATATACCAATATATGCAATGGTGCGTCCTAGAGGCGGAGATTTCTGCTATGATGATACAGAGTTTGAAATAATGAAAAGAGAAATAAAACTCATGAAAGAATTAAAAATTGACGGCATAGTATTCGGCATACTTACGAAAGAAGGAAATGTTGATAAAGAAAGGTGTGATGAACTATTAGATTTATGGGGAAGCAGTAAAGCTACTTTTCATAGGGCAATAGATGTAAGCTATGATTTGAATAAAGCATGCGAAGATATAATATCGCTTGGTTTTGAGAGAATACTCACTTCTGGAGGAGAGGCTAATGTTATGAACGGTATAATCAAATTAAAAGAATTAGTTTCAAAATATAATGATAAAATAACAATAATGCCCGGAAGCGGAATAAATGAAAGAAATATTGAATATATAAAAGACACTCTAAAAGCTAATGAATATCATATGACAGCAAATAAAACAGTTAATAGTTTAATGGAATACAGAAATGAAAATGTATTTATGGGAGCAGCTTTAAGACCTCCTGAGTTCAGTGTAAAATATACTGATGAGAACAAAGTTAAGAATATAAAATCAAAGCTATAAATAATATGAATACTAAAAAACATGATTTAATTTCGGCATTAAAATATGCTTTTCCTTTTACTATACCTGTTCTTGTAGGGTATATATTTTTGGGTATGGCTTATGGTGTACTTATGAAAGCTAAAGGTCTTGATACTTGGCTTGCCGTTTTTTTAAGTTTATTTGCCTATTGCGGAAGCATGCAGTATACTGCTATTAATTATTTGTTTTTAGCCCCTTTTAACCCTTTATATGCTTTTATGCTTACATTAATAGTTAATTCAAGGGTAGGTTTTTATGGAATATCCCTTGCATCAAAATTTCAAAATACAGGAATTATAAAACCTTATTTAATATATACTTTAAGCGATGAAACTTTTTCTATATTATGCTCGGCAGATATACCAGAAAATATAAATAAAAATGCATTTCTTTTTTTTGTGTCTTTTATAAATCACATGTATTGGAATATAGGTACATTGCTTGGCTGTTTAATAGGCTCTTTTATTACTTTCAATACTAAAGGGCTTGATTTTGTTTTAACTGCTTTATTCGTAGTTATATTTACAGAACAATGGCTTGAAAGTAAAGATCATAGAGGTGCTTTGATTGGGCTTATATGCTCTATACCTATTTTAATATTTAAAACTAATATATTTATAATACTTGCTATGGTATTGATATTCATATCTATAAGTATAATTTATAAATGTAATGAAGATGGAAAAATATATGAATAATACAGAAATATTTGTAACAGCTTTGATGATTGTAATAGCAACTGCTTTTTTAAGGTTTCTTCCTTTTATCATAATAAATAAATCATTATCTGAAAATAGATATGTACAGTTTTTAGGGAAAGTGCTTCCTTATTCTATGATAGCACTTCTTGTAATATATTGTTTGAAAGATATAAATATTATAAAATTTCCTTATGCATTGCCGGAATTAATATCTATAGCAATTATAATCATTTTGCATGTAATAAAAAGAAATGTTTTAATAAGTATAGGAGCAGGTACTATAATTTATATGTTTTTGGTGCAGGTGATATTTGTATAATAATTTTATTCTGAAATATTATTATGATGAAAAATATTATTAAATAGCTGAAATCTTTTTTTAGGGCTGAAGATTAGTATAACTTGTCCTTTTATATCTTTTTCATCTATAAGCCCAAAATATCTGCTGTCCTCGCTTACCTTTATATTATCTCCCAAAACGAAATACTGATTATTTCCTAAAATATAGAGTCCGTCATCTTCGCTTGAAAATATATAATATTCATGTTCTATAAGGTTGTCATTTAAATAAAGTCCGCCGTCTTTTATTTCTACTTTATCGCCCTCTATTCCTATAACTCTTTTTACGAGATTTGTATCATGATAATTAAATACTACAACATCGAAATTTTTAATTCTATTAAATATAAAATTCTTTTTTAAAAGGAGTATTTGATCTCCCTCAAAAAAAGTAGGCTCCATAGATTTATTAGTAACAATATATGTATCAAAGAAAAATATTCTAATAAATCCGGCTATCAAAACGGCACTTAATGAAGCTAATATTATCTCTAAAATTTGTTTTTTATTTGTCATATAAAAAATTAAAAATTATTAATGTAATAAGAAAAAGCATCTTTTGCAGATTCAAAAGCTATTTTTTCAAAATCAATATCTTCCCTTTTTATAAAAATAACTTTTGAAGCATCATCATTCGCAGCAGCATCTGGGATATAATCTAATTTTGAATAAAAGAATATATCTGTTGTAACATACATAATACCATCATATATATATTCATTAGCTCCGCTCATAAAAAAATGTATATCATTTAATTTTATATTTGTCTCCTCAAAAACTTCCCTAACAGCAGTGTCTTCAGCCCTTTCATAAGGCTCGCAAAAACCTCCCGGCATATCTATATAACCTTTTTTAGGTTCAAATTTCCTTTCAACGAATACTATCCCATTTGGTGTTTCTATTACAACTCCTACAGCTGATGCCGGATTAATAAAATATGTTCTTTTACATTTTGAACATTGAAAAATCTTTATATCATTAAAAATAAAAGAATCTTTTTCTCCGCAATAAGGACAATATTTAAATTGATATTTAATATGTTCTTTTATTTTTAACGCATTTGTAAAATTATTATTAGTATGTTCTTGCATAATTTTTATTAATATAATATGAAGCTATATTTTTAGCTTTGCATATAAATACATCAGATTGTCCCCATATACCAAAAGGTGCTCTTTCAAAAGATACATTATGAATATCAGCAACATTTACATTTTCATAGTTATAATTATTAGGATCTACATTATAAAAATCATATATATAATAGTAGTCTACTTTCATATCATTCATTTTTTCATCTATTAAAGTTTCCATTTCTTCTATTGTACTTGCCACTATATAGTATGTAGACATAAAGGTTCTTTTCTGACATTTTCCTAAGCCCTTAACCGTAACATTCCACCATTTAGGCATTTTTATAATATTATTTAAATCATTTAAATTGACAGTAGTGAATCCATAATCTGATTTTAGATTATTTATGATATCATAGTAATCAAAAATATATTCATAATTCTCAGAACAGCCCTCATCTGCCACTATAGATGATAAAGAATAATGTATATGTTCATAATCGCTGATGAAAGAAACTTCATCATTAAAGAGTTTATATGAATTTAATATACGGTTAATTTTTTTTATATTTTTATATGATGTGTTAATTTCTATTTCTTTATTTAAATTGATAAAAATTTCAAATTCAGTAAGCTCATCTATAACGCCAAATCCAACGAATCCGCATTCAATCCATAATTCATTATATCTTTTAAATACTTTTCTTATTTCATTTAATGAGATATCCGGATCACTCATAAGAACATCGAAATCTCTATTAACATCTTCACTGATTCTTTCTATAACCATGGTACCGTAAGATGGAAATAATTTTAATAATTTCATATACAATGAAAATATTTTTTCTGCTGAAACGGATATTTTATATGAATATATATCACCGTTATCAGTGTTTTTTAATTCTATTTTTGTACCCTCCATTGGGTAAACATATTCACTAGGCACTATGCCTAATGGTATATTAAATTTATCTATAATAATCCTTCTTGATTTTATTTTGTTTAAGATCCTTCTTCTTTTCTCACTTTTTTCAAAATAACTATGCACTGTAGGTCTCCGCAAAACATATTCATACTATAATAATAAAAAACAAAATTTTGTCAAGTAATAAATATCTAAAATAAATTGATTCTGAATTATATAGTTTTATTAATAAATATTAAAAATACTTGACTTTTTTTAAAATATTTTTATATTTATGGATATTTATTTATGTGGATAATATATAATTTTTAATATTGCTGTATCCGATTAATATATAGATATTAAAGTTTGAGTTTATTTATTGTGGATAATTTATTTATTGAAAAATTAAATAATCTATTGTCTAGGGTATCTTTAATTGACATATTAAGTGATAGATATAAAGTAATACATAGAGGGGGAAGTCAATATACTGTACAATGCCCTTTTCATAAAGACGGACAAGAAACTAATCCTTCTATGTCGGTTGATGATTCTAAAGGCGTGTATCAATGTTTTACCTGCGGGGCTAAAGGCAATGTTATTACATACCTTAAAGAAAAAGAGAATAAATCATTTAAAGAGGCTGTACAGTATTTAGGCAATAGATTTTCAGTTGATGTAAGCGGATTTTTTTCTGCAAAAACTACACAAAAAGATAAAATATATTTAGAAAGCAGAAGAATTAACAGAATAGCATGCAACTTTTTTGGGAAAAACCTGTTTTTAAAAGATAAGAATGGTAATTATTTCTATAAAGATGCTGAAAAATACTTGAAATCAAGAAAGATACCATTCTCTATTATAAAAGAGTTTAGAATAGGGTATGCACCTCCTAGTTGGAATGCTTTGATGAATGCATTAATAGAGAATAAAATTACAGTAAATAATATGAATATATTGGGTTTGGTTAGCGTAAGCAAGAATAACCCTAATCATTATTATGATACATTTGTTAATAGAATAATGTTTCCTATAATAAATGAACGAGAGGAGATAGTAGGTTTCGGAGGAAGAAGTATAGATGGTAAAGAGCCTAAATACCTTAATTCTAAAGAAAGCCTAATATTTAAAAAGAAATCTTCATTATATGGAATAAATATTGCTAAATCATACATAATGAAGCAAGATGAAGTAATATTAGTTGAAGGCTATATGGATACTATAGCATGCCATAAAATGGGGATAAAAAATGTTGTTGGTACTTTGGGTACGGCAATTACAGAGGAGCATGCAAGAGAAATAAAAAAATACACTAAAAATGTGGTACTTGCTTTAGATAGCGATGAAGCTGGTATAAAAGCTGCTAAATCTGCTGTAATTACATTGTTAAAGTCTGATTTAAAATTGACTATTTTATGTGTAAAAGAAACTAAAGATTTAGATGAATTTTTTACAGTTTATAGCAGAAGCCGGTTTGATATATTACATAATAATAAACTAAATTGGTATGATTTTGTTATAGATAGTGAGATAAAAAAAGATATTCTTTCCTTATCTATAGCAGAAAAATTAGATATTATTAATGGTTTTTATAAATATTTAGATGCTGTAAAAAGTGAAACAGAGAAACAAATGATAATTTCATATATAGCTTCTAAACTTAATGTTGATAGAGAAGCTTTTAATAAGGACTATTTAAATACATATAATGCAAATCAGCATGCTTCCGTTATAAAAGATGACAAAAAAGTAAAAAATGTAGATAATAAATTTTATTATGAAAATAGTTTAATATATTTACTTGCTCTGAATCCTTCTTTAATTAAAGAGGCTGAAAGAGAAATTAGTGTAGATCTTATTAAAAAAGATATAACAAGAGAATTTTATATAAGACTCTTAACTCTTAATAAAGATGCAAGTGTTGAAGATGCTCTTAATGTATTAGGAAATGAGCATATAGCCAAGCAGATTTTGAGCAAGCAAAAATTATATAGTGAAAATATATATGAAAAACTGGAGGAGCTTATTATTAAAATTAAAAGCGGCTGCATAGACTCCGAAAAAAAAGAAGTACAAAATAGTATCAATTTGGATAATTTAGATAATATTTATGAGGCAGCTCGCAGAATAAGTTTACTTAATAAGCAAAAAGAAAAATTACATCAAGGAAGTGATTTATGATGACAGAAGAAGATTGCGATCTTTTGATTAAAAATAATGAAAAGATTAGAAAATTACTTGAAAAAGGAAATGCAAATAAATATCTTACATTTAAAGAGATTAACGGTGCCATTGATAATATGGATACTGATGTAATGGATATACTTTTTCAATTATTAGCTGCAAGAAAAATTGTTATCGTTGAAGACAAAAGAGAGTTTGAAAGCCTTTCTAAAAATCAAAATAAAATTGATGATGCTGCTAAATTCATACATGTTGAGGATAAGGTTGGAAATAATGATGATCCTATAAGGCTTTATCTTAAAGAAATTGGAAAGGTTAGTCTGCTTACTCATGATGACGAGGTAGATTATTCAAAGAAGATTGAATCAGGAGAATCTGAAATTGAAAATATAATCTTAAATACTCATCTTGTAGTAGGGGAAGTATTGAATACTATTAAAAATGTACAGATAGGAAAAGTTTCTATACATGAAATATTAGAACCTCCTAGGATATATAATGTTTCTACTCAGGAAAAGAGAAAATTAGAGAGAAAGTATAAAAACTTTGAAAAAGAGTATGTATTATTAGCTGAAAAATACATTGCTTTGGATAAGAGAATAAAGAAAATTACAACTCAAAAGACTATTAAAGCTCTTACTAAGGAACAGCAGGAAGTTAAAGATAGTATAGTAAAACTTTTAAGTAAAGTAAGATTAAACAGAATGGAAATAGACAGAATAGCTGAAAAGTTAAAGTTCTATTTGCATAGAATAAATCAGATAGAAGAGTATTTTGAAAAACTTAAAAAAAGATACTATAAAGAAATATCTGACTTTGAAAATTATTATAAAGAGATAGAAGCTGGTAATAAAGATATATACATAAGACTTGTAGATGACTTTAATATTACTCCTGAAGCTATAGAGGCTGTTATAACTAGCTTTCATAAAGCACAGGTTCGTATGGCTGATATTTATGATGAAGTTCGTATTGATAAAGAAACTTTGGTTGAATGGGTTCGTAAAATAGATTCATCAAGAAGAAAGATCGCTCAGGCTAAAGATCATATTGTTAAAGCTAATTTAAGACTTGTTATAGCAATAGCAAAAAAGTATGTTAATAGAGGGCTTCATTTCTTTGATTTAGTTCAGGAAGGTAATATCGGACTTATCAAGGCTGTAGATAAATTTGAATACAAAAAAGGATATAAATTTTCTACTTATGCTACTTGGTGGATTCGTCAGGCTATTACTCGTTCTATAAGTGATCAGGCTAGGACTATAAGGGTTCCTGTTCATATGATAGAACAAATTAACAAAGTTCAAAGGGTGTTAAGGCAGTATATGCAGCAGCATGGCAGAGAGCCTTCTATTCAGGAAATAGCAAAGGCTTTAAGCTGGCCTGAAAGCAGGGTTAAAAGTGTAAGAAATGTTGCTAAAGATCCTGTTTCTCTAAACGCTCCTATAGGTGATGAAGAAGATACTATTTTGGGTGAGTTAATAGAGGATAAAGAATTTGAAAGTCCTCAAAATATTACTACTTTCAAAATCTTAAGAAAGCAAATAGACTCAATACTTGATAGCCTCCCTGACAGAGAACAAAAGGTTATAAGAATGCGTTTTGGTCTTGTTGATGGTTATTCTCATACTCTTGAAGAAGTGGGATATGTATTCAAAGTTACTAGAGAGCGTATTCGTCAGATAGAAGCTAAGGCTATAAGAAGATTAAGGGCTCAGTCAAAGAAAAAAGAATTAAAAGATTTTCTTGATTCTTAATATCTAAACTAAAAAATTTCAAAGGAGGCATTTTTTAAGCCTCCTTTTTTCATGTATAAATTCATAAATTAAATAAAAAACTTGGGCGGGCATGCTTTTTTTGTTTAAGTATCTAGTATAAATAAAGCCAAAAAATTCAAATTAATACAAAAAGTATAAAGGGCGGGGTATGTAAATAACTTTTTAAACCTATTTTTTGATATATAAATAATATTAAATTATAACAACTAAGTATTAATCAATTTAATTTTGAAACCATTTTTAATTATATAATAGAAATTTTAAGTTATATGTATGAAATGTAATATATTATGATATTTTATATAATAAATTTAAATATAATATATAAAAATATAATATAGATAGTTGTAATAAATTGGTGTTTAATATATAGTATTATTATACAGTATAGAAAAATACTGTAATAGGAGTACGATATGAAAACTTTTCAAAAAAACATCTATTACAAAAAACTCATAAAAAACATATTAGATAATATTAAGGAGGATGATTATTTTTACAACAAAAAAACTAATTGGGAGGAATGGGTTATAATGCGTGTTGATATAAAGAATGCCATTAGACAGTTAGAAGATATTGATGCAGAAAATTATAAGCCTGAAGTTCTTGATAAAATATTATGTATTTTAGAGGAGTATTAATATAATGTGTAACTTATGTTCTAAATATGATACTTGTAAAAAGCTTTGTAATGATGTGTTAAAAGAGATTAATAAGAGTTTAGGTACTAGGAAAGTTAATTTAGATAGGACAGACAGTAGGGAGAGCATATTAACGAACGATGATCTGGATAATATACTTTATACGAATGCTTTAACTGATAGTGAATACAGCAGGGTTTCAAATTTAATAATAGCCATACTTACACCAAAACAAAAAAGAATAATGAAATTATTTGCAGAGGGGAGAAGTCAGGAGGAGCTGGCAAAATCACTTAATGTAACTCAGTCGGCAGTATCTCAATATTTAAGTGCTATAAAAAGAGAGATATCAAAACAGTTTAATATGGTAATAAATATATAATTAAGAAATTTGATCATTAATTAGAGTATAAAAAAGGGGACATTCAATTAAGAATGTCCCCTATATGGTTAATACTACAAAACTAATTGAAAATTAATTATTGTAATAATCTAAGAGCACCTTGTGGTAACTGATTAGCTTGAGCAAGCATAGACAAGTTAGCTTGGTTAAGAATTTGGTCTTTAGCAAGTTTAACTGATGCTTCAGCCATATCTGTATCACGAATTCTGCTTTCAGAAGCCTGCATGTTTTCGTATCCAACCATTAAGCCTTGAGCTGTCATTTCTAATCTGTTTTGATAAGCACCTAAGTCAGATCTTTGTTTTAATACTTTAAGAAGAGCTTCATCTACCATACCAATTACAGAGTTAGCTTTAGCTGGGCTAGAAACGCTGATGAATGTAGCTGTAACAGCAGGACCTACTGGGTTTTTAAGTCCAAGAGCTTGGCTGTTCATAGTACCGATATAAACGCGTTTTCTTTCGTCCATATTAGCACCGATGTGTAACCACATAGAAGCTGTAGGAGTGTTTTCACCTGTAGATCTAGCGAATCTTCCAGTTAACATGTTAAGCTTGTTGAATTGAGCTTGTGAAGCAACTCTGTCGATTTCGTCTACTAACTGAGAAACTTCGATTTGTACATAAAGTCTGTCTTCATCAGTATAGATACCATTAGCTGCTTGTATAGCTAATTCACGAATTCTTTGAAGAATGTTAGTAGTTTCTTCTAAGTATCCTTCAGTAGTTTGAATGAAAGATATACCGTCTTGAGTATTTCTTTCAGCCATACGCAAACCGCGGATCTGAGTTCTCATTTTTTCTGATACTGCTAATCCACTAGCATCATCTCCAGCTTGATTAATTCTCATACCGCTAGAAATTTGAGCTGCATCTTTTTTAAGATCTACTTGGCGGAATTTTAAAGTGCGTTGTGCGTTTATAGCACTTATATTATTGTTGATAACCATATGGTTCCTCCATGAATTATTTATATGTGTTCTTCCCTGAACACATATTTATTATCGGTTATAGCTTTTTAATTATTAATTTTTTTTAGTTAAATAAAAATTTTTTTCTTCAGTTTTATTAAAAAATATATGCTAATATTATGTTAATATAGTTATGTTAATATTTTACGAGTTAAAATTTAATTTATTACATATATATTATATTTAACGCACGCAGAGTATAATCCTATAATTAAATGAATTTTACTTCTTAATTTATCATTTAACTACTATTTATTTATCGTGCGGTTAATAAAATTCTCATATTTAATAAAAACTTGGGTGGGTGCTATAATTTCTAATGAAGCTAAGAAATATGTGAAAGCCATTATTACAAATTGCAGCATTAAGTATAAAAGGGTGGGGTATGTAAATAGGTTTTAAATCTATTCTAATTTCCCGCCCTTTAGATTTTTTATTTATTTAGAAATTTTTGATTAAATTTTTTTAATGTTTTATCAAGAAATTATAGATGCCCGCCCTAGATTTTTTTTAATTTTAGAATCTAATTTACGCACGGTTAGCAAAATTTAAAATATAATAGAAATTAGAATTTATGATTAACATATATTTATAACTTTTCTCTGCGTGCGGTGCGGAAATTATTAATTTAATTAAAACTTGCTTTTAGTGTGCTTAAGAACATATCTTAATTTTAGATTGATTAACTATATAATTTTTGATATACTTCACTAAATAAAAAATATTAGAGGTTTATGATGTTTACAAATAAAGAAAAAGTTGAATTTTTCAATGCTGTAGAAGAAGGCAATATTCAGCATATAAAATATTTATTAAACAAAAATAATTATATAAATATAAATATTTTTGGAATAGCAAAAATACTAATTGAAAATAAAAATAATAAAAATGCTGCTTCAGAAAAAGATGTTGAAATTGACTTTAAGAATAAAGACGGATATACTCCTTTAATGATTGCTTCTTACAAAGGAAATGCTGATATAGTAAAACTTTTATTGGAGTGTAATGCTTCTGTAGATATGACTAACAATTATAATTATACTGCTTTGATATATGCATGTATTTATGGTAATGCAGATGTAGTTAAAATTCTTCTTGAACACAAAGCTGATATGTATATAGAGACTACATTAGAAAATAATTATTTAACTGCATTGATGATAGCTTGCAGCGGAAATCATGCTGAAATAGTGAGAATATTACTTGAAAACGGCTATGATCCTAATTATAAAAATCAAAAAGGAGAAACGGCATTAATATATTATGCCTTAATGGAAAATAATAAAGCTAGTAGAGAAATAATAAAAATATTATTAGAGTATGGAGCAGATATAAACGCAAAGGATAATAGAGGTTTTACAGCATTAATATGGACTTCTTATGCTGGAAAAACTGATTTTGTAAGAGCTTTATTAGAGAATAATGCTGATACAGAAATAAAAAATAATGATGAAGAAAATACCGCCTTAATATATGCATGTGAAAGTATAAATATTGATATGGTTAAAGCTTTACTTGAATATAATGCAAGTCCGAATGTACAAGATAAATGGGGCAGAACTCCTTTGATAATTGCATGTGATTATCGTTCTTATGATATAGCAAAAATATTGTTAGAGCATAATGCTGATATTAATTTATCAGATCATAGAAAAGAAACTCCTCTGATGTATAGCGTAAATGGACATAATATAGAGATTGCTGAGCTTCTTTTGAAATATAATCCTGATTTGACATTAAAAAATAACTATGAAAAAACTGCATTAGATATAGCATATAATAAAAATCTTTATCAAGAGAAAATGGTAAAATTAATACTAGATGCTTCATCTAAAGAAATAAAATTTTTATATGCAGTTATTGAAAATAAAATAGATGATGTTTTGAAATATATTTCTGAAGGAGTTGATATTAATAATGCTGTATACGGGGAATACGGATTTAATGCATTACTTTTAGCTTCACGCAGTCATTATAAAGAAATAATAAAAATATTACTAGAACATAATGCTGATGTTAATTTTAGAAATTATTTAAATAATACAGCTTTAGAATATATTTCTAATAATGACAATGATTTTGATATAGCAGAAGAGTTTATAAAAAGAGGAGCAGATGTAAATGCTATGGATAATGACGGCATTACTCCTTTAATGTGTGCTGCTTCTTATAATGCTAAAAAAATATTAAACTTATTAATAGCAAGTAATGCTGATATTAATATTCAAACTAAATTAGGTTCTAGTGCTTTAATTCTTGCTGCTGTGTATAATCATATTAATATAGTAAAAATTTTAATAGAAAATAAAGCTGATGTATTTGCGAGAGATGCTTATGGAAGAAGAGCATTATATTATGCGAGTAAAAATGAAAATTATGATATGTTTAACATTTTTAAAAGTTATCATGATAAAGAATATAAGAGAAACTCCAAATTTCTTAATAGTGTTTCATATGGAGAAACTGAAAAAGTATCAAAATATATATCAAAAGGAATAGATGTTAACTTTCAAGATGATTATGGATATACAGCTTTAACTCTTGTTGAAAATATAGAAATTGCAAAAATGCTATTAGATAATAATGCAGATATTAATAAAATAGGAAAAGATGGATATACTCCTCTAATGGTTGCTATTAAGAAGGAACATGTAGAACTTACAGAGTTTTTTATAAAAAATAATGCTGATATTAACATAACAGACCATTTTAAAAATACGGCATTAGTTATAGCAGCTCAAAAGAAAAATGCTTACATATTTGAACTTTTACTAAAAAATGGGGCTGATTTATCTATTAATAATGAATATATAAAGTCGTTAATAATCTTCGATGATGAAATAAAAAGCATATTAGAAAAATACAGCAAGTGATTTTTTACTTTTTATAATTGCCCGCCCTTTAGATTTTTTACTTATTTTTAATATTTTGCTTAATATTTTCTTAATGCTTTACTTGGAAGTTATAGAAGCCAGCCCTAGATTTTTTTAAATTTAAAAATTTTCTACACGCACGGTTAGCAAAATTTCAAATATAATAAAAATTAGAATTTATAATTAATATATATTTATAACTTTGCTCTGCGTGCGTTATGGAAGTTATGAATTTAAATAAAACTTGGGTGGGTGTGCCATTTATAAATTGATTTTTAAAAAATAATATGCTATTAAAATCAGAAAAAATTTTTAAATTTATGGGGTGTGTAAATAAATTTTTAATCTATTTTCATTCCCCGCCCTTTAGATTTTTTACTTATTTTTAATATTTTGCTTAATATTTTCTTAATGCTTTATTTAGAAATTATAGAAGCCCGCCCAAATTTTATATATATTTATATCATTTTTCTCAATTACATATTTAAGTAATGAAATTTTATTATTTACATTACATTTATATTTTATTATTATAATTTTGTATTATAAATTTGATTTTTTTATATTTTTTGACTATATTATGTTCTATAAAAAATAATTAGTTTTTAAAAAATATCTAAATTTTTTTTAGTTTATTTTTATGCGGTTTATGTATTATGAAAATAAATAATCTTTCCTTTAGAATACCTTTTATAATTTCAATTACTTTTATATTATGTATGTTTATTATAGTTCTTATAATTACAATAGTAAGTTCTAATTCTATAGAAGATACGGCGATAAAAGGTCTTAGAGTTGCAGCTAAGTCGTATTCTGATATGATTGATTTATATTCTAAAGATCCCAATCTTTCAAGATATTTAGTCAATCCAACAGAAGAAAATAAATTGGCAGCGGAAGGATCATTAAAAGAATTTACTAGAGAGGTTTCAGATACACAGGTTTTTTATAATTATTCTCTTGTAAATTTTGATGCTAATATAATACTTGATTCTATAGGCGGAAAACTGCTTCATATAAACTATGGAAAAAATTCATCTGATTGGACTAGATTCAGAGACACAGGATATGATTTTGCTGGGAGAGATTTAATTCAGCCATCTTCAGCCAATCCGCTTAATGCTATATGTGTTATATGGAAAGGCGTTAAAGATGAAAATGGAAAAGTTGTAGGCGTTTTGAATAGTTCTATTAATTGGATGAAGTTTATATCAGATTATATTACTCCAAGTCAATTGGAAGAACAGGTTCCATAATCATTATAGATAAGAATAAAAACATAATAGCACATAATGATACAAATAAACTCTATATATATGAAAGTAATATAATAGGTGCATCTGCTTATGAGAGAAAGGCTGAAACTATAAGAGAAAGAGAGGATAAATTTTTTCAATATGTTTTAGATAATAAGGAGGGTATTTTGGAATATGTAGATGATAGTAATGTATCAGAAATATCTTTATTTAATCCTATAAATAATACTCCTTGGTATCTTATAGTAAGCTACAGTCAAGATGAAATTTACGGAGATAAGAACAAACTTACCAAAATAGTTATAATTATAGCAATAGTTATGTCTGTTATAATTTGTTTTATTGGTAGATTGATAGCGAGATCTATAATTTTACCTTTAAATATGGTTGTAGATGAACCTGATAATATATCTAATGGTCATATAGCTAATAATAATAATATTTCATGCAGTACTCGAAAAGATGAAATAGGCGTACTTATGTGCAGCTTTTATAATATGAAATTAGCATTAATGAATGCAGTTAATACTGCCAATAGTATTGCTGCAGATACGAAGAATAAAGCTGGAGAGATATCATCAAAGAATAATAAGCTGCATGCCGAAACAGAAAATAATTCTTATAAAATGCAGGAAACTTCAAACATAACTAATAATATAGGGAATTCTGTATTAGAAACTACTAATTATGCTAATGAACTTATTGATATAATGAAAGATGCTAATAATTCCATAGATATGGCTGACAGCAGTATTTCTGAAGCTGCAGATAATGCTAATTCAGTAAGTGAAGCTAGTAATAAAATAAAAGATATTACAAAGGTTATAGAAAATATAGCTTTTCAAACAAACATATTAGCTTTGAATGCCTCTGTTGAAGCAGCAAGGGCTGGTGAAAATGGAAGAGGTTTTTCAGTTGTAGCAAATGAAGTTAGAAATTTAGCCCAAAGTACATCAGGTTCAGTTAAAGACATATCCTCTCTTATAGAGGAGAGCCAGAAGCGTATAGAATTAGCAGCTAAATCTACAAATCAATCTAAGGAATTATTCAATGATATGAAAGGAAAGCTAGAAAAAGCCTATTCTTTACTTTCCAATTTCAGCAGTGCTTTAAAACTGCAGAAAGATGGTATAGATTCCATTAGTTCTCATATATTAAATATGGAAGATACTTCAAGAAGTAATACTGAATTAGCAGAAGATGTAAGTGAAATTTCTGAAGAATTAGAGGAATTATCTATAAAATTGGAAGAAGCTATGTCATTTTTCAAAATCAGAGATGATGTTAAGTGAGAAAATATATAAAAATATAGTTTTTAATATCAAATTTTGTTGAAATTTATATATAATTAATAGCTTGTAAATCATAATTTTACTTGAAAAAATTATGATTTGTGATACAATGTAGTAGTGTAATCTTAATTAAATCAAGGTTAAATTATTATGAAAAATTCTCAGGTATTTATGGAAGGTGTTTGGAAAAATAATCCTACCTTCGTTCAGGTTCTTGGTATGTGTCCTAGTTTGGCAGTTACAAGCAGCGTAATGAATGCTATAGGTATGTCTGTAGCTACTATATTCGTTTTGGTTTGTTCTTCTGCTTTAATCTCTCTTATTAAGAAGATTTATGCTAATGAAGTTAGAATTATGGGATACATAGTGGTTATAGCAGCTTTCGTTACTTTGACAGATATTGTTATGAAAGCTAAGTTTTATACATTATCTTTGGCATTAGGTCCGTATATTCCTCTTATAGTTGTAAACTGTATCATATTAGGAAGGGCAGAGGCTTTTGCTAATAAAAATGGAATTATACCTAGTATTTTTGATGCTTTAGGTAATGGTGTAGGTTTCTTTATTGCTTTAACATTACTTGCTTCTATTAGAGAGATTTTAGGTAATGGTTCTTGGCTCGGATTTGATATAGTTGGTACTTTAAGAGGTTTCTTTGAGTCTGCTATGCCTTTTGCTTTGAATGCATATAATGAAATTACTACTCCTTGGGTTGTTATGATTATGGCTCCTGGTGCTTTCTTCACTTTAGGAACTTTAATTGCTATTAAAAGAGCTATAGATGCTAGAGGAGGAAAAGCTAATGGTTAATTTAATTTTATTATTTGTAGCAACTGTTTTAGTTAATAATTTCGTTTTAACTAAATTTTTGGGAATATGTCCGTTTTTAGGAGTATCTAATAAGTTAGATTCAGCAGTTAGTATGGGTATTGCTGTTACTTTCGTATTAGTTCTAACGGCTGCTGTTAGTTGGATGATACAATATTATATATTAGTACCTTTCAAAATAGAATTTTTACAAACTATACTTTTCATTATAGTAATTGCCGCTTTGGTACAATTTGTAGAGATGGTTGTAAGAAAAACAAGCGAAAGTTTATATTTAGCTTTAGGTATATTTCTCCCTCTTATTACTACTAACTGTTGTGTATTAGGATTAGCTTTATTCGGAGTTTTATATAAATATAATTTTATACAAAATATAGTATTCGCTTTAGGTGCAGGAGTTGGATTCACATTAGCTTTAGTTATAATGGCTAGTATAAGAGAGCGTTTAATGACTGCAGATATACCGGAAGCTTTCAAAGGTCCTGCTATGCCTTTTATCACAGCAGGTATACTTGCACTTATTTTCTATGGTTTCTCCGGAATAATAAAAATATGATTTTTGAGTGTTAGAAGTATTTTATAAGGATAATAAAAATGATGACATCTGTTTTAGTAGCTTCAATATCTTCAGGCGTAATTGCTTTGATATTGGCTGTTTTATTAATATTTTCTTCAAAAATTTTCAGAGTTGAAGTTGATGAGAGAGTAACAGAACTTACAGCAAAACTTCCTGGTGCTAACTGCGGAGGATGCGGCTTCCCTGGTTGTGCTCAATTTGCTAAGGCTTTAGTTGATGATAAGGCTCCTGTAGACGGCTGTTCTGTAGGCGGTGCTGATACTGCTGCAATGGTAGCTGATTTTTTAGGTAAAGTTGCTCCTCCTCAAAAAGAGAGAACAAGAGCATATATTTTCTGTCATGGACATAATGGCATAGCTAAGACTAATAAAGTTTACACTGGTGCTGAAACTTGTGTATCTGCTGTTATGGCGGGAGGAAATAAAGAATGTTCTTATGGCTGTGTTGGTTTTTATGATTGTATGAACGTTTGCGAATTCGGGGCAATTATCAGAGACGAAGAAACAGGAATGCCTGTTATCGTTGAAGATAAATGTGTTTCATGCAATGCTTGTGTTAAAGCTTGTCCTCAGAAACTTATTGAGATTCACCCTGTTTCTCAAGATATACATGTTTATTGTAAATCCAAAGATAAAGGGCCTATAGCTAAGAAAGCTTGCGATAGAGCATGTATAGGCTGTAATATATGTGTTAAAAATACAAAAGAAGGCGGTATGAAAGTTGACAATTATCTTGCTATAGTTAATTATGATGATTATGTTGTTACAAATGATAGTATAGCTAAATGTCCTACTAAAGCTATTACTGATGAAAGAGTAAATTCAGTAAAAAGCCTTCCTGTACCTTTAAAAAAAGCATAAAATTAAAAATTATGAAACAAGGTTGATAATTAATAATTATCTTCCTTGTTTTTTATTTTATAAATCTATATAATAAAGAACAATATCTTCATATTCATTATTTTTATTCATATATCCTTTTTTAACTATCCCTATTTTATTGAACCCTATTTTTTCATATAATTTATTTGCATTGATATTTGATATTACAACAGCATTAAATTGAAGTATTTTATATCCTAATTTCTTGCCTTGTTCCATAGAATCTCTTACTAATGCTTCTCCTATTCCTTTTCCTCTTGACTCCTTACTTACAGCATAAGAGGCATTAGATATATGTCCGCATCTTCCTATATTATTCGGATGAAGTATATACACACCAAAAACTTTATCATTATCTATAGCTACACCTGTATAGTCTTGAGAGCTAAAATATTTATTAGCTTCTTCTTCATTAGTTAATGTTTCTATTTGAGGAAAATATATTCCTTCTTTTATAGTGTCATTCCATATTTTTATAATTTCTTTAATATATTTTATATTGTATTTGATTATTTTCATTTTTGATTCCTTTTAGTAATATTGAATTATTATACATTATTATATATTAATTAAAATATTATTATTTAATGTTAACTTTCAATATTGACATAAAATTATAATATGACTATAATATATTTAGTCAAAAAACACACTATTAATAATTTGTTATTTATTTTTTATGTCTTAATAATCTTCTTTAGTATATGTTTTTATAGTTTTTATATATTTTCTTTTTTTAAGGAATAATAAATGGAACTTAATAATAAAACTTTAATAGAAAACAGCAGTATAAATTTATTTTCCAAATTTGCAATACCTAGTATATTGGGTATGATAATGGGAAGTACTGCTGTATTTGTGGACGGTTTTTTTGTAGCACATTTCATATCTGCAGAGGCTTTTACTGCAATCAATATAGTGTGGCCTATAACAGCTTTATCTTTCGGTATTTATGTAATGCTTACTATAGGCTCTGTTGCCCTTGCCGGAAAATGTATAGGACAAAACAATATAAGACGGGCTAATTTAATATTTACTCAAACTTTGATTGTAGTTCTTACTATAGCAAGTTTTCCATTAGTTATAGCATATATATTTAGAGAGAGCCTTCTTCCTTTTTTTGGTGCACATAGTGAGGTTTATGAATTATCATTGGATTATGTAGAGGGTGTACTTTTTGCTACATTTTTTTGGGGAATGGCTTATGTTTTAAGTCAATTTGTAAGGCTAAATGGTTCTCCGAGATTTGCTTCTTCAATGTTTATAATATCATCTTTAGCTAATATGATTTTAGATCCTATTTTTATTATAGTATTTGATTTAGGTATTTCTGGGGCTGCTTGGGCTACTGCAATATCACAGATAACAGCTTTTTTAATGGGCTTATCATATTTTTTAAAACCAAATTGCAGATTGAAGATAATAAAAGTTTACGGAGGCTGGATATATATATTAAAAGCGGCATTTAATGGATTTTCTGAGTTTTTAAGCAATTTTTCATCAGGACTCATTCCTTGGCTTTTTAATATAACAGCATATAATATTTCAGGAAACAGAGGCATACTAGTATATTCAGTTGCTAATTATGCAATAATGTTTTTTATAATGCTGGCATATTCAATAGGTGAGGCATTAGAACCTTTGGTTAGTGTTTCTTATGGTTCTGGAAATAAAAATAGAATGAAAGATTTTTTAAAGATATCAGTATTTTTAATTACTTTTATATCAGTGTTAAGTTCCATTATACTTTTGATTAATCCTAGTCTGCTTGTTAATACTCTTTTAAAAGAAGTAGATAATCAGACTTTTGATGATGCTTTATTTTTCGTGAGAACTTCTATACCTACATTTATAGGAGTTGGAATCAATATTATAATGAGTGCATATTATACTTCTGTTCAAAAGGCAGGAGCTTCTGCAATTGTTGCTGCTTTAAGAAGTATGATTTTGCCTATTGTATTGGTATTAACACTTCCAAATATTTTTGGGTTTATAGGTTTGGTTTTGGTTTTGCCTATAAGCGAAGTATTTACTTTGATAGTTTCTTTGGCATTATATAAAAATAGAAGTGCCGATATTTTAATTACAGAATGATTATTTTATAAGAGTGTTGCTATGAATATAAACAAAGAGTTTGATTGCGATGTATTAATTGTAGGCGGAGGAATAGCTGGACTTATTGCTGCTGAACGAGCATTAAAAAGTTTTAAGAAAGTATGTATTATTGATTCTGCCAAGATTTGTTCTGGAGCTTCTTATTTTCCTTTAAAAGCTACATTAGGTATACAGGTAACAAAAGATAAAAATGATTATAATAAATATTATGAAGATATAACTAATATGGGAAAAGGTGTTGAAAATCCTGAACTTATAAAGACTTATATAAAAAATATTAAAAAAGATGTTTATCTTCTAAAAAGGATTGGTTTTAAACCTTGGCTTAGAAAAGATTCAAGACCTGCTTGTTTTGCTAAATACTCAAGAAATATTTTTTTGATTAATGATTGGAATGAAGCTAGAAAAAGAGCAAATAAAATTTTTAGAAAAAATAAAAGATTGAAAATATTTGAAGGAAGTTCTTTAATAAGGATTATAAAGAATAATGATAAAATTGAAGGAGCCATATTTCAAAATAAAGATAAATTTTTCTTTATAAAATCTAAAGTAATAATTTTAGCTGCTGGAGGAATAGCAGGAAATTATAAAAATAGTTTATATCCTAAAAAAATTAATGGCAGTTGTCATATTGCGGCATTAGATGCAGGAGCTTATGCACAAAATATGGAGTTTATTCAATTCATACCTGCTTATTATGGATTGAAAGAAGCAGTTATGCCCCTTTCAGTACAGATTTTGAAAGCAGTGAAATAGATTTAAAAATACCTTATAGCGGAGTAAGACTAAAATATTCTGAAGATTTATACAAGGATAAAGAAGAGTTTTATACTGTCTATTTAGATTGGCTTAAAATGGAAATGAATATTGATTTACTTAAAGATGAGACTTTAATAACTCATTTTGCTCATAGCTGTAATGGAGGCATTAAAATAGACAGCAATGGATTTACAGGTGTTGCTGGGCTTTATGCTATTGGTGAATTATCATCTGCGATAGAGGGTGCTAATAGGCTTGGTGGAAATTCTGTGGGAGGTGCTTTGGTATTTGGAAATAATGCTGTAAAAGATGCTTATAAATATATTAAAAATAGTAAATTTGATAATAATGATAAAAAATTAAATATTATAGAAAAAGAATTTAATGATTGGATTAATGATATTTCAAAAGGTGATAAAGAAAACACTTTGAAAAAAAATGAAGTTCTTATAAAAATAAGAGAATTAGTAAGTGAAAATTTATCTATTATAAGAAGCAGGGAAAAAATAGAAAATTTCTTAAGTAAGATTGATGAGATTAGAGGCAATTATAGTATAAAAGAAAATATTGAAGATGGTTCTATAGAAATTTATTTGATTATTGAAAGTGTGAAGATGATTGCTTTGAGTATGCTTGAGAGAGATGAAAGCAGGGGGGCTCATTATAGAGAAGATTTTCAAAATTCTTCGTATAAAATTTATAAACTTCAGGTAAATAGAGAAAATAATAAAACCAATATAGAGAAAATTTATATTAATAATTAAAACATTATAATAAATAGACTTGTTTTAAAACTATTTGACAAGATTATATAAAAGTTTTGTAGTTTATCAATTATAAAAACAATATTTTATATATTGTATAAATTATTATTTAAATATATAAATATCTAGTCTTTTGAAACAATTATAATTCAAATGTCTTTTTATTCTGTATATATTTTTTTATTAATTTATAGATTAGTATTCATTTTACTTATTTTTGTTAATAAATAATCATTGCATAACTATTAATATTTATTAATTATGATATATAATATATAGAAGTATTATTATTAAAACTTAAAAAATAATTTTATTAATTATTTTAATATTCAATAAAATAAGGATATTTTATGATTAAAAAACTTTTTTATTTTAAAAATTTTAATTATAAATTATATTTTTCACTGATATTTTTATCTTTGTTTCCGGCATTATATGAAACTATAAGAACTATTATAGTTTCAATATCAGCTGATTCTTCATCGTTTGATATTATGGGACATCTTGAATGGTTTGATTTAATAAATGAAACATTGCTTGCTTTTTTACATATACCTTTGTATGCCATATTTAATAGAGTGATAAAAAATCATTCTGAAGAAGATTTTGCTAAAGTAACATTTAAAACATTTTTAATTGGTTTTATATTGTATTGTTTATTTTCCATAGTAATTTATATAAAATCAAAAAGTATGATAGTATTTATGAATGTTAATGAGCCTGATATTGAAGCTGTTACAAAGTATTTAAATTTGGAAACTATAGCATTTGTAATTGGTTTTATTATTACTTCAATAAACATAGTAATAGTATCTAGAGAATTGTATAAAGTTTTTATAATATTTGCATTTGTAAAAACATTACTTATTATTTTATTGGATATTAATTTGGTGCTAAAATTTAATGTTTTTGGTGTTGCTTATTCAAATATGATTATAAATTTGCTTATGGGGATATTAGGTATTTTTATTTTAATAAAAAATGGATTAATAAAATTATCATGGTTTAACAGAGAAGATAAGATGATATTTATTTCCTATTTTAAAATAGGAATATTTTCAGCACTTCAAATTCTCGTTGATAATATAGTATATGCTTTAATGATTGTAAAAATGGTTAATTTAGTAGCTGAACAGGGCAATTATTGGATAGCAAATAATTTTATATGGAGTTGGTTATTGATGCCTGTGCTTGCTTTAAACGAAGTTATAAGAACTAATTGTAAATATAAAGATAATAATCAGCTTTGGAATTATTTTAGGATAATATTTTTTATAACCATTTTAGCATCAGCAGCAGTTTTATTTTCAAATATATTTTTTGAACATGTGGAGAGAATTGAAAATCATAATGATGTATATTTAATAGTATTAAAATTGGCACCTTTTTATATATTTTATGCTTTGTCAATAATACCTGATAATATATTTATAGGTTATGGTAAGACATTATATAATCTTATTAATTCTATAATTATTAATTTTGTTTATTATGGTATTGTGTATTTTTTATATTTGAAAGGATATATTGTTTTCAATATGAATACTATTATTATTATGTTTGGTTTAGGTATGATTTTTCATGCTTTAATATCATATATTATTTTTATTATAAAATTTAGACATAATATATTTTTTTCAAATATGAATTAATAAATATTTAAACTATTTTTTATAATTTGTATTTTATTTTAAATTACTCTATAAAGATGAAGTTTTTACCAAATAATAAAACAGATAAATAATATTTTTTAATTATATATTTATTCAGATATCATAATGCCGCTTTCATATTTCAATGCCTTTGCATATACAAGCTCTTTTTTGTTTAGATTAGTTTCGCTATGAAGTTTGCATTTTAAGTATTCAGCACTTGTTCCTATATAATTATTGTCTGATAAAGTTTTTTCTATTATTATTTTTAGATTTCTTCCTTCAGCATTTTTGTAGTATAAGTCTTTTAATTTGCTGTTTAGAGTATTTAATATTTTAGCTCTTTTTAACTTTGTTCTGTATCCGACTTGAGAGTCCATTTTTGATGAAGGAGTATTTTCTCTGTTTGAATATCTGAATATATGAATTTTTATAAATTTTGACTTTTCACATAAATCATAAGTATCATTAAAATCTGTATTTTCTTCATGAGGAAAGCCTACCATTACATCGCTGCTTATTGCCATATTTGAATTAGTTTCATATAGTTTTTCTGTAACTGAGAGATAATCTTCTCTTGTGTATCTTCTGTTCATAAGTTTAAGTATTTTGTTGCTCCCGGACTGAAGCGGTATATGAGCATGAGGACATAGTACATCATCATTTTTAAATAGACTTATAAGATTATCATCAAAATAAAGCGGTTCTACAGATGAAAGTCTTATTCTAATGCCGTATTTTGAGGAATGTTCTAATATTTGAGTGAGTATATTATAGAAGCTGATTTCATTATTATAGTTGTATGAACCCAAATTAAGCCCTGTTAATACTATTTCTTTATATCCGTAATCATTAGCCATTTTTACAGCATCAAATATTTTTTGAGGCTCTACACTTCTATGCCTTCCTCTCACCCTTGAAACTATGCAGTATGTACAAAATACTTCACATCCGTCCTGTATTTTTAAATATGCTCTGCTTTGCTCCTGAGGAAAAAATATTGGATTATTTATTTTATTTTCAGAGTTATTATGCATAGTGTTAAATATTATTTCTGAAGCCTCTTCTTTTTTATCATTTGGTATTAGTATAATATTATCTTGCATAATAGATGAATCTTTATCTTTTTTTGAAACATAGCATCCTATTAAAAATACTTTTTTTTGAGATATGTCCCCAAGTTTTTCTAAATATGCAATGAGTTTTTTATCGCTGTCATTAGTAACAGTGCATGTATTTATAGCTATTGCATCGGCATTATTTAATTCAGTAATATTAGCTCCCATATTTTTTAATTCATAAGATATTTTTTCGCTTTCATATTGATTAAGACGGCATCCGAAAGTATGTAAATGTATATTCATAAATTTCTCTTTTGTAAATAGTATTGAATAAATAGTATTAATTCTCTATTAGTATATATTAAAATCTATAATAACTCAAACATTTTAAAAATATTTAATTAACATAACATTTTTTATAATAAAAAAATAAAATAATCCGATTAACATAATAACATATTTTTTTGTTTTTACTACTTGCGGAATTTGACAATTATGTTAATATAATTATGTTTATTGAAATATGTTTATTATAAATTTATTTTATAATTAAAAATTCTATTATATCGCAAGGGGAGTTGCAATGAATCCTAACTATCGCATAGAATTAGCAGACAATATGAAAGGGAGCGAAAAAATGGCATTTAATAATGATTCTTCATCATTAGATACTGTAATAAAAGTAATAGGTATTGGAAACGGCGGCTGTAATGCTGTAAACAGAATGATAGAAGAAGGTTTGAAAGATGTAGAGTTTATTGCTATGAATACAGATGCCCAAGCTCTATCTCGTTCTAATGCTCCTACAAGAATAGTTTTAGGAGACAGAGTAACTCAGGGACTAGGGGCTGGTACAGATCCTGAAAAAGGTGCTGAGGCTGCCAGAGAGGATATTGCCAATATAGAAGAAGTTGTAAATGGAGCTAATTTAGTATTTATAGCAAGCAGTTTCGGAGGGGGCACAGGAACAGGAGCAAGTCCTGTAGTTGCTGAAGCTGCTAAAAAAGCAGGAGCTTTAACTATAGGAGTAGTAACTAAGCCTTTTGAATATGAAGGTAAATTGAAAATGAACCGTGCTGAGTCTGGAATCGATAAAATGCTTACTGTAGTGGACTCTCTTATAATAATACCTAATGAAAACCTTTATGATATGGTTGATATGGATAATTATAGTTATGAAGAGGCATTATCAGTTGTAGATGATGTGCTTCGTCAGGGCGTACAAGGAATATCTGATATAATTACTCAGACAGGATTTATTAATGTTGACTTTGCAGATGTTAAGACTATGATTTCTCTATCTAATGGAAGAGCTCATTTAGGTATAGGTGTAGGTAAGGGAGATGAAAGACTTCAAAAAGCTATAACTAATGCATTTGAAAATCCTCTTTTAGATGTTTCAAGCATAAAAAATGCAAGAGGTATACTTGCTAATATAGTTTGTCCTAAAGATTTTGCTATGAAAGAGTATAGAGAGGCTAGTAAAATCATTAATAATTATGCTAATGATAATGCTAATATAAAAATAGGTGTTTGTCCTAAGGAAGAACTAAAAGATGAAATTATCGTTACAATAGTTGCTACAGGATTCGATGCAAATGCTAAGAATAATTCTGAAAATAAAGATTTAGACTCAAATGCAAATGATATAATAAATAAATCTGCATCAGTTAATAAAAGTGCAATTATAAATAATAATAATTCTAATAGTTCTAATGATGTATCTTCTAATAATACATATTCTCATGTTGAAGATATTAATACTGATAATAAAAAAGAAGAAGATATAAGCAGCAGTAAAAATGAAATTAATAAAGCAGAAGTAAGCGAAAAGATCATATCTGAGAGTAAAATATCATCAAAAAATATAGCTGAAAATATAGTTGATATAGATAATATAAATACAATAGTAAAAGAACCTCAGGAAGGACATGAAGTAGAACTTGAAACTTTGAATATTAATTCAGAAATCAATATTCAAAAAGATAAAGCATCAGAAAAAAATGAAGCTGTAATAGAAGAAGAAAAACAAGAAGTTAAAGAAAAGGTATTAATTTCAGATAATAATGATAAAATTCAAGAAACTAAAGAATATAAATTTGAAAATTATATTAGAAACCTTAAAAAACCTATAATAACTAAATCAAATAGGTTTAATAATCTCAATGAGAGCATCATTAGCAATGATAATGAAGAAGAAAATGATAATGAAGATATTAAAGAAACATTTAATAGAACTATAGTTAATAATAATTCAGAGTATGCTCATAGATATGAAACAAAAGAAAGAATATCAGAAGAGATGCGTTTTGAAGAAGAGGAGAAACATAATAATCCCCATTCAGATTATCACAAAAATCCATTTGATATAGTATCAGATGATTATATGGATAAGCATAATAAAATGGGTTCAAAAATGTCTATATTTGGTGAAACTTCTACTATTGATAATGATTTGGAAAAACCGGCATTTTTAAGAAGGCAAATACAGGCAAGAAATACTATGAGATAAGGTGTTATTTAAAATATGAAGAAAAATATTTTTAAAAAAAGATTATTGTTAAGTCTTTTTATTTTTCAAATATTGGTTTTTCATGCTTTTTCTCAAAATACTGCAGAAAATGCTTTGAAACTGTATAATGAAAGAAATTATGAAAGTTCCATAAGAATATTAGAATCTCTTAATGTTAAGCCTAGCGATTTAGATTTATATTTATTATTGATAGATAATTATATAAAACTTAATAATTTTGCTATGGCGGAAACTTTAATAGCAGATGCTGAACGATATCATTCAAGAAATTATAGATTGCTTGAAAGAAAGTTAATTATGGAGCTTATGAATAATAGAAATTCAGAGGCGAGAACAACTGTTAATACTATAAAGCAATTAGATAATAAGAATTATATAGCTAATTATGCAGAAGGTGTTCTTAGTGAGAGAGCAGGATATTATCAAACAGCTATGAATATGTATGAAAGGGCTAGGGTTATTAATAGGGTGAGACCTGAGGCTACTGTTTCATTGGCATATTTGTATCTTGCTAATGGCGACAGTAATGCTGCTTTAAAACTATTTAATGAGAATATGACAAATAATCCTAGAATGGCTGAATCTTATTATAATTTAGCTAATTATTATTATTTAAATAAAGAATATAATAAATCTTTAGATGAAATTAATAATGCCCTATTTTACTATACCAATTATAATGATGCTAATATATTGAAAGCTAATGTATTTATTTCTTTAAATAGATACGATGAAGCTATAGCTATATTAGAATATATGCCTGATACAGGGTTTAAAAATAATTCTAAATATTATTATATAGGTAATGTTTATGAGGGGGCTAATAATTATTTGCGGGCTAAAAATGCATATATAAATTACCTTAGAACTAAGCCTGAAGATGAGCTTGGAAGACTTGCATACGAAAGAGTATTGCTGCATACTAATCCTACTCCTGATTATGAGAGGGACAGAGCCGCTTTATACTATGGAAATTTAGCTTCTTACTATACAAGACTTGCAGATAATATAAGAGCTCAGGCATATTTAAAACATATGTTAAAATTAAATCCTGCTAATACTTACGCAAGATTAATGCTTTCAGATGTTTATAGAAGAATGGGCTTGGAAGAAAAATCTTTAGAAGAATTAGAGATAGCAAAAAATGTTAACCCTGAAGAAAAATCTATAATATATAAATATGATAGTTATAAAAGAAGATTAGATAAAAATATAGTTTCAAAATCTTGGGGAATAGAACAATATAATATAGAAACTCCTGGATTCACAGTTGCAATAACAGATACTATTACGGCACAAAAAGATAGTCCTTTATTTTTGAATACATCTTTATATCAGACATTTGCTTATGTACTTCCTCAATTTGGAAGATTTAAAGTATTAGAAATGTATACAAATTATTATGATACAGTAGATTTATATAGAGAACTTAATAGAATAAATGCTGATTATTTTTTAAGAGGCTCTGCTTTTCAAAATAATGATACTTTTACTATTATGCTTGATTTAGTGGATGTTAAGAGTGAAAAAGTTGTTACTAATTTTACTGTTATGACCAGAGGCAGAGAAAAGGTAATGGGTGCTGCTGTTATGGCAGGAAGGGTTATAAATAATAGTATTCCTTTCTATTCAAAAGTTATAAAGATTCATAATGATAATATATACATCAATGCCGGAAGAATGCAGGGTGTAACTAATAATATGAATTTGATTCTTTATGATACATCTACTCCTAGAACTGATTTATCTGCTAGAGGTTATAATAGTGCTGTAGGTATGATAAAGGTTATAACAGCAGATGAGAATGTTTCTTTGGCTAAACTTATAGACGGAAGGCTTTTGAATAAAGTTAATTTAAATCAAATAGTAATGCCTTATATAACAAATACAGTTCAAAGCACTAATACCAATGCTAATGCTGTTAATTAATTTTAAATAGTAAATAGTTTATGGAAAGAAATATCATAGGAGTATATGGACTTATATGCTCCGGAAAAAGTTCATTTTCTAAGATGCTTGCTAAGGAAATGAATGCATTATATATTGATGCCGATTTGATAGGGCATAGAGCTTTAATTGATAATAAAGATAATATAGTAAAAGAGTTCTCAGAATCTATATTAGATGAAAATAATAATATAGACAGAAAAAAACTTGGCAATATAGTGTTTGGCAATTCTAAAAAATTAAAAAGACTTCAGGAACTTAATTATCCGTATATAGAAAATAAAGTAAAAGAGATGGTAGAAAATACAGATAAAGATGTTGTTATAGAAGCGGCACTTATCATGCGAAGTAAAATTCCTTCTATATGCAGCAGCCTAATATATGTCAATGCCAAAACTTCTGATATTATTAAAAGAATGAGAAAAACTAGAAATATTTCAGAAACTGAAGCAAGAAAAAGATTAAAAATGCAAAGAGATGTTAAAAATAATAGATTCAATGCCGATATTCTAATAAACAACATGAAAGATTATAATAATTTAATTATAATCTCTAAAAAATTAGGAAGGTATTATGGAGTTAAATCAAAATCCAAACATAGAAGAAAAAGGATCTTCTATTAATCACAATATTGGCAGAAAAAAAACTCTTTATATAGTTAATTTTACCCCTATAAGATTATTGATATTTTCTATCAGTTCTGTTGCTTTAATTTTATTTATATTTGTATTAGGTTTTCATTTAGGCGGTTCAAAACCTGTTCATGCAAATAATACCGATGATTCTATTGCAGCTTTAATGAGAAATGCTCAGGACAGTGAAAATATGGCATCAACAGAAACAAGTACAGCTGATATGCCTAATGATGACATTACTGCATTAAGTGAATACGATGCTTCAGTTAATAATAATAGCATTATCAGAGAAGGAAATACTTCTGCAGACAGATACAATGAATATACTCAGAATTTGGCTTCTGAATTGGATGCTATCAATGAAAATATTAAAGAAAAAGATACAGCTGGATTGGCACCTAACACAACATATACTCCGCCTCAGCAAATGGCTAGTATAGCTCCTGTTAAGACAACAACTCCTGCAAAGAGTACCGTGCCTTATACTAGAAGTTCTTCATCAGATTCTATATACTTTATACAGGTTGCTGTAGGTTATGACAAAGATAATACTTATTCTGCTAGAGATAGTTTAAAAGCTAAATTCCCAAAAGCATTTATAAAAGAAGAAACTATGTCTGACGGAAAAATGATGTATAAATTAAAAGTAGGCAGATATGAAACTAGAGAAGAAGCTCAGAAGGCTTTAGCTGAAATAAAAAAGATACCAGCATATAAAGATAGTTATATTTATTCCGATAAGAAAGTAAGTTAAATAAAAATATCCTAAAAGTTATAGTGATGCCCTTTTGAATGAATAATTTGAAAGGGTATTATTATTTTAAACTATCTGCTCAAATTTAGTATTTTTAGATTCTTTATTATTTATTTGTATTACTTCATTCTTATATTCTTTACAGTTATTATAGTATGATGCTGTTATTGACAGAATTTCATTTTCCTCTTTTGAAAAATATCCCATTATCATAGCTGACTTATATATTATATCCTTATCAATATTTTCTGCATTATCATCATATATTTCTAAATATCCTAAAGGTCCTCTATTATAATTAGGTTTTAATATTATACAGTTTACTCTTTTTCTTTTTTCAAACGCATCATTTTCTTTTTCATTTCTTCCAAGCAAAAGCTTAACATTTTTATTCATTCTTATATGTCTTCCTATAGCCAAATACTGCATAAGCTCTATATTAAGTATATCTTTTCCATTATTAGAAATTAAATCATTATATCTTCTGGCATATCCTTTATCCACTATAGAACATCCTGCACCTGCAGGTATAGGGTAGTCTGTTATTCCAAACTCTTCTGCCAATTTCATCTGTACATTTCTGCTTCTTCCGTATATATCATAAAGATTTTCTCTGTTTATAAGCCCTTCTTCTTCAGCTTTAGTTATAGGTAAAAGTTTAGCAGATAAGGGTCTTAATAATTTTCCTTCAAGTCCGCTTTCTTTTATAGCATTTATCAAGTCCTGAGATTTCTGACTCATAGGTCTTTGTCCTTTTACTTCTCCTGTCGCTATAAAATCAAATCCTTCATCTTCCATTATTTTTTTAGCAGTTTTAAGCATTAATATATGACAGTCTAAACATGGGTTAATTGCACTTCCATAGCCGTATTTAGGATTTAAAAACATATCTAAATAAACATCTTTTAATGATACAAATCTTATTGGTATATTAAGAAAATCTGCAGCTTTTTTAGCAGGATCTTCACTATATATTTCAAGTAATTCTTCTTTTATGACAGAATATTCCAATCCTGTAACAAATCTTAAAGCAAGCACATCAATATTTTCTCTTTTTAATATAGCGCCTACAAGTGTACTATCTAAGCCTCCGGATAATAGTAAAATAGCTTTTGCCTTTTTATCGCTCATCAAATTTTCCTTTGTTATAAATTTAATTATTATTTAATTTTTATAATATACTAAAATGATTTTATTTTGTCAATGTTTTATTTAATAATTAAAATTATTTAAAAGTTATTTTATTAACTTTTCCCGCCGTAAAAACTGCAAAAGTGCAAATACTGTAATATATGCGTTTTTGTATTTATACAAAATAAATAGTAAGAAAAATTCACTATATTAGATTTTTTCAAAAGTACCTGATAGGATTGTATATAAAATTTTAATTATTTATCAATTATAAAAATAATGTTTTCTATGTTGTATAATTGATATTTTAGTATATGAATATATGTAGTTTTTTACTGCTGACACCATATCTGGACTTTGATTACTCAATTAATAAATAAAATTAGTTTTGAAACAAGTATAATATATTATTAAAAACAAATTAATATTATTAGTAAAATTTTATTTACAAATACTTGAAGTTTTATTTATATTATATTATAATATATATTCATTATTGCTAAAGATAAACTCTCTTATAAATATCTGACAAGTTTTTTAATCAGTTATCAGATGTTAGTTTATCTATTTAAAAATTTAATATATTTTTTATCAGCAATAATAGAAAATAATTTTATTAAGGATAATACTTTCAGTACTTACTCTTTTTATACAAATATTTTAATACCTCCCTCTATAAAATCGTATTATTTTCTTTTCAATTTTTTAAATCTAATAAATATTTTTTTATTTTTAAGGATAAATTAAAATGGATATAATAATAATAATAGTGTTAATACTTTTAAATGGTATTTTTGCCATGTCAGAAATAGCAGTAATTTCTGCAAGAAAATCTTCACTTATGAAAGACAGTAAAGAAGGAAATAAAGGGGCAAAAACAGCATTAACTTTAGCAGATAATCCTGATAAATTTTTATCTACAATACAAATAGGTATAACTTTAATAGGTATATTAACAGGTATTTATTCAGGGGATACTGTTGCTAAAGAGCTTGCCGATTTACTTATAAAAATAAATGTTCCTTCATCTTATTCTTCTATAATAGCTCAGATATTAGTGGTGGCATTAGTAACATATCTTACATTAATATTCGGAGAACTCGTGCCTAAAAGAATAGGAATGGTAATGCCTGAAAGAATAGCAAAAGTTGTTGCGGCTCCTATGACAATACTTTCTAAGATAGGTGCTCCATTTGTATGGGTGTTATCTAATAGTGCATTATTAGTTTCTAGGGTTTTAGGAATAAAAGATGATAAGACTCCTATAACTGAAGAAGAAATAAAATCTATGATAGAAGAGGGAAGACAAGGCGGAGAAGTTAAGGAGATAGAACAGGATATTATAGAGAGAGCTTTCTTTTTGGGAGACAGAAAAATAGAATCTATAATGACGCATAGAAATGATATAGTATTTTTAGATGTCAATATGAGTAATGATGAGATAAAAAAAATAGTATCAAAACATTCTTTTTCTGCTTATCCTGTTGCTGATAAAAATTTGGATAATATTTTGGGAGTTGTAAGGGTAACTGATATATTTGATAAATTGAATAGTTCAAAGGCTAAAATAGAAAAATTTGTGAAGAAAGCCAATTATTTTCATAATAATATGGAAGTTTATTTGGTTCTTGAAGATATGAAAAAGAATAATACAAAAATAGGACTTGTATCAGATGAGTTTGGAAATATAGATGGAATGATTACTCAAAGCGATATATTTGAGGCTTTAGTAGGTTCTGTAACTGAGGGAAAAGACAGTAAAGATATTAGAAAGAGAAAGAATGGAGGTTGGTTTGTGGACGGGCAATGTCCAATGTATGATTTCTTAGAGTATTTTGAAATAGAAGATGAAAATGCTTCCAATCATTATAATACTATAAGCGGTTTAATATTAGAATTATTACAGCATGTGCCTAGAGAGGGTGAATCTTTAGAATGGAAAAATTTAAATTTAGAAATAGTTGATATGGACGGGGCCAGAATAGATAAGGTGATAGTAAATAAAATAGAAAATACTGATAAAGATAATAACTCAGAAAATAAATAGTATTAGAAATATTGAATAAAAATATTTGCTCGAGACTGGACTTGAACCAGCACGGTGTTACCCGACAGCACCTCAAGCTGTTGTGTCTACCTATTCCACCACCCGAGCTTAAATATTTAAATATTAACGAAGACAATTATATATTAAATTGTTATTTTGTCAAATATTTTCAATTCTGTATTTAAAAAAATATTTTTTAATATATATTTATATTATTGTTTATTTTATTATATAAGGAATATAAATGAAATACATATCAAATTTGCATACACATACTATATACTGCGACGGTAAAAATACGGTTGAAGAAAATATACAATATGCTATAGATAAAGAATTAATAAGTTTAGGTTTTTCAGGGCATTCTCATTTTTATATAGATGATACTTCTATGTCTGAAGAAAATACTATTAAATATTTAAATAATATAAAAAAAGCAAGAGATATTTATAAAGATAAAATACAGATTTATTTGGGAATAGAAGGTGATTATTATTCAAATTTAAATAAGGATACTGATAAAGAAATGGGACTTGATTATAGAATAGGTTCTGTACATTATATTGATGATAGTCATAATTCGTACTTTCCTATAGATATGTCAAGAGATACTTTTAATGAAACTATAAATCATTTTGGCAATATTAAAGAAGTTATTTTTAGATATTATGATAATGTTATAAAAATGATAGAAACTCAAAAACCGGATATCATAGGTCATTTAGATTTGGTGAAAAAATATAATTTGAATAAAGAATATTTTACTGAAGAAGAAGATTGGTATATAGAAAAGGCAGATGAAGTTATAGATGTTATTGAAAAGAGTAAATGCATAGTTGAAATAAATACTAAACTAATGAACAAAAATAATTTGAATGCACATTATCCTAATAAAAGAATTATAAAAAAATTATTAGAGAAGAATGTACCTATTACTATAAATTCAGATGCTCATCAATGTAATAATATAGATAATTTTTATTTTGAAACTGCTGATGAACTAAATAAACTTGGTGTGAAATCTATAAAAATGTTAATAGATAATGAGTTTAAAGATATTGATATAAGTAAATTAGGTGAGAATGTATAATAATAATTTATATAATTAACTATTTAGATACTAGGTTAGTTAAAGCTTTAACTTAAATTTAGTTTAATTATAAAAGTCATAGTAGATAAATTTTTATTAAATTATTGATCTTATCACCGCACGGTAAACAAAATTTTTAATATAAAATAATTAAAAATCAAAATTTCAATTATAAATATATATCTTTATTTAACGTGCGTTAAATAAAGCAAAAATCCTAATAAAATTTGGGTAGGCATGCTTTTATAAATTGGCTAAAAAAATTAATAAAAACTTTTATATGCAGTTAAAATTAAAAAGTATAATGGGTGGGTTTTTTAAAAGAACTTTATATTTAAAAATCTATTTACATACCCCACCCTTTATTATTTAAAGCTTTAATTGAAATTCTAATTTAAACAATTTTATAGTTTAATTAGAAAAAGCACACCCGCCCAAGTCTTTTTTAATTCGTAAATTTTTATTAATTTCCAATACCAAGCCTTTTAACGGCTTCAGATATATGATCTATACCTATTATCTTTATATTACCCGGATTTTTAATTTCTTTTACAGCTCTCTTTGATATGTACACTTCTTTAAGAGAGAATTTCTGCATCTCTTTTATCCTTCTTTCTATAAATCTAACCGGTCTTACTTCACCGGAAAGCCCCAATTCTCCAATATAAGCAGTAGTTCTCTGGATTGATATTCCTGACATACTTGAAGCTATTGCCATTGCTATTGCTAAATCACTTGCGGTTTCTTTTACATTGAGTCCGTTTGCTATGTTTATGTATACATCTTGATTTGAAAGATTTAAATGTGCCCTTTTTTCTAGTATCGCTATTATTATTAGAAGTCTGTACTGATCATAACCTATAGTAAGCCTTCTAGGATATCCGAATGCACTGCTTCCTACTAATGCCTCTTGTTCTACGCAAAATACTCTGCTTCCTTCTATTACAGGAGTTATAACATTTCCAGCAAATACTGATTCATTGATGCCTCTTGTGAATACTCTTGAAGGATCTTTTACTTCCATTAATCCTTTTTCTGCCATCTCGAATATTCCAACCTCATCAACAGCACCGTAACGATTCTTCACAGCTCTTAATATTCTGTATATTCCTTTATCATCGCCCTCAAAATATAATACGCAGTCTACAATATGTTCTAGTATCTTGGGTCCTGCTATAGTACCTTCTTTTGTTATATGACCTACTAAAAATATTGTTATGTTTTTTAATTTGGCAGTCTGCATCAAAGCCCAAGCACAGTTTTTTATTTGTGCTGGGGAGCCTGCTATGCTATTTGTAGAAGGACTGTATATTGTTTGTATAGAGTCTATTATAGCAAGAGATGGAGTATCATCTAATAAAGTATTTATTATATTATCACAGTTAGATTCTGAAGATATTAAAAAGTCAGAATCTTCTAATGTGAGTCTGTCTGCTCTTAATTTTATTTGTTCAAGAGATTCTTCTCCTGTGAAATAATAAACCTTTTCATTTTTAGCAATATTAGAGGCAGTTTGAAGGAGTAGGGTAGATTTACCTATTCCAGGCTCTCCGCCTATTAATATAACGCTTCCCTGTACTATTCCTCCGCCTAATACTCTGTTAAGCTCATCTATATTTGTTGATATTCTAGTTCTGTCATTAGTTTTTATTTTTTTTAATGGGGTTAATGATGCTTTATCAGTATTAGCTGATGCGGAAGTTCTTTCTCTTATGGATTTATTGTTGTCCTGAGACGGCTCTGTAACAGGTTTTAAGCTATTCCAAGAACCGCATGAAGGACATTTCCCCATCCAATTAATTGTGCTTTCTCCGCAATTATCGCATACGAATATAGTGTTATTTTTCTTAGCCATATTTTTGTTAATTTTATTTATTTTGTTTATAACAACTGCTAGTATTATTATTATATACTATCAGTTTCTTGTATACTTAATCCTGTATATTTAGAAATTTTATCAAAATCTATTCTATCTTTCTTCATATTTTTAGCCATAGATATTGCTTTATTTTTTTCACCTTGTTCTATACCTTTTCTAATGCCTTCTTCAATTCATAATTTTCTTTCTTCTTCAAGCATTATTTGATTACCGTATAAATATGCCTGCCTTTTATCATATTCATTCATCATTAATCTATCTTTAATAAAGTTATTGTATCTTTTTTGTACTTATTCCATTATAGGTTTTTTTCTTACTATATAAGACATAATAACCTCCTTATTATCTTTTTCTTTCATTGTGAAAAAATTAAGCCAACAGTTTAAATCCGGCTGTAATAAATTATATTGAAATTTGTCGAGTTCAATTATATGAATTTGTAAATGATCTGTCAATAATCTATTATTAAGCGTTTCATAAATCATATAGCATGAATGAATATTATTTGAATCATCTAAATTAAAGTTAAGTAAATTAATACTAATTACAGGAGTTAAAGCATCGTATTTTTCTACATGTTTTAATAATTTACTGTAATTTGAAGCCCAATAATATAATATTCGTTCTGGAAATCTTGAATTGCCTTGAAGCTGAATTTCTATTATCACTACTGTACCATTTTGTGTAATGCATTTAACATCAAGGCGTCTGCGACATCTGTCCACCTTGCGTGCTGCCTTCGGTGCTATTGTTTCTTTATTTTGATAATTTTCTTTATAGTTAAAAGGTGTAAGAATTTCAACAGCCCTAAAAGTTTTCATATTAGAAGCAAGCATTATTGAATTAATAAAGTCAAGCAGTATAGGATTACTATTTGCCGATGAGAATAGATATCTCACAAAGTAATCATTTAAAACATTAATATCTTTTGTTTTTTTCATAATTTTATTATAACAAAAGAGTGTAAATTGTCAAAGCGAAAAATAATTATAAAGCTTTAAAATTATTCAGTTTTGCTGTTAAACTTCTCAAAAATTTTCTGTCTTCTTTTCTTATCCGAACTCCATAACATAAGCCCAAATACTATAATTGCAGCAGGAAGCATAACTATATTTATTACTCTTACAAAAAGTTTAACTGTTTCAGGTACTTGATAAGGAGGGTTAAATACGGCTCCTTTTCTTCTTATGCTCATAAGTCCTGTATCACCTGCCATATAATCAACTAAATTCATTAGGAATATTTTATTAGCAGTATAAGCACTGTTTTTTGCCATTTCATAAGAACCAACAACTATAACTCTTCCGCTTGTAGTAGAGTTTATTCTGTTTATACCGCTGTTAATATTATTTTGGGCATTTGTTGAAGAAGGTATATCTTTTCCAGCAAATGCACTATTCATCTTTCCTTCAAAAGAAGCTGCTAAAAGTCTTTTTGATAATCTGCTTGAATCCTGAGGCATTCCTGTCATAGAAGATGCAAAGTTTTCTGTTTCAACCCAGCTTTTACCGCTAGTATAAATAAGAGGTGTAACTTTTATATCTGTATTATTTGTATTTGTTATAATTTCTGATGATATAGGTGTGAGAAGAAGATTGATACTCTTAGTTATATCATTTTTGGCATTTATATTTTCAGAAGCTATCAAAGGTATATAGTACATTTTTTGTTCCGGCATACCTTGCTGTAATTGAGCCTTATATGCATTATCATCAAATATCATATTTTCTGCTACAGTAAATCCATAATTATTAAGTATTTCATTAAGTCTGTTTGTAACAGGTATAAGTTTAGGACCATACATCTGAGCAGCAGGATCATCTTGATTTATCTCTACACCATTAAGCATAAATAATACAGGCTTTCCGCTCATAATAAACTGATCCAATTTATATAATTCATAATCGCTGAATGCAGTTTTACTTCCTGCTATAATCAATGCATCTATACTAGAAGGTATATCATTCAATGCTATATCAACAGCTTCAAAATTATAATTGCCCTGTATTTCAGTTACATATTCGCTTACACTGTCATAAGCATCATTAGGATTTCCTCCGAATTGAGGCGGTATTGTTATATAATTAGCTTCTTCATGTCCTTGTACATATCCTATGGTTGCTTTAAGTCCAAGTATACTGTCTATATTTTTTGATATTTCATTTTTTATTTCATCGAAGGCTCCATACAATATGTATGATGTTGAAAGCTGTCTTATATCATCTCCATTTTCTAAAACTAATGAAAAATAAGCACTTCCTTTATTTGCTACTATATTTCCATTAGGATCTTTTATATCGTCCCATTCAATTTTTTTAATATTAAGTTTTTTTAATAATTCTTCATTTTCAGGGCTAGGGTTAGACATATCTACATTTATAAATCTTACTTTATTCATTAAATCTATATTAGCATCAGCAACAGCCTTCATAATAGAGTCAGGTATAAGCTCAAACGCTCCTATAGGAAGAAGATCATATATTTCTTTTGAAGATACATAATAAACATTCAAATTATTTTCTAATCTTGCTAATCTGTCATTTTTATCCATCATTTTTCTTATTGTTGTATCTATATTGTATTCTAAACCTTCAGTTGATTGTACGAATGGTATTGTTTCTATGGAATCACCATATATGAAAGAAAGTCCCATATATGCTACTTTAGTTTGAGTTTGATCCTTTTCTAATACGCTTATTTGTGTAGGATTTATTCTGTACTGATTGGCTAAATCTGAATGTTTTGATGCATCTATTACTTCAAAGCTAATATTTTTTCCGCCTGCTGCTTTATATCCTTCAAATAAATCTTTTATGTACTTTTCATAAGTAGAAAATGGCGGCGGTAAATTTGGTGTAACAAAAAATTTTACACTCATTGGTTCTTTTAAATTTTTAACTAAATTCTTACTTTCTTTACTCAAAGAATAAACTTTATCTTTGGTTAAATCTATCATAGGAGTAAATTGATTTGCTATTGCATTTATTAATATTATAATTACAACTATTAATGAAAATGTTATTATTCTGTCTTTTTTCTTTGTCATATATTACCTGCATATAAAATGATAAAATTATAATATTCTGACTGCATCTATAAATCAGAAATAGTAAAAAATTTCTATATATTATATATTTAATATGGCTATTTGTCAAAATATATAACTTATAAACCAAAAAAAATATTTTTTGTAATAATTTTTAATTCATTGCTTGACATTTTTTATTTGTATGCTATAATAACTTTCACTTGCCTAGTTAGCTCAGTTGGTAGAGCAAAGGACTGAAAATCCTTGTGTCTAGGGTTCGATTCCCTGACTAGGCACATTCCCCCCGTCGCCAATATAATAAGTCAATTATATACTATATAACTCTTAATAAATAATAATGGCAAATAATATGAATATAGAAAAAGAAATGAGTAATTATATTAATCCGCTCTATGAGGATAATCATATAATAGCAGCTGTAAAGCCGCCTAATATACCTACACAAGGCGATATAACAGGTGATGTTTCTTTTTTTGAGAATGTTAAAGATTATATAAAAATAAAGTACAATAAAAAAGGAAATGTATTTTTAGGACTTGTGCATAGATTGGACAGACCTGTGTCAGGAGTCATAGTATTTGCCAAAACTTCAAAGGCTGCTTCAAGATTAAGCGAAGCTATAAGAGATAGAAAATTTGAAAAGAATTATTATGCTGTTGTTAATGGTATACTATTAGAAAAAGAAGGTAAGCTTGAAAATTATCTCATTAAGAAAACAAATAAATTGGGTAATATAGCTCAGGTTGTTTTCGAGAATACCAAAAATGCCAAAATAGCCAAATTAAAATATAATGTTATAAAAGAGGATATAATAAAAAATTTAAGTTTGTTAAAAATAGAATTAGAAACAGGCAGGTTCCATCAGATAAGGGTTCAGCTTGCTAATATAGGTCATGCTATATACGGCGATAGGAAGTACGGAAGTTATATAAAGTATGATAGAAATGATGTACCTTTGGCTTTATTTGCTAAAAGTCTTAAATTTCCTCATCCTACAAAAGATGAAGAAATACATGTTGAAGCTGATTTGCCTTTAAATAATCCTTGGAATATATTTAATTAATGGAAAAAAAATCTATTTTCTACTTGACAAAAAATTAATAATATAGTATTATATACAAACATTTGAAAGAATGTGAAAATAACCGGGCCAATAGCTCAGTCGGTAGAGCATCGCCCTTTTAAGGCGGTTGTCGAAGGTTCGAACCCTTCTTGGCTCATATCAAACTTTAGTTCTTTAATATATGCCGGTGTGGTGAAGAGGTTTAACACACAGGATTTTCATTCCTGCACTCGCGGGTTCGAAACCCGTCACCGGTTCATTGCTGCCGTACTGATAATTAGTACGGCTTTTTTGTATTATTATTGTTAGCTAGTTTATCGCTTTAAAAAGCTATAATATAATTAATTTTTATTAGTGATATTAGCAATAATAAAAAAATAATAATTTTTGAATACTAGAAAAGCCAAATATAAAAATTGTGAGCGTATAGCAAATCCATTTGCTGTACATTTTTAGCGAACAATTTTTATTAGCAATAATAAAAAAATAATAATTTTTGAATACTAGAAAGCCAAATATAAAAATTGTGAGCGTATAGCAAATCTATTTGCTATACATTTTTAGCGAACAATTTTTATTAGCAATAATAAAAAAATAATAATTTTAAAATAATAAAGCAGAATAGTTTAAATATTCTGCTTATTTTTATATTACTTATATTAATTATTAATACATAAGTTCTTTTTTGCTAAGTACCTGTCTTAAACCGTCTTTAGCCTGAGAATTTCCGCTGTCATAGCTTAAAGCATTTCTATAGCTTTCTTCAGCATTATCAAGCTCATTCATCCTGTAATAACATTTACCTAAAACTAAATTAATGTCAAACATATCCCTTTTTGATGATGCCAAATTTAACGCTTCATTATAGGCATATATAGCTTCATTATATTGAAGTCTTCTATAAGAAAATGCTCCGTAAAGCATATAATTTTCAACACTAGGAGACATCTCTACTAATTGTCTGTAATAGGCAGAAGCATCATTATAAGAGCGTATTTCTTCCATCATTGTAGCTAATGTTATCCAAGCATTTTCTCTTACTAATGTAGTGTTATTTTCATCATTAGCAGCTATGAGCAATGATTCTTTTGATTTTTCATAATTTTTGGTTTTATAATAAAGCATTCCGGCTCTGTATATACTTTCTCTGTCCTTAGGGTATTTAGAAAGCGTGTAATTATAATAATTTAATGCCTCATTATTATTACCTATACTTTCATAATAAATAGCTAATGTTCTGCTAGGGAAGGCATTTCCAACATCTTCGGCAATAGAGTCTTTTAATAATTTTATTCCTTTATCAGAGTTTCCGTAGTATAATTCCAATTCTCCAAGTCTAGGCATAAATATAGCATTATTAGTTTCTATACCATATATTTCCTGATAGTATCTTAAAGATGATATAAAATCTTTTTGCCTGTATGTGATATCTCCAAGTCTTTCCAATGCAGTTTTATATAAATCATCTTTATTATCAGCCATTATAATTTTTTTATAATTTGATTCTGCTTCTTTTAACATACTTCCTTTGTAGTATGCATTAGCAAGCAAACCTATAGCTTCATAAGTATTGGTGTAATCTTTCATTTTTACCAATTTTAAATAATATTTTATAGCCCTGTCATAAGTATTTTCTTTTTCATATAATTCACCCAAGGCAAGTATTGTATCCACATCATTAGGGTTTTGTTCTAATATCTGCTCATATACTTTTTTTATTCCGTCATAATCTTCAACCTGCTCATATATTTTCACAAGTCTTTTTATAGAGTCTGGTTTTGTATCTGAGTTAGCCAAACTTTTTAAATACATTTCTATAGCACTGTCAGTATCTCCTGATATTACATATATATCTCCTAATATTGTAGCAGCCTTATCAGCATATTCTCCTTTGCTTCTTCTCACTAATTTAGTTAAAGTATCATAAGCAACACTTTGGAAACCTTCATTAAGTGCTATTAATCCTACATAAAATAAAGCCTCATCATTTTCTTCTAAATTTAAAACTCTCTCATAATATCCTTTAGCTAAACGAGGCAGATCTCTTTCCATATAAAATCTTCCCAATGTGAGCAGACTAGGTATATAATTGCTGTTTATTGATAATGAAGTTTCCAATGATACTAAAGCTTCATCATACATTTCTTTTTTGAGATATGATATTCCTAAATTATGTTTTAACTGCTCATCTAAATACAATGAATTTGTCATAGTATTAAATATTTTTATAGCATCATCATAATCTTTAGTTTCATTGTATATTTTTCCTAGAAGTATATTAGCTTCATATTCTTTTTTAGGATCTATTGTATTTCTTATTTCTTTTTTCAATATGGATTTGGCTTTATTATAATCTTTATTGTCATAATATTCTTTAGCCAAAGTATAATCATCTACAATTTGAGAATTTAGTTTTACTTTTCCCTGTATTATTGCTACATTTAAAGATATTATAGCTATTAAACCTAATGCACCTATAGATAATATAAAAACTATCATTTGAATATTTTTATATTTGGCCAATCTTTTATTGTATGTCTTTTTCTTGTATACCATCTAAAATCCCATTTACAAATTTATAAGAATCTTTATCGCTAAAAATTTTAGAAATTTCTACAGCCTCATCTATTACTACAGATTTAGGTATATCTTTCAAAAATATTAGCGAGTATATTGACATTCTAATAATTGATTTATCTACATATTGTATTCTTTTTATATCCCAATTATCAGAATATTTTTCTATTAAATTATCTATTCTTTCTAAATTATTTATAGTTCCTTCTACTAAAGTTCTAGTGAATGCGAATATATTTTCAGGTATTTTTTTATCATAATCAAAACTAAGTATTTCATCTATATTTTCTTTTCTATCATTAATTTCATAGGAATATAATGACATAACAGCATATATTCTAGCCTGTCTTCTTGCTCCGTAAGATGATAAATCTAAATCTTTGATATTTTCTTTATTTTTAGATTTTATTATCATTTTTTTCTTAACAGCTTTTCTAGGGAGAGCTTCAGTATTTTCAATTTCATTATTATTATTATTTATATCTTTTTCTTCAGACATATACAAACCTGCTGATAATATTTCTTTTTTATATTTTCGGAATATATATCATAAAAATAATTTGCATATAAAAAAGGCTATGATTATAAATCATAGCCTAAAAATATAATAATTATAAATTATAATACATCTAATTCTTTTTTTATCTTAGCATACACTTCTTCAGGAGTGCCTATACTCTCTATTTTTATTATTTTTGCTTTATCTTTATAATAATCTAATACAGGCTTGCTTTGATTTTCAAACACTTTTAATCTGTTTTTAATTGTTTCTTCATTATCATCGGCACGGCCTCTTTTTAATAATCTTTCTATGATTACCTCTTCTGAAACATATATATCTATTACAGCAGATATTTTATAGTTAAGACTTTCTAATATATTAGATAATTCTTTAGCTTGTTCTATAGTTCTAGGGAAACCATCAAGCATAAATCCATTTTTACAGTCATCTTTTTTTATTCTGTCTTTAAGCATATCAATTACTAAACTGTCAGGTACCAATTCCCCTTTATCCATATATGATTTAGCTGTTTTTCCTAATTCTGTGCCATTTGAAATATTATCCCTTAACATATCGCCTGTAGCAATATGTGATATGTGATAATCTTTTTCTATTAATGCAGATTGAGTTCCCTTTCCAACTCCGGGAGCTCCTATAAAAATTATATTAAGCATATTATAACTCCTAAAATTATATATTATTTAGTAGTATAGTAAATAATAATGTTTTGTCAAATATAATTTAGAATTTTATTTATATTGGCAGCTACCACCGCCATGCATACATAAGGTTAACTCCGCTGTAATCTGCATTAAATGAAAGTTCCTCAACAGAAAAATTGCTTTCATTTATCCAAAGCATATAATATACTCCGGCAGTTAAAGCAAAAGCACCTGTTATTACCATTCCAGCTATATATATATTCATTGCAGTATTGTAATTATTTAAATTTACAGGCGGTCTGTTAGCGTCATTTTTATATTGATTATAATAATTAACCATAGTGGAATCTAATATTTCCCCAGCATATATATATGTTCCAACGGTAAATATTGCACTTGCTATAGTGAGTCCTAAAAATATTTTTGTATTTCTTTCATAATTTTTAAATATTTTGTCAGTCAAAGTAGGTTCATAATATTTTTTCATATTAGGTGTGAGAACTAGGGAGTTTGTGCTGTTTACTGTAAATGTTCCATAATAATCTATATAATTTGTGTTTGTTATTTTTATAGAATATGTTCCGAAACCGAAATACCTATTTATTACATTAGTTGGAGTTTCTTTTACTCCATTAATAATTACAGAACTTTCTTCTTCTCCTGGTATATTTATCTGAACCCTTGCACTTTCACTTAATTCTTGTAATTTGAAATTAAGAAGAATGTTTTCATTTGGCTTTTCAAATGAAAGCATAGTATCTATGGTTTCATAATATTCTTTTTTTATTGTAAATCTGTGATTATTCGTTGTTAATGCCGGCACATATAATGTTTGTCCGCTTTTTCCTATAAATACATCATCTACATATACAAAAGCATCTTCCGGGCTTACATCTATTGCTATAACTCCTGTTTTATCTAAATAACTTATTTTGTTTGCTATTTCCAATGCATAATTTGGTATTTGCTCATCAATTTTTGCTTCCGGTATTGTTATAGAATATGATGTTATTTTTCTATCTTTAATATATGCTATGTATGTTACAACATTTATATTGGGTCTATCATACTTTATTGAGCCGAATACTGCTATATCAGAATCCCTAGTGAATATATATTTTTTTATATCATCTCCGAAATATTCATAGTAAGTTTTACCTATATCTACTTTTTGAATAAAATCATTGGTGCCTTTTAATATTACATTACTTCCATTATAATCAAATAGCATTTCATTGGTTTCTAAGAAAAACCCTTCAGTATCTGGTGTAATTAATTGAACATTACTTCTTACATCTCCCCAATTAGTATAAGTTGTGGTTTCATAATTAGTGATAATAGTTATATTGCTCCCTTCGCTTCTGCTGGTATAAGTTATGTTGGTAAATTGAAATACTTTATAATTGTATGCTTTTTCAAAATCTACAGGAATAATTGTGTAATTAGTTTCTGACTGAAGTCTTAATGTTTTATTATATTCTATTTGATTTGCTACGGCATCAGCTACTGCGAAACATAAATAATTATAATTTGTATTATCTCCTAGATTAGTATATATAAATATGTCTATTTTTACATTTTCTTCAGTTGTATAGTAAGGTCTTACTTTTTCTATTGTAATGGGTTTTCCGCCGAAAGGATATAGCGGAAGATATAGTAAAACAGCTGCGATTATTAATGTTATAATTTTATTTATATGCATACCTAAAATTAATTCTTTTATTTTATCGGTCATTTTATATCAAAAAACATCTTTTATCAATATTTTTTAATATTTTATTAACTTATCTCAAAAAAATAATTTACAGCTATTGTAATTCAATAATTATAATACTAGCTTTCACTTTATAATATGATTTTATATATTTTTAATATAATTTTTATTCATAGATAATGTTATATTTGATGATTTTTTTCTATTTATTTATTAATAATGAAATAAAATATCTTGACAATTTTTATTGTTTCGTATATATTTAATTAGTTAAAAAATTACTGTTTATAATAATTACGGAGAGCCATTATGGATATATCTAAAAGAATTCAGAGATTAAAAGTTTCACCTGTTAGAAAGTTAAATCCTTATGCTGAAGATGCTGTAAAAAGAGGTATAAAAATATATCATCTTAATGTAGGTCAGCCTGATATAGAAACACCTAAAATATTTTTTGAAGCTATATCTAAATACAGCGGAAAAACTCTTAAATATGAACATTCAAGAGGTATGAAGCCGCTTATTAATAAAATTCAAGCATATTATGATAAATTAGGTACCCATTATGAGGAAGAAGATATAGTAATTACTAGCGGAGGTTCTGAGGCTATATCTTTTGCTATGCTTGCTATATTTGACGAGGGTGATGAGATATTAGTATCTGAGCCTTTATATGCGAATTATAAAAGTTTTTATGATGTTTATGATATAAAATATAATGCGGTAAGAACTTATGCTGAAGACGGTTTCCATCTTCCTAGCCGTGAAGAGATAGAAAAACATATTACTCCTAAAACTAAAGCATTTATGCTTGCTAATCCTTCCAACCCTACAGGTGTTGTTTATACTCAAAGAGAGTTGGACGATATTGCTTATATAGCTAAGAAATATGATTTATATATTATAAGTGATGAAGTATATAGAGAATTTGTATATGGAGATAGAAAAGCTATTAGTTTTTGTACTTATAAAGATTTAGAAGAAAATGTTATTATAATAGATTCTATATCAAAAAGATTCTCAGCATGCGGAGCTAGGGTAGGCTGTCTTATAAGTAAAAATAAAAAATTGATGACAGCTATATTTAGAGAATGTCAGGCTAGATTATGTCTTCCTACATTGGATATGATAGGAGCTGCTGCTTTATATGATTTGCCTGATAATTATTTTGACGAGGCTTTAAAAGAGTACGATCATAGAAGAAAGATCATATTTGAAGAGCTTGCTACTATGGAAGACGTTGTTGCTAAGGAGCCTGAGGGAGCTTTTTATGTTCTTGCTAAACTTCCTGTAAAAAATGCTGAAAACTTTATTATATGGCTTTTAAAAGATTTTAATATAAATAATGAAACTGTAATGTTTGCACCCGCGGAAGGATTTTATGCTACTGAAGGATTAGGAAAAGATGAGGTTAGAATTTCCTATGCTTTAGATTCTCAAGATTTAAAGAAATCAATGCATATACTTAGAGAAGCGTTGATTAAATATAGGGAAATAGATAAATAATAGTCTTATAAATATAAAGAGAATTAAAAGGGGCTGTAATTTATCTTATAGCTCCTTTATTTTTTTATATAGCATATATTAAAATATTACTTATTGTTAGTAAATAATTTTTTATATTATTAAAATTTTGTTTATTATGTATATAACAAATTGGAGTTTATCATGTATCTATCTAAAAGAGTACAGCAGCTTAAGGCTTCTCCTATAAGAAGATTAAATATTTATGCTGAAGAAGCTGCAAAAAGAGGAATAAAAATACATCATCTTAATATAGGGCAGCCTGATATAGAGACGCCTAGTGTATTTTTTGATGCCATTGCTAATTGCAATATGAAAACAGTTAAATACGAACATTCAAGAGGAACAAAAGAACTCATCAGAAAAATTCAGGCATATTATGAAAGATTAGGACTTCATTATGATGAAGATGAAATAATAATAACCAATGGAGGAAGCGAAGCGATACTTCTTAGTTTGATTGCAATATTTGATGAAGGCGATGAAATGTTGGTAGCAGAACCTTATTATGCTAATTACAATAGCTTTTATGATATACTTAATATAAAAAGGAATATTATTAGAACTTATGCTGAAGATGGATTTCATTTACCAAGCCGTGAAATTATAGAGAAAAGTATTACAAAAAAAACTAAGGGGTATTTATTTTCAAACCCCTCAAATCCTACGGGGGTTGTATCTACAAAAAGAGAACTAGATGATATAGCGTATTTAGCTAAAAAACATGATTTTTTTGTTATAAGTGATGAAGTATATAGAGAATTTGTTTATGGGGATAAAAAGGCTATAAGTTTCGGAAGTTATAATGATATAGCTGAGAATGTTATTATAATAGATTCTATATCAAAAAGGTTTTCTGCATGCGGTGCTAGAATAGGGTGTATAATTAGTAAGAATAAGGAATTTATGGAGGCTATTTTTAAAGAATGTCAGGCTAGATTATCAGTACCTACGCTTGAAATGATAGGGGCATCTGCTTTATATGATTTGCCTGCGGATTATTTTGAATCTTCAAGAAAAGAATATGATACTAGAAGAAAGATTCTTTTTGAGGAGCTTACAAAAATGGATGGCGTATTTATGAGAGAGCCTGAGGGGGCTTTTTATGTTCTTGCCAAACTTCCTGTTAAAGATGCTGAGGATTTTGCTATTTGGCTTCTTAAAGATTTTAATATTGATAATGAAACTGTGATGTTTGCTCCTGCTGAAGGTTTTTATGCTACTGAGGGATTGGGAAAGAATGAGGTAAGAATGTGCTATGTAATTGATTCAAAAGATTTGAAAAAGGCTATGAGAATTCTAAAAGAAGGTTTGATTAAATATAAAAGAGAAGTAGAGAAGTAAATAACTGTTTTTTATTAAAAAATTATGGGCTATTATTAATTTCATAGCCCATAATTATAATTATTAAATTTTTTCTATATCAGAATATTTATTTACTATGTCAGCAGCTTTTTCTATATTATCTATACTATCTTTATTTATTAAGAATTCCCTTCCTACATTTAAGCATATCCAATCTAGTCTTGCTCTTTCATTTAAATCTTCAATACCTGAAATATCTTTATTTTTAGCAAGCCCCAAAGTTCTTCTTATAAATACGCATCCTGCAAAACCTATGGAGTCTTTAAATATTCTATTTAATACAGTTTTTATATATTCTTCAGAATGTTTTTCTCCTTCAGGATAATTCCAATATAAAGGCTTGGTTTCTTCTAAATGTTTTTTCCATAATATTTCAAATTTATCTAAAGTTCCTGTCAGCATATATTTAGCGGTATCAAAAAGCCATTTTCTAAATTCTTTTGAATTTGTTCCCAATCTTTTTTGATGATATTCCTGAGATATATATGCTATAAAGAAATTAGCCATAGCTTTTCCTATATCAAAACCAATAGGTCCGTAAAATGCAAATTCAGGATCTATAACATAAGTTTCTTCTTCATTGCCCATAAAACTTCCTAAATGAAAATCACCATGAAGCAAAGCCTCTGCTTTAGTCATAAATGCATATTTCATCTCAGCGGCAGCTGTTTTCAATTTGGAATCTCTTTGAAATTTTCTCACTTCATCTAAATTCAATTTTTCATGATAAATATTAGTTTCATTTTCTTCAAAAGGATGAGTAAAAACAAAATCTTCAGTTAAGCTGCATAATTCAGGGTTCATATATTCAGCAACAAGATTCTTTTTTGTTTTAGTATCCAAATAATAGTCGGAAGTATAAAATAAAGTATTTGAAAGAAAATCTGTTAAATGTTCAGCTGCTTTGGGAAATTTTTTGCCATTTATTATTTCTCCTCTAAGAACTTTATGTTTATTTAAGTTCTGCATTATTACAACGCACATATCTTCAGAAAAATAATGTACTTTAGGAACTAAATTCGGACATAATTTATATTGTTCTTTTAATGCTTTAATTTCTATTTTCATTCTGTCTTTTTCCAAAGGATAGCTTTCACCAACGCATCTTAAAAAAGGGACAGATTGTTTTAATATTATAGTTTCTTTATCATTTTTTTTATTTGTTATGCTGTAAACATAATTTAAATTACCGTCTCCAATTTCTTTTATTTCTAAATCATCAAAACTTGAAAATATATTTTTTAATTCATCTATAGTTTTTAAATAATCTATTATTGTATTAATATTTAATTGTTCATAAGCCATATTATTCCTCCAATTAATTAAAAGCCTTTTTTAAATTTTCTATATAAGGAGCTTTAATTATACCTTTTTCAGTAATGAAGCCTGTTATAAGTTTATGAGGTGTAACATCAAAAGCAGGATTTCTTACTTTCATATTTAAAGGTGCTGTTTGAATACAGGCAAAATTGATAATTTCTTTTGCATCTCTTTCTTCTATGACTATATCATCACCTGTTTTTGTATTCAAATCAAAAGTAGTAGAAGGACAAGCTATATAAAAAGGTATATTAAAGTGTTTTGCTAATATTGCTACTCCCATAGTGCCTATTTTATTAGCAGCATCTCCATTTTCAGCTACTCTGTCGCATCCTACTATAACCAAATCAATAAGACCTTTAGACATTATAAAAGCAGCCATATTATCGCATATCAAAGTAACATCTATTCCAGCTTCCTGCAATTCAAAACTTGTTAATCTAGCCCCTTGAAGCAATGGTCTTGTTTCATCAGCGTACACTCTTATTTTTTTACCTTTTTGATGAGCTATATACATAGGGGCAAGTGCGGTACCTATTCCGCTTACAGCTAATCTTCCAGCATTACAATGAGTAAGTATGCCGGAATTTTCTTTTAAAAGCTCATTCCCGTATTCTCCTATTTTTTGGCATATATCTACATCTTCAGAATTTATTTTTTTAGCTTCTGTTTCTAGTATATTATATAACTCTAATGAGGTTTTATTATTTTTATCCTTTATTGTATTTAGCATTCTATTTAGAGCATAGCTTAAATTAACTGCGGTAGGTCTTGATGAGTTTAAATATTCTGCTCTTTTTTGAACAAAGTTTATAAAATCATTAGATTGTAAATTAGTTTTATTTTTTAAATCTATGAGTAAAGAATAAGCCGCCGCTACTCCTATAGCAGGTGCCCCTCTTACTTTTAATTCTTTTATAGCATTATATGCTTCCTCTTCATTAGATAATTTTATTTCTTTGACTGTTACAGGTATTAATGTTTGATCTAATATATATAGTTCATCTCCTGTCCATCTTACAGTTGGTATATTATTATGCATAAGAATTCTCCGATTATTTTACTAAAATAAGTATAATAAAATGATTATCAAAATTCAATAAATTAAAATAATTATTTTAACAATAGTATTATTATGCGGTTATTATATAGTGAAATCTTTAGGATCATCAAAATATTTTATTAAACTGAACATCATTAAACTTTTTATGGTAGGTTTAATAGATTCATCTAAATTAGTCATAAATAATTTAACTTTTAGAGACTGAAGATTTTTATAAAGTTTAAGTATTTTAGCTATTCCGGCACTGTTAATTTCTTTAACATTTTTCATATCTAATACTACTACAGGCATTCTTATATTGCATGCTTCATTAGAGTCTTCTATAAAAGATTTTATTTCTTCGGGAGCAGATAGGTTAGCTTCCATAACTATAGATATGTATTCATTATTAAATTCTATAGCCAAAGCAATACCTCATTTTAAGATAAATATTCGTAAAAAGAATGTGGGCAGGGAGGGATTCGCACCCCCGTAGACTCGCGTCGGCAGATTTACAGTCTGCTGCCATTGACTGCTCGGCCACCTACCCATATTAATTTGAAAACGTAAAAAAATAATACCATATATAAATAAAAATGTCAATAGCTTATATTAATATTTTTTTCAATATATAAAAATATTAAGTATCTTTTTATTATAGAATGATGTATAATTTTTATATATTGTTTTTATAAGCGGAGATAAAATGAACAAAATTGGTTTTGCATTAATTATTAATATTATGATGATTTTATTATCCTGCAGTTCTTCCCAATATAAGTTGGAAAAGAAATCAGGCGGAAATAATACTTTTGAAACTGCTCAGAAAATTAATAAAGATGGTATAATGGGACAGCTGGAAGGTGATAATACAGATTATTACTATTTTACTTTTGATGGAAAAGCAAGCATTATAGATTTTTATGTTTCAAATTCTACATATTCTCCTGTTATAATGACTATATATGATTATAATACTAATATTATAAAAGTAATAAATGAACCTGATGAAACACCATATACTGATACAAATTCTATTAAAAATGATATTGATACTAATGAAACAGTAATAAGCAATAATAATCAAAATAAAAAAGAAGAAGAAATGATATATACTACTCAAGTTATGAAAAATATATATTTTGAAACTTCTCAAAATAATAATGTAGAAGAAAATAAGTATTACATATCAATATCTCCTAAAGACACTGTAAAAGAAAATCTTGATTACATGTTCATAATTAAAAAAAGAGATTATAAAGAAAGCGATGAGAAAGAGCCTAATGATAAAATTTCTGCATCTCAGATTATAGATGTTAATAGCGATAACAGACTCTATACAATAGAAGGATACTATAGCCAAATTTATAATCCTACTTTAAAAACAGGTGATTTGAAAAATATGGAAGTAGATGCCTATAAAATAACTAATAGTTCTTTTAATACATATTCCATTTCTATAGAACTTTCAGGAGTTCCCGCCATAGATGCCAGCATAAGATTATATGATCAGAAAGGAAATTGGATAACTATGAAAGATATTAACAATACGGGAGATGGTGAAATAGTTGATAAACTTATACTATATCCTTATATGTCATATTATTTTATATTAGCTTCTACTAATGCTGTTAATAATATACCATACAGAGTAAGCATTATAGCTAAGCCTTATGATAAATATACAGAACATGAACCTAATAATAAATATTCAGAGGCTCAGACTATAGAGTTTAATCAAACATACAAAGGAGCTATAGATTATTCTTATGACAGAGATTATTACAGTTTCAGCATACCTATTAAGTCAAGTGTTAAACTTTCTTATTTTTTAATAGATTCTCAGGCTATTAATATAAGCATTTCTAATGATATATTGGGTAAAATTGTTACTATGCCGCAGACAGATGATGAGTATGAGATAAGTTTATCTCAGGGAAGGTATTATCTTATATTTGAAAGAGATTTGACTAAAGAAGGCTGGAAGAAAGGAATTTCAAAGGCTAGAAACTATGAATTTAATATGAGCATATCAAATGAAATAAGCGGTGATTATAACTACGGATATGATTTATATAATAATACAAATACTTATGAAACTGATTATTATAATTATAGTAATAATTATTTAAATGATAATAATATTCCTGAAGAGCAGTTTGAAGAAAATTTGGAAAGTAATTTCAATAATACTAATAATGTTATAATTATAAGACCGGAAGATTATAATTCTGAATATTATTATTATAGTGATGAAGAAGAAACCAATAATTCTGAAAATACTAATGAAGATATATACAGGTATAATGATGATTATTATTATGATAATAGTCAGGATAATACATACTATGAAGATAGTACATATTATAATAATAATGGCTTTTAAATATTCATTAGCTATTGATAAAGAGTCTGTTTTATAATATACTATCTTTATAAGTGTAAAATTGTTTTATAAACATGTAAAATATATTGTTATAGAAGTTTATTATGAAGAAATTTTTTAAGAAAAAAGAAAAAACTGAAACATCATCAGAACAAGAAAATAATCAGAAAAAAAGAAGATTTAAAAAGAGATATATACCTCTAATACTTCTTTTTTTGATTATTATAGGTATTGCAGGAGCTAGAATATATTTTAATAATGAAAGAATGAAAAATCTTATTGAAAATATAGTGTATTCTGCTACTGATAGAAAATTGGAAATAGGGGATTTCAAATACGGATTATTATTTCCAAAAATAGAGATGAGCAATGTTATTCTTTATAATTCAGCTAATTTTAATAATGAAGAAAATATAAAGATAGACAATTTTAGATTAAAATTTTCTCTTTTTTCTTTATTCTTTTTGAAGCTTCATGTTCAGGATTTAACTATAGATAATTTATATGTTTATATGTTTACAGATGAAAGCGGAAATTGGAATTTGCCGGATATGCCTCCATCTGAGCCTAAAGTAGAAGATACAAATAAAGAGCCTTTTGATTTCAGCAAACTTGATTTTCTCAAATTAAAAGCTGATGTAGAAAATATCAGAATCAATAATTTAGCATTTAAAGCAGACAGTAAATCATTTCTAACTAATGTACCTAATAATGGACTTATAGCAAGTTTAAGTAATTATAATCTTCATTTAGATTTGCATACAAAAAGATTCTCATTGTCTCAAGTAATGGGAATATCTGCTCCGGAGGCTTTAAAAGATATTTATTTAAAAAGTTTCATAAGCAATAGTTTAGCTTATAATGACAGCAGTATTTTCTTTAATGATAATCCTTTATTTAATTTAGATGTATCTTATCCTAAAAATCCTGACGGCACAGAAAATAAAGATGAAATAATAATAAGATTTGATTTTGAAATAGATGATCCTAATTTTAGCTATAATGGTAAAAAACGAGATGATATGCAGTTTGCGGCACATTTTCTTGCAAGATACAATATAAGAAATCAGAGTGTATCTATAGAGAATTTATCTTCAGAGCTTTTAAATGATGAGATATTAAAAGTTATAGCCTCTGCCAATCAAATATTCAGCGGCAATATAGGGATTAATTTAGATACTTTATATGCAAGACTTAATTTAGATAAAATAAATAGTTTAGCATCTATGTTCGTACCTTCTTTAGGTATTAGTATGAGCGGTATGGTTAATGTTGATGCTGATAAAAGCATCGGTACTATAAATAATTTATCTAATACAATAAATCTTGTATTAGATAAGATAAATTTTTCTATGGGAGAGACTATATCTGTAAATAATCTTAATTCAAAAACAAAATTAAATTTTACTTTAAATCCCAATAACATTTCAAATGAAGATATAAAATTGGAGCATAATACTACTATTGATAGAGTAACGGCATTGAAATTGTATAGATTAAATAATACAGATATATCATTAAGGATTTTATCATCTTTGAATGGGGCATTGGATGTTGTTCCTGCTATTAATGATCCTAATAAAAAAAGCGATACGATTCTTTATATTGATAATATATCTTCAAAATATATTAATTCTGATATAAAGGTTAATGGGGCTGTGAAATTTGATGATCCTACAGATTTGAATATAAGTGTAACATCATTGCCTATTGCTAATTTTTCAGGAGGGCTTGCTAGAGGTTCGCTTAATTTAGATGTTCATGTTTTCGGAGAGATGATAAATGATATAAATACTACAGTAAACGGTATCATTAGAAATTTCTCTTATAATTTAAGCGGTGAAGTTTCTTCTACTGCTACAGCTAAACTTAATGTTCTTGCTAATGCGGATCTGATTAGTCAGAATGTTAAGGTTTCAGAACTTAATTTAGATTTGGATAATTTTCTAAATTTTAGATCTAATATTGATTTAGAAGGTTTAGGATTAAAAAGAGGTTTTGTTAATATAACAACTTTTAGAATAGCTCCTTATGCTATGAAAAATTGGCTATCTACTAAATTTGCTGAGATTCTTGACAGTCTGCCTTTTGAAGATGATATAAAAATGACTAGTGCTTTGGGATATGATTTGTCATTAGAGGATAAATTTGCAACAGTTACAAATTTCAGTACATTTTATGTAACAGAAAAACAATATAAACTTCAAGATGTTACTATGAAAATAGATACCGATGTTAGTTTCGGAGATAATCTATACGCTAATATTAGGCAATTTAATTTACAAAGTCCAGCTAATAAATTATTAGTGCATCTTGATGGATACTTTACTCCTGTTATAAAAAATGCTAATTTAAATTATAATGTTGGTTTAGATACAGAAAGTTTATACCTTCCTTTTGGTATTGAAATAGGAGGGCTATTTAATGTTAATGGTAATTTGAGAAATAATATAGCAGACGGAGTTTTTAAAACAGATAAATTCTTTGCTAATATGGATTCACCTGATAAAATGTCAATAGTATTAAAAGGATTAACTTCGAATATAGACTATCATTTTGATTTGACTCCTACAGATAATGAGGTAGTTGCAACAGCCACCAGATATACTCCTCTTATAGAGCAAATTCCAAATGTATTTTTTGAACAGTTAAGAGTATATCTAAAAATACCTCCGTTTATAGATGACAGTATTAGAATAAGAGATTTTTCTTCTTCTGTTAAAGTTCAGGGACATGGACTTACAATACAAGATTTGAAATCATCTTTATATATAGGCGGTGAGAAATTTGATGATAATTTATTTTTAGCTTCAATATCAAATAATACAGCACCAAGAAGGGGGGCTATACATTTGCCTTGGCTTAATGTAGATTTGGGCAGCTTCAATACAAGCACTATTAAATATGACATGCGTGTTTTAGCTAGTGATATAAACTTTAAATATCTGCTTGCTCCTGAAAATAGAGAAAAAATTAATGATGAAAAATTATTGGTTAATCTTACAGCAGATATTGCCGGAGTTGGTGTAAGTCCTTTGAATAATATTAAACCTACAACATTTTTTGTAGGTATAAGCAAAATGTCTACAGAGTTTTCTAAATTCTTAATAGAGATGATAAGACCTATTAACCCCGGTATATCTACAGTTGAAAATATAGTACAATTCGGTTATGATCCTAATTCAGTAGAGTTTAGTATATCTGCAAATAAAGTGTTTACTACATTCTATTTCAGAGATCAAAACTTAGATAAGCCTAATCAGCAGAAGCAGCAGCTTATAGCATTTGAAGGCGATAAATTCGGACTTGAGCCTATGCCTTTCTCTGATGTTATTTCATATTTAGAGGGCGGTAATTAATAATATATAAAATAGAGAGGAGATATTCGTTTTATGAAATTGTATAATATGATATTTGTTTTACTTATTGCGGTATTTATTGCAAGCTGTTCAAAACTTATAGTTGTACAGGAGCCTGAGATGAGAGTGCTTGGAGGAAAAACTTTAATAGAAGCTCAAGTTTTAGGAAGATACAGACAGATAGATGAAAGTGCATATCAAATATCTACTCTTTCTAGTGATGAAGATTTAAATCTTATAATGGTAAGTACAAATGTTTCTGATGAATTAGCTCAGGGATATAAAGAAGCTTTAATAAGAAGCATGTTTAATCAAGATGAAATAAATTTATATAAAACTAATTATTATATAGGTGAAAATAACGGCGGATATTTATCATATATAGCATTCGATGTTTCCAAACCAAAAACTGAATACAGTGAAGAGAGAATAAAATATATAAAAGAAATAATGGAAAAAGAAAATACTGACAGAAGAACTATAGCAGAATATTTAATATTATCAGATCCTAAATTAAGTATGGCTAATATAAAAGAAGTTGAAACTGCTTTGTATAGAAGAAATGTACAGAAACTTATAGATAATTCATATTATCAGCTTCCAGACAGCAGCTGGACTGTTTACAGCAATGAGAATACTAATAGCTAAATAGTTTTTTAATATAATAAAATTTTAATATAATAAAAAAGAGCAAGTATGAAAATAATACCTGCTCTTTTTTATTTTATATTGTTTTTATTTACTTTTTATTTTTTTCTGATTCTATATAAGAAGCAAAGTTATTCAATATAGATTTTATATTTTTATACATTTTAGCATCTTCCTGATATTTCAAAGTTTCTTTTGTTTTAGCATCTATTTCTTTTAGATTTGCTAAATAATTATTAAAATATTCATCTATAGTTTTATTATATTTAGATACCACATTCTCTTCTTCATAAGCTTTAATAACTTTTTTAGAAAGTGTTTTTTTCCAATTTCCTGAGAAAGACATAAAACCTGATAATATAAATACAACACTAGGAAGAAATGATAAAGATATACCTATAATATTTATTATTTTCATTGAACTGTTTTTCAATAAGTCAAATGAGGGTAAAATGCCTATGGAAGTATTTATTAAATTTGTTTTTATTTTGTTTGGCTCTTTGCTGTTAAAATCTTCTTTTATAAGAGCAATCATATTGTATAATTGTGTATCAAGATTTAAGTTTATACTATTGCATAATACTTTTATATCATCTTTTTTTCTATAAACATTATTATCATCAATAGATTGAATTATGCTGTCTATATTGAGTGTATTTTTATATATTTCATTAAATGATTCTTTAACAGATATTTTTATTTTATTTAAATTAACTTCTAATTTGTCATTTTCTTGGAAACTATTTTTGTTGTCTATTATTTCTGTAATGAAATTAATATTTGTTAATATTTTATTATAGTAAGCATATTTTATATTTTCAGCAAAGTCATCTTTAATCTGCTTAACTAAATTATTGTTATTAATTGAAAATGGGAAAAATCTTTTTCTTAGTAAAGAATAATCTATTTTCTTTATATTATTAGAAGATTCTATGAAGTTTTTCAATACTTGAAATTTTTTATCAATAACACTGTCTAATTCATTTTCATCAAATATATTAGCTTTGGAGAATATTATAGATATATTGCTGAAATCATCTATAAAATTTGCTAAGGCATTTATATTTGTGATATCTTCCTGAGAAAATGCATTTATATCACATAAATAAATAAACATATTTTGATTATTGTATATTCTAGTATTAAGAAGATTTTCCTTGTACTCAATAATTCTAAATAGTTTGGAATCATCATTTAAATAATATTCATCATTATTCGTTTCTTCAGAATAAGGATTCGTATCAATATTTTTATCAAATATTGCATTTATAAATGAAGTTTTTCCGGAACTGTATCTTCCATAAACAACAATATCAAAAGTTTCACTGATTTTATTATAAATATCAGAAGTCAATTCAGATATTTTTTCATTATTCTTTTTATCCGCCGCACTTATTTCTTCATTAAGTTTATCTATGATGACTTGTATATTAATAAGATTCTCATAAAGATATGGATTTTCACTTTCAAAAGAATTCTTTTTATATTTTGTAAGTTCATCAATAGTAAGTCCGGTATTTTCTGCAAGCTTATCCAAAAGGTCAAGAGTTATATTATTTGCATTTCTTTCTAGTCTTGAAATATAATCCTGACGCACACCTAACATTTTAGCGAATTGGCTTTGTGTTAGCTTCAAAATTTTTTCTCTAATATCTTTTAAATTAAAATCAATCATATTTTTTCTGTTTTTCTCTGTTATTTTTATTTTTTATTATTATAAACAATATTATTTAGAATTTCAAGGGTTTTTATGTATGATTTGTATAATATATGTTCTTATGTATATATTTAAAATAAATATAGCATTTTTAATGAAATTTTTAAGTTTAAAAATGTTAAAAAATAAAATTGTTTAAAGTTATTTTATTTATGTCATTGATAATTAATTAAATTATTCTAATTTAATATAGATATTTTATATATCCTATATAGGTATATATATAACTGCTCTATATAGTTTTTAATATGTTTTTATACATAACTAATTGATTTGTTTCTATATTTGTATATAATTGTATTTAGATAATTAAATAAAATTATATAGGATACTATATGGAGAATAATGATTTTATATCTAAAGAATTTGAATGCAGAAATGATACGCTGCAAGATGTCAAAGAGATTTATCCTATTGTAGATTATTTTAAGACTATAGATGATAAGATTGAAATAGAAAATCAGAATGGAAAAAGAGTCAATGCCAAGTCTTTTGTGAGAGTATCTGCTGTTAATATAAGATATGGAGATAGATTTATACTGTATGTTTACGGTGATGAGAGAGAGAATAATATTAAAAATATAGAAGAGTTTTTGTGTAAAAATAAATTTTATACTTTAGAAAAAATAGAAGAATTAGAAAAGGAAAAAGAAAAATTAAAAAAAGAAGAAGAAGCTGAACATAATAGATATATAGAAAAAGAAATATTATCTTTAACACCTGATGACAAAAAAGAAATAGTAAAAATCAATATAGAAGAAAAGATAAAACTTCTAAAAGAAAAAAGGGATTCTCTGCATTTAGAAAGTCTGAATTTGGATAATAATATTTTGTATATTAAAGATAATGATAAAACAAAAATTATTGATATTATTAATAATGATATATACGATATAATAAAGCATTTATCATTGCATTATGAAATATCTATAAAAGAGAGCAGGACAAAGAATTTTATTTCATATCTAATAAGCGTAGTAAAAGGAAAAGATATGAAATTTTTTGATACATATATGTTTTTTAATGACATAAAAAAATATTTATCAGATCAGTTTTATAAATTATTTATAGAAAAACTTATATGTATAGAAGATTTGCATGAAGAATATGATACGATAATCATTAATAATTTTGTTGAGGAATCTATAAAGACTTTGGATTATGTTATTGAAGATAAAAGAAAATCAGCAGATTATTCTATTAATATTTATATGATGGATAATATGGCAATGGCAAATATTACTTCAAATAGTAATATGTACAGGGTAATAAACATAGTACAGACTATAGGAAAGATTTATGAAATAAAAGAAAGTATTATAGATAATATTATTGATAGGATAAGAGGCGATTATGAACCTTCTTTATATATTAATAATAAATCTGATGCGGAAGAGTATAGTAATAATCTAAAAGAGTTTAAAGATTATTTGCAAAAAGAATTTGAGAGTATTTATGTTTCTGTAGTTTCAGGAAAAAATAATGATAATTCAAATATTGATTATCAGAATATAGTTAAACTTGCAAGGAGGATTTAATAAAATGAGGTTTGCAGTTATAGGAGATTTGCATGGAAAAAACTGTTGGAAAAAACTTATTGAAGGAAGATTTGATAATTTTGATAAGATAATTTTTATGGGAGATTACAGCGATGACAGCTGGGTTACTTTTACAGATGAAGAAATAGTTAATAATTTAAAAGATGTGATAGAGTTTAAAAAGAATCATAATGATAAAATTGTTCTTCTTATAGGCAATCATGACTTTCAGTATATAGTGGGATATCCTACAGCTAGCAGATATAGAAAAAGTTATGCTGAAGAGATGCATGAAATATTTAATAATAATTCTGATATTTTTAGTCCTATACATATAGAAAATAATTATATATTTACTCATGCAGGAATTACAAATGGCTGGATTGAATATATAAGGCATAAATATGATATAAAAGATATTAATATCGATAATGTTTATGATATAGTGAGTTTAGTTTATAAAAATGATAAAAATGACTGCAATATAGCTTCTTTCAGAAGAGGAGGAGGCAGTGAATTTGCTGGAATATTATGGGCTGATACAGGAGATTTATATGATGATGCATGGACAGGATATAATCAGGTTGTAGGGCATAATAGAGTAAAAGCGGGAAGTGTTATAAAAAAAGATAATTATGCTGTTTATATGTCAGATCATTTTGATACTGAGCAGGATAAATTATTGGTATTAGATATATAATTTTGTTATATAAGAGGAGTTAATTTATGTTTCCTGATAAGCCGCCTTTTCATTATAGATGCAGAAACTGCGGATATTTTTTCACTGCAGATGAAAAATTGAATGCACCTTCAGAGCTTTCTTTTGTATCATTTGATTTTAAAGATATAGAAAAAGATGAAAATGGAGAGAAAATAGTTGGAATTAATTCAGAATCAAAAAAAGAATCTTTCATACAAAAAATTTTCAAAAAATTTTCTCCCAAGTGTCCAAAATGTCCAAAATGCCATGAACATGCTGTTGTAAGTATTGATTGTATGGTGCATAAGTAATTGACTTTTATTACTATATAAGATATTATCAACATATTATTTTTTTATATTAATATTTTTATGAAAAATATATTTATATTTGCACTATCAGTTATTATACTTTTTATATTTGCCTTTACTTTTATAAAGGTTAAGGATAACTATAATATTAGTTTTGAATATGCAGATAATATTTCTAATACCTCAAATGAAAATATAATTTTGACAAAAAAGATAACAGAAAAAAACTCAAATGATATATTTCATTTAGCTGATATAAACGCTCCTGATATTACAAAACCTATTTTAAATAAAATAAATGAACATAGTAATTGTATAAGTATTATTATAGATGACAGCGGAAATACCTTAGATAATTCTGAAAGATATTTTTCTTTGGCTAATGAATATAATATAACTTTTGCAGTGCTTCCTGATTCTTATCATAGTACAGATTTTTCTTATGCGGCATATAGTAATAATGTTAATGTTATTTTGCATATACCTATGGAGGGCAGTGATTATTTCGGAGAAAAGACTTTGATAAGAAAGTCAATGAATGAAGATGAAGTATTTAGACTATTAGATTATTCATTTTCAAAGGTGCCTTATGCGAAGGGAATGAATAATCATACGGGTTCGCTTGCAAGCTGTGATGAGAGCATAGTTTCTTATATGCTTAATTATGCTAAGAATAATGATAAATATTTTATAGATTCCTATACGGTGTCCGGCAGTTTGATATATGATATGGCTTTAAAATATGGAGTAAAGACAGCTAGAAGATCCGTATTTTTAGATAATGAGAGAGATTATTCTTATATAATGAAGCAATGGATGGAGTTAATAAAAATGTCTAAAGAGTACGGCATAGCGATTGGAATAGGGCATTATCAAAGCGAAGAAACATTAAAAATTTTAGAAGATAATTTACCGCTTTTATCAGATGAAGGAATTATGTCTGTGAATATAGCGGATATATTGAATTAGAAAATTTAAATAAAAAATTAGGGGAAATGAATAATGATTGCGTATAAAAATAATATATTGATGTGCGAAAATATTGATATTAGGGATATTGCTGAAATTTATGGTACTCCTTTTTATATTTATTCAAAGAATGATATTTTAAGTAAAATAAGGTTTTTAAAGGAAGTATTTTCACCTTTAAATGATGCTTTGATAGTTTATGCCGTTAAGGCAGAAAATAATTTATCTATATTAAAAATTATGGCTGAAGAGGGTATAGGTGCTGATGTTGTATCTATAGGAGAGACTTTGAAATATATAAAAGCTGGGGGAAAGGCTGAAAATATAGTATTTTCTGGAGTTGCCAAAACAGAGGAAGAGATAAGAAAATCAATAGAGCTTAATATAAAACGTTTTAATATAGAATCTATTCCTGAAGCTGTAAGAATTAATAATATATCTAAGGAGCTTAAAAAAAGAGTTAAATGTTCTATAAGAGTTAATCCTAATGTTGATGCTCATACTCATGAGAAAATTACTACAGGAGTTAGCGGAAATAAATTTGGTATAAGTATAAAAACTATAAAAGATAATTCTGAATTATTAAAATCTTTGGATAATATAGAAATAGAATCATTATCAATGCATATAGGCTCACAAATGATAGATGCCGAGCCTTTTTACAGAGCCATTTCAGTGATGAAAGATTTAATTGCTGAAATTAAAAGTATTGGTTTTAATATTACAGATATTGATATAGGGGGAGGATACGGAGTAAGATATAATAGGGCTAATTCAGGATTTGATTTTGATAAATTTAAATCTAAAAGCATTAGTTTATTGAAAGAAATGAATTTAAAAGTTACAACAGAGCCTGGAAGGTATTTTGTAGCAGAATCCGGTGCTTTAATAATGAAAGTTGAATATATCAAAGAAGAACTCGGAAGAAAGTATGTTATATTAAACGGGGGTATGAATGATTATGTAAGGGCAGCTATGTATGATGCTTATAATGAAATATATCCTTTAGTTAAAAAAGATAATATTGCAAATTATGATTTTGTAGGACCTATATGTGAAAGTTCAGATTTTTTTGCTTATGAGAGAAAATGCAGTGTTTTAGAGCAGGGTGATTATGTAGCTTTACTTGATGCAGGAGCTTATGGGTTTAGTATGTCAAGCAATTATAATTCAAGACTTCTTATACCTCAAGTTATGATTGATGATAAAAAACATTATATCATAAGAAAAAGACAGACTTTTGATGATATGATAAAAGATGAAATAATATAAATTTATTTAATATGTCAGAATTATATAAAAATAGTTTTGACATATTAATAATTATTTTTTTAATTGCACTTGATATTTATTTTGATTTATTTAAATATTAATATACTGCAGACTGTATTAAAAATACTATATTAATTAATTTCCTTGTAAGCAAAGAAAATTCATAATTACTATACAAATTGTATTAAAATATTTAGCTGAAATTATCAGTATATTAATTTTTATTAAAAATATTTTCTTTTTTGCAGTATCCGCAAAGAAACTCTTTAAACTTATGTACAGTATCTTTGCTCATAGCATGTTCTATTAAGCATGCTTCTTCATCAGCTATTTTTTCATCTACATTTAATACTTTTGTAAGGAAGTAGTAGAATATAGCATGCCTTTCTGCAATATCCTTTCCAATAGCTCTGCCGCTTTCGGTAAGCTCTATATCTCCGTAATGCTCATGTTTTATATGCCCTAATTTTGACAAAGTTTTAATAGCCGTATTAACACTAGCTTTGGAGCGTCCTACCAAATCAGCTATATCTGTTATTCTAATTGCTTCCTTAAAATTTTTTTCTACTTCAAGGTTGTAGATAGTTTCTAAATAATTTTCTAATATAGGTGTTATTTCTTGTTTCATATATAAATGATTTTAATATAAAAATATTATAAGTCAATATTTAAATTCCTATTTTTTTACATAATGTAAAATATAGAAGTTTTATATTTCATAATAAATTAGTTATTTTAGTCTGAATAAAATATTTTGACAAAAAATATTTTTTTATTATATTTATGATATAAAAAGTGTTTAATTTGACAATAAATTATTTTAATTTTGGTAGTATTTTATGAATAAAGAACTTATTTACTCAGTAGAAGATGATGATAATATCAGAGATCTTATTAAATATACTGTTGAAGAGGCAGGATATACTATAGAATGTTTTTCTAATGGTAATGATATGCTTGAGGCATTGAAAAAACAAACTCCTAATTTGGTATTGCTTGATATAATGCTCCCTGACATAGAAGGTACAGAAATATTAAAGATTATTAGAACAGATTATGCCCATCTTCCTATTAAGGTAATAATGCTTACAGCTAAAACTAGTGAAATAAACATTGTTACAGGTTTAAATTTGGGTGCAGACGATTATATGCCTAAGCCTTTTTCTGTGCTTGAGCTTCTTGCAAGAATTAAGGCAAATTTAAGAAAGAAAGATGTAAGATTGGATGCAGAAGAACTTACTTTTGGTGATATAAAACTTGTTGTTAAGAAGAGAAATGTTTTTGTAGGAGATAGGCAGGTTATTTTAACACAGAAAGAATTTGATTTGCTTAAGTTATTGATGGAAAATGCTAATAATGTAGTTGATAGAGAAACTATGCTTGAAGAAGTATGGGGTGTTGATCATACTATGGAAACAAGAACTATTGATATGCATATAAAATCAATAAGGCAAAAACTTGATTTAACTAAAGAAAACATTATAACCATTAGAGGTATGGGATATAAATTAACAGATGTACAATAATTTTAATAAAAGATGATCAAGAATATATTTTATAAATCATTACTCATTTTGATATTGTCAAGTGCTTTAATGTTTATAGGTATACTGTTTACTGTGCAGTATAATAATATTGTATACAGTCAGGTTATGATAGTAAATATTATTGAGATGCTTGAAAAAGAGATTGATTTATATGATGTACAAACTGAAGATGCTTTTAGAAAATTCGTACTGCAGTCGGATAAAGAAGAATTAAGGATCAGTATAATATCCACAAATGGAGTTGTAATAGCTGATACTATGACAGATACTTCCAAAAATCCTATGGGAAATCATACCAATAGAAGCGATGTTATAGCAGCACTGCATAGTATAGAAAATAAACCGGCTTTTTCTATTAATACTTCTATTAGTCAGAAAACTCCTTATATGTATGTGTCCAAAAAAATTAAAGCTGATGACAAAAGAGATTATATACTTAGAGTTTCTATTCCTATAGAGTCTGTTAATAAATATTTAATAAGTTTTTTATTTACAGCTGTTATGGTTATAGGGGTAGTTATTATAGTTATGGCTTTGGTCCTTCCTTTGATGAGCCGTAATATTATGATTCCTTTCTATATGATAAAAGAAACTCTTGATAATATATACAATAATAAATCAACAACACCTAAAAATTTAACGGGATATAATGATATAAATGCTATTCTTTATGATATAAATGAATTAGCTGTGAGTTTAAATGAAAATATTACAGGTTATCAAACAGAAAGAGAAAAACTTAATTATGTGCTTGAGAATATAGCACAGGGTATTATTGCAGTTAATAAACATAAAGAAATATTTTTTATTAATCAATATGCTTTAGATTTGCTTGAAATTTCTGACAGTAATATAAAAAAACTTAATGAGATTATAAAAGATAATGATGTAATAGAAAAAATAGATAATGCCATAGAGTTCAGCAGATTTTCAAAATTCGATGTTAAAGAAGATAATATGGATATAGAAATAAGCATCATTCCTATAAGAAACAATGAAAATATATCGGCATTAATAAAATTTGAAGATGTTACAGATATAAGAAAAGTTGAAATAGAAAAGCAGGATTTCTTTATAAATGCTTCTCATGAATTAAAAACCCCTCTTACTTCTATTATAGGATATTCTGAACTTCTTATTGCTACAGGCGGAGGAAAGAATCAGGCTGATTTTATTAAAAGGATTAATAATGAGGCTTTAAGAATGAAAGACCTTGTTATTGATATGCTTACATTGAGCAGGATAGAAGCTAATTGGAAAGAGACTATTGATGAAGAAATAGATATTAAGGATATTGTTCTTGATGTATTTGAGAGCAATAGAATAAAAGCTGAACAGAGAAATATAGATGTGCAATTAGATATAGAATCAGTTGTTATAATGGCTAATAAAGAAAAAATTACTGAAGTTGTTAATAATTTAGTTGATAATGCTATAAAATATACTGATGATGAAGGTAAAGTAAAGATATATCTAAAGAAGAATGCGGATAAAGCTATATTTTCAGTGAAGGATACAGGATGCGGCATAGCTCCGCAGTATTTGAATAGAGTTTTTGAGAGATTTTTCAGAGTTAAAAACAATAAATATTTAAAAGTTCATGGTACAGGTCTTGGACTTACAATAGTAAAAAATATATGCAATTATTACAATGCTGACATACATATTAAGAGTGAAGAGAATGTTGGTACAGAGATGACAGTTGTATTTAATTTATATAAAGAAGAAGATGTTAAAAAAATTGAAAAAAAATGAAAAAATAATTGAAAAATACCCTTATGTAGTATATAATTGTTAGATAATTATAACAAAGGAGCAGTAAATGAAAAATATTACTATAAAAATAAAAGGTATGGGCTGCCAAAATTGTGTTAAGGCGGTTACAGAAGAATTAAGTGCTTTAGACGGTATAAGCAAAGTTAATGTAAGTTTAGAAAATGCTTGTGCTGAAGTGGAATATGATGAGTCTAAAGTAGGTACTGATAAAATGTTTGAAGCTATAAAAGAATTGGAATACGAACCTAGTTTATAATGTTTGCTTTTATAGAAGGTAAAGTTCAAATAATATCTGAAGGTGTCATAGCTCTTCTTTGTAATGGTGTTGGTTATGAGATTATAGTATCAAAAAAATTAGATGTAAAAAATGATGATAATATAAGACTTTATACAAAACTCATACACAGAGAAGATGCTATGATACTTTATGGCTTTTTGACTAGAGAAGAAAAAAATATGTTCACTACTCTGATGTCTGCTTCAGGAGTAGGTCCTAAATTGGCTATGGAAGTTCTTTCTACTTATTCCATAAATGATTTGATGCATATACTTTTTAATAAGGATATAAATTTACTAAAAAAAGTATCGGGTATGGGAGTTAAGAAGGCTGAAAAACTTTTATTTGAGCTTAGGGATAAAATAGAAAAGATCGATATTAATATTTCATCATCTGTTATTAGCAATGATAATGAAAGCGATGTTATAAAGGCTTTGATATCATTAGGTTTTTCAAATAATGAAGCTGTTAAGGCTTTGTCGGAAGTAGAAAATAAAGATAATATGACTACAGAAGATTTGATAAGTAATGCTTTAAGGAATCTCAGCACTTTATAATTTTTTATTAAAAATAATAATAAATAATTGAAAATAACTTATTATAGATATATAATTTATTTAATAGTAATTATTATCATTAAAATGCTGAGGTATAATTAAATGGATATAACTATAAAGAAAGCAGGATTAGAAGATGTTTTTGATATAAGCAAGCTTCATGCTATATGCTGGAAAGATGCTTATAAAAATATTATACCTGATTCATATCTTAAAAGAATATATTTAGATGATTGGTGCGAGGAGTTTGAAGACGGTATTAATAATAAAACAAGAGAGGCACATTTAGCATATATTGATGGAAAGCCTATAGCAGTTATATCTCATGGAAAGAGCAGATGCAATATGCAAGGATATGGAGAGATAATATCATTATATGTTCACCCTATATATCAGGGTTCTGGAATAGGTAAGTTATTATTAGAGCAGGCTGTAAAATATATGAAAGAGTCAGGATATACTAATATATGTCTTTGTGTTTTTGATAAAAATGAAGAAGCTAAAAAATTTTATGAGAAAAACGGTTTTAAAGATTCCGGTACAAAAAATACTTTAAAAATAGATGATGAAGATATAGCAGAAAGCGTATATGTTTATGATATTAATTAAAGAAATATATATAAGCCGTTAATATATAAATATTAGCGGCTTTTATTTTATAATTTATTTTTCAAAGGGGTATTTTATTTTCCAGCTTCTTCTCAAAGTATCCATTATATTCATCACTCTTAAAATATCTTCATGAGGCATTTCCGGACATTCTAATTTTTTATTATTAATAGCATTAATACAGGAAATTATTTGATATTCATAGCCTGTTATTTGTTTAGGAACTTTAATAGTTTTTATAGCTTTTCTATCAAGAGAATAAACTGTTATGCTTTCAGGATTATTAATATTTTTTACAACTATATATCCTTTATCTCCATTAATAACACCTTCTCTGTTAGTTAATGCTGACATTGTAGAGTTTAGTATAGCCATTTTATTGTCTTCAAAAGTTAATGTAATAGAGTTCTGCTCATCTACTCCTTTTTTGGTTTTTATGCATGAAGAATCTATTTTTTTTATTTTATTACCGAATACCATCAAAGCAAAATTGATAGTATAAACACCTACATCAAGCAAAGCTCCTCCCGCAAGTTCAGGCTCTATTAATCTAGGTACTTTATTTATAACATAACCTAGATTTGCAGTTAATGAAGTTACTTTTCCTATAATTCCGCTTTTTATAGTATCATTAATTATTTGTCTGCTAGGCATATATCTAGTCCAAATAGCTTCGGCAAGTAAAAGTTTTTTCTTTTTAGCAAGTATTAAAACTTCTCTTGCCTGTTTCACATTAACAGTAAAAGCTTTTTCGCATATAACATGTTTATTATTTTCCAAGCATAATTTTATATGTTCATAATGATGAGAATGCGGAGTAGCTATATATACCAAATCTACATTTTCATCTTTTAGCATTTCCTCATAAGAGCCGTAAAATTTCTTGAATCCGTATTTTTTGGCAAAAGCCTTGCTTCTTTTTATATCTCTTGCACTTACCGCATAAGATTGTGCTTCTTTAATTTTTGAAATAGTTTGAGCCATTTTTTCTGCAATATTTCCTGCTCCTATAAAACCTATATTGATTTTTTTCATTATGTTACCCCTTATAAATTATTTTAATATATTTAAATAATATTAGAATTTCATTTATTGTCAATATTAATTGAAAATTATATACTTGAATTTTTATATTTTTATAATATATTATAATCCATTATGGAAGAGAATATAAACGAAACAAAGCAAGAAAATAATAATAATAATATAAATACAAATGCTTCAGCCAAAGAAGAAACGGAAAATAGTAATCCTGATTATAAAGAGTTTACAGTTTCATTATCTAGTATAGATTATGAAGGACCTTTGTCTATCCTTTTTGATATGCTTAAAAGAAGCGAGAAAAGTATATATGAAGTGTCTATACTTGAAATTATAGATCAGTTTGTAGAATATTTGAAAGCTCAGGCTGCTTTGAATTTGGATTCTACGGGGGACTTTTTGGTTGTTGCTTCAGAGTTTCATCTTTATAAATCAAAAATGCTTCTTCCTCATGATATGGACGATGACAAGTTTACAGACAGACTTAAATTTGAAATAGTTGAGCAGATGCTGGAATTTCAAAGATATAAAATGGTTTCAGAAGAACTTGATAAAATGCAAGATACATCAGATTCTATATTTGAAAGGAAAGATACTGAAAGAGTGAAATTCTTTAAAACTGTGAATGCTGATGACAATGAAATAGCTTGGAAGGATATTACACTTTATGATTTAGTTTATGCATTCACAAAAGTGCAGTTTGTACCGGAAACGGATTTAGCTGTTCTTTCCGGAATGTCTAATTTCCATATAGATAATGCTATTGATATGATAAGAATAAAATTATCTGAAACGGCTTTTTTTCCTTTCATTACTTTATTTAAAGACGGAGTTACTAAAAGGCAGCTTGTTACATTCTTTTTGGCTATGCTTGAACTTGTTAAAGAAAAAGAAATTCTTCTTAAGCAAGAGATGAAGTTCAGAGAGATTTATGTGTTCAAAAGAGATGAGAGTTTTATGAATAAAAATAATGAAGATACTTCAAAAGAAGAAAATAATAATACTGAAAATGCTGATAATAATAAAGATAGTTCAATAACAACTATTATAGAAACTAATGAAAATATTAAAGATGATTCTTTAGGAAATGATGATAATAATTAACTTATGAGTAAATATAAACCAAATAATAAAATAGAATTAAGAAGTTTAATAGAAAATAATAATATTTATTTAGGAGATATAGATACTTCATTAATAACTGACATGTCTATGCTTTTTGATAAGCCTAATTATGCATGTTTTGAAGGCTCTTATAGTGAATATGAAAGTTATAATGTAAGGTCTGATTTTGCAGGAATAGAAAAGTGGAATACTTCTAATGTTGTTAATATGAGATCTATGTTTCATAATATAAAAAATTTCAATATAAATATTAATGATTGGAATGTTTCTAAAGTTATTGATTTCTCTTATATGTTTTATGGGGCAGAAAATTTTAATCAGCCTTTAAATAAATGGAATGTTTCTAATGCCAAATATATGGCTTGTATGTTTAAAAATGCTTTTAATTTTAATCAGGATTTGAATTCTTGGGATATAAATAAGGATGCTGATATCAAAGATATGTTTTTTAATACAAAAATTGATTCAAAACCTATTTGGTATATTTTATAAAAATTATTTTTTATATTTTTATTAATATGTTATAATTATATTAGAGGTTGATTTAATGGCTAAATCTTTTAATGGTGTTTTAACTAAAAAAAATGTTTCTTTAAAAAAATTTAATACTTTCAGAGTTAATGCTAAGGCTTTAGAATTTTATATACCTGAAACTATTAATGGCTTTATAGATTTGATTAAATATCTTAATGATAATAATAAAAGATATATGATTTTAGGCGGAGGAAGCAATATATTATTTTTGGACAAGATTATAGAGTTTCCTATTATTTATACAGGATTTTTCTCTCGTATAGAGCATACATCTCATAATATTTTAGCATATTCAGGAGCCAAGGTTTTTGATGTTGTTAAATATGCATATAAAAATGCATTTACAGGTTTAGAGTTTTTATACGGACTTCCGGGTACTATAGGCGGTGCCGCTTATATGAATGCTAGATGTTATGAACATTCTGTATCTGAGTTTATAGATAGTGTTGGAATAATAGATGATAATATAGAATATATGCATATTGGTATTGATGATTGTAAATATGCTTATAAAAAAAGTGTTTTTCAGGATAAAAACTATATAATTATTGATGTGAGATTTAAATTGAATAAGGTATCAAAAAAATTAATTAAGCCTGAAATGAAGAAATTTTATAAAGATAGAAAAAATAAGAATCAATTTAGATATCCTTCAGCAGGAAGTACATTTTTAAATGATTATGAAACTAATATGATAGCGGGTAAAGTTATAGATTCAATTAATATGAGAAATGTTAGGGTAGGCGGAGCTATGGTTTCACCTTATCATGCCAATTTTATAATTAATTACAATAATGCTACAGGAAGAGATATTTTAAATCTTATGAGAAAGGTAAGAGAAGAAGTTTATAATCACAAAGGGATTACTTTGAATGCTGAAGTTAAAATCATATCTAATGACGAAAATGAAAAATTTTAAAATTCAATATAGAATTATGACTTATTTTCTTTATGTAATAATTTTTTTATATATGGTACAAATTCTATCTTTTTATCAATAAGGCTTCCTATAAAAGATATTGATTTACCCATTGTAAAAGCAGCAAGCACAGTACCTATTCCAAGTCCCTTTATATGTCCTAGAAAAATGAATGTTATTAATGCTGTTGTTAAAAGAGAACTTACATCAAATATTATTTTTATTTTAGAATAAGGTACTTTTATTATATTTGATAATTCTCTTGGAAATAGATCTGTAGGTATTATGGGAAGTCCGCATCTATTAGATAGAGCTATTCCAAAACTAAGTATGATATAACTTATTATAAAATATATAATTCTATATGTTAAACTCAAAGGTAAATGATTTATCCATAAACTATGTATATCTATAAATTTACCGAAAAAGAATCCTACGGCAAAACTAAATAAATATTCACCTACAAATTTTTTTCTTAAGATCATAAGTACTAATACGAGTAAAGTTTGAAAAATATAAGTAAAAGTGCCAAGCGATATATTTTTTATAACTTCAGAAAAAGCATAAGGAACGCTTGATATAGCAGATATTCCAGATCCTGAGTAAAGCATCAAAACCACACCGAAACTATTCATAATCACAACTAAAATGAGAGCTAATTCTCCGCTTATTATAAAGTGATTATTATGATCATTTAATGTAATATTATTTTCTGTTATCATATTACAACCTCTGGAAAAATACTCAATATTAATTTTTAGATGCAAATATTATATAGCTAATTATATATTAATCAAGAAATTTTTTATAATTTACAATTTTTTTATTTAAAAAACTCTGTACGCACGGTTAACTAAATTTATAATATAATAAAAATTAGAATTCATAATTAATGTATATTTATAATTTCATTCTGCGTGCGTTTAATAAACTATAAAGTTAAATAGCACTTGGGCGGGCTTTGTAATCACAGTAAATATTTTAAAGAAATAAAAAGTAAAAATAACTGATAAAAGTTTTTAAATATATAGGGCGGGAAAATGTAATTAAGTTTAAAATATTATTTACATATCCCACCCTTTATTTTATATAATTTTACTTTGATATTCTAGTGTTTATTATATTTAGTATTTACATAGAAATTACAGCACCTGCCCAAGTTCTTTTATAACAAATGTATGACTCTTATATAAGATAACCATATGCCTGTATATGATACTCAGAGTATAAGTAAAATAATTGGGTTTAGATGTATGCTTGCAGCAAAGTTTATATATAAATTTTAAATACTTTATTAAAATTTACATAAATAATTATTAAAATAGTTTTGAAACAAGTTTAATATACTAATCTATTATACATTTAAGATTATTTTTATTATTTGATAAAACCATTAATTTCTATATTTACTGCAATTTTACTCTAAGTGTATCGTCTATATAGCTTGAAGGTATATTATTAAGAGATCTAATCTTTGATTTCATATCATTTCTAAAATCTTTATTTGTCTTATTAACATTCCTTCCTTTTTGAGCTATAAAATTTCCATTTTCATCAACATAACTTTTTCCGCTGTATATGTATGAAGATAGAGCCACTCTATAATACTGTTTTTCATTAATATCTTTACCATTTAATTTAGCTGATATTAATTTTCCATCACTATTATATACAACTTCCACTCCTCTTGAAACTTGTAAAAAACTTTCGCCTGAATTTGTAGGAATTACTGTACTATTTTTACAAGATATTTTAAGCAAATCAAGTATATCTTTTCCAGTTAATGACACTAATATTACCTCATTATCAAATGATGAAATATTCATTATATTTGCTAATGTTATATTTCATTTATTAAATCCTTCTCTAATGCCTCCTGCATTAATTAAAACCATATCAGCTTTATCTCCTCCCTGATTGGAATCTAATACCAAGTCGCACATAAAATTTCCTAAAGCTGTAGACTGCTTTCTTATAGTAACAGCATCATAGGGTAAATCTTTTGGCAATTTAGCTATTTTTATATTAACTCGAATATCAACTTCTTTCTTCATTTCATTAACTAATGCAAGCATATCAGCATCCTGCTCTATTGTTTCGTACATTTCAACTAATTTATAATTAAAGTTTGAAATCTCCACATTATTTATTTTTACATTTATATTTCCTAAATAATGTCCGTAAGAACCTGCCTGCACTATAGGAGTACCATAAACAATTTCAGCTTTTTCCATAACAGTATGTGTATGACCTCCTATTATAAAATCAAATTTATTTGTTATGGCCTTGGCAATTTCTACATCCATATTATATCCTGCATGACTTAGAAATATTGTTACATCATTAGTAGTGTTTAAAGGAATCTCTTCCATAAATTTCTTTAATGCAGTTATTTCATCTTCAAGTATTAAGTTTTTAAGATCATTTGTATTATATCCTGAATTTTTTGACGCTACACCTATTACAGCAATTTTTATCCCATTGATATTTGTCACCATATAAGGCTTTTCATAATAGCTGTTATTATTCTTGTTTTTTATATTTACTGAAAGAGTAGGAAAGTTTCTATCTTTCATTATTTTATTAAAATTATCTAATCCGTAATCTGTAAAATGATTTCCTATTGTTACTGCTCCTACTCCAAGTTTATTCATAATTCTTACTTAATCATCACATTTAAAAATACTAGAATATATACTTCCTATCATTGTATCACCTGCATGAAGAACCAAAACATTATTATTAGTAGCTCTTACCTGTTTTATATACGATGCTCTTCTGGCTGCTCCGTACTTTCCGTTTTCCTCTTCATCTTTTCTATGAGTATCATTCATATGTATTATAATAAGATTTCATAATGAAGTCCCTTGTGAGTTTAAAACATTATTTTGGCATAATAAAATTGTCATTAAAACAAAAACAAAAATATAGTAATTTTTTCTAAGCATAAAATTATACCCTTGTTAATTATAGTATTATTTAATATTTATATATAAAAAATTAATAAAATAAATACTATTATTTAGTTCAATTACTATATTTTTAAAATAAACAATATGTAATTCCTAAATTATCGAATTTTGTAAATTATAATTATTTAGATTATAAAAAAATCAATACATTAAAGGAGTTATATATATTAAAATCTACTCAATTATAATAATTGATATATTTATAATAAAAATAGTATTGCAATCCTATAACTTAGCAAAAAAACTAAAATTTTATTACATATTATTTTTTAGCATACTCTCTAAGGAGTTTTTGTTTATTTTCTTCAGAAAATTTATTAACCATTTTTGGTAGATTTTCTTTAATGTAATCATTATCTTTATTATTTTTTGTTTTCAAAAGTTTATCAAGTTCTTCACCATTAGGTACTTTAATTGATTTCATCATATTAAGAATAGAATTTATAGTTTTAAGAATTTTATGAGGATCTGAAGATAAATTTTCTATATTATTAGAATTTACTATTCTATCTGCTACTAAACTATCCACGCTATTAACATTTATATTAGTAATTAATAAGTTCTTTTTTATATTTAATGACATCAGCTAAAGGTACATTACCGCCTAAAAATTTGTAAATAGCATCATTTAGTTCATCTTCACTAACCCTAATATGATCAATTACTGATTTTGCATATGTAATTGCAACTATATCAGTGGCATGCTTAAATATAGACTTATCACATTCAGCACTTCTCCAAACATAAAAATCATAACGTACTAAAGCTACCCCTTCTAACATAATTACAAATAGTCTCTTCTCTTCTTCAGTTACTGCTATAGATGTAAACATAGCATTTAAAGTATTTGTTATACATTTACTTATAATATCCTTTGCACTTTTATCTCCAATAAATAATATCTGCTCAACCAAATCATTAACTGCCTTAGATATATTTCCATCTTTATAATTAACTCTATATTCTCTAGAAAAATTTCCCATATGATCGCCAATTATTTGTATCTGTCCATCTAATTGCTTATTTTTAAATAAATCTTTTAATTTATTTTCCAATGTATCAAGCTTTAAATTCGCTAACATTACTAATTTATCAACTTCTTCCTTAGCTTTCTTCTCCTCTTGTCCTGAAAACCTATTTATAAAATCTCTTATTTTAGCCATATACATTCTCCTTATTTATATTTTTATTTAGTTATAATAAGTAAGAATAGAAATAAATAAACATCATATAATATACTAAATTTCTAATTTTAATGTATTATAATTTCTTTTAAATAATAAAAGGTGATACCTTAAAAAGATACCACCCTTAAAATTTTATTATAATAATTAAAATATTAAATTATTTAGCCTCAATTATTACTTTATACTGTCCGTCATAACCAAATACTTCTGGATTGTACATCTCTTCAGCTTTAGTAGCAGGAAGCAAATATTCACCCGGAGTAGCTGCTCTAACTACATATTTATATACATGCTCTCCCTTATCAAGAATATCGGCAAATAATAATATTTTGTCATTGTAGTTTTCAGTATGATTAAATCCGCCCCACCAGCTTGTACCTTGATTGCCGGTGATGTTTTTAACTTCGCTGCTTTCTGTAGCAAATGAAGAGTTTAATATTCTCATGCCAGAAGCAATAGGAGTGTCAACTACAACAAAATGTCTCTCATAAGGAACTGTAACTTTCACTACAACAACATATTCTTCGCCTTGTTTGAATTTATCTTTTGTAAGGTCTAATACTTTTCCGTCTTTAGTTTGATACTCTCTTACAACTTTTATTCCAGCATCTCTATTAACAGCTAAGTCACGAGGTGCATAAGTAAGTCTTACTCCATAATAAAGTCTGCCGTCTCCGTTTCTTTTAATATTTGCTAAAGCACTTCTAGTATTTGAATTGCTTAGCCTGTCATTCATAAACTCATCTAATGCATAATTTTTTGTTAGGCTAGGCTGAGTTCTTGAACTGAATGTTTCGGCAAGTAAAGTTTGTCCCTGATATATAAACTCTGCTTTGAAATTAGGACTAACATTTTCGTATTTTTTATAATACATATTCATAGCATCAAATACTGAAACATTATCCTGAGTATTTAAATATCTGCCGTTTTTTCTTGACTGAACAAGCCAGCGAACCACTTTTTCATTAATAGCATTATCATATCCTGTTTCTATTAATGCATATAAAGCCACAGAAGTATCTCTCACTGATGAAGAGTGTATCCAATAAAGGTTAGCATATCTTACTTCAAGTTCATAATGAGCAGTAGTAGGGTCTTCTTTAATAGTATTGAGTATATACTGTCTTACATTAGTAAATGCATTATTGTCATATTTATTATAGTACATAGCCCTCATTAACTGCACCTGTCCGTAGAAAGGAATATTATTAACTTCTGGATATATTCTGTCTATTATAGCTTTTACATCATTGGCATTGTATCCGCCCTCAGCAAGAACTGCAGCAATATAAGCTATAGAAGATAAATTAATGTATTCATCATTCCAGAAGCTAGGTTTTTCAGCATTTCCGCTTTTAGCATAATTGTTTATATATTCTAATGCTAATTTTAAAGAGTTTTCATCAATAGCATATCCTTCTTTTTTAGCTTTAATCATAGCATCAGCAGCATAAGCAGTAAGCCATGGTGATATCCAAGTTTTACTAGGCCAGTATGAGAATCCGCCATTAAGACTTTGATATGTAGGCATAGTTTTTAAGAAATCAGTTACTGTTTTATCTAATTCTGCCTCTGCTATATCAGTAAGTTTCATGTCTACTAATAATCTTTTGCTTGTTATTATAGGATAAACTCTTGACAACTGCTGCTCTAAACAAAGATAAGGATAATTAATAAGATAATTAATTCCTCCAGAAAGTTCACTAAATGCACTAGGAGACATATAAACTTCCAAACTTCCAGCACCTTTATACGCTTCTGTAATATTAGGTACTCTTATCATCAAGTCGGTACTGTTGTTTGTAGTGCTTGAGAATACTGCAACTGACTCTGTAGTCATAGGTACATTAACTTCAAATGATTTCTCTACAGCATCAGTATATTCTCCGCCTTTAGCAAGTATTGTAACTTTAGCCTCTCCTCTGTTTGTAGCTATAATATCAAATCTAACATCAGCGTTTCCGCCTTTAGGAACTGTTATTTTCTGAACATCATTTTCTATCATAGCATTAGAAGCAACAGCCTGAACTTCTATTTCTAAATCTTTATCAGAATAATTATAAACCAAAGTACCAGCTTTTAATTTATCTTCAACATAAGCAAACTCTGGAAGTGTAGGCATAAGCATAATATTTTTCTTAACTACAACAACATCATCAGAAGCTCCAAAATAACCATCTTTGTTTATAGCAGAAGCCATTATTCTAAATGAGGTAATATTGTCTGGTAAATTAAATGTAACTGTAGCTTTACCATTAGCATCAGTTTTTACTCTTCCTTGATAGAAAGCAGTAGTAAGGAAATTTTTTCTTATGCTGAATACATCCATACCCATAGCTTCAGCTTTAGCCATTAATGAATTGGCAGCTCTCATACCATCTCCGCCTGGTGTGTCTCCTTTCTCTCCGTAGTTACGCTGACCTATCAAATGTATTCTTGTATCGGCACTAGCAACACTCAAAGGTCTTTTTCCGTAGAATGTATTAAACCAATTAGGAGTTTTGTATCCTATTAAATTTAATACTCCCACATCAACAACACTTAACATTATCTCTGTTTCCATAGGTTTGCTTTCTTTTGTTTCAACATACAAATCAACTGTCATCTCATCGCGTGGCTCTAAGCTGTCAGCAGATTTTGTTATTTTTACATTAAGCTCTTTTTCACGAGGGGAAACTGAAAGTCCTGCATAACCTATTTTAAATGACGGCTTTCCTTCATCAGTGGCATAATTAGTATAAGCTTCATTTTCAACTCTTCCTTTAACAAGTGAAACACCTACATAAACATTAGGCAAATATTCTGGTTTTATAGGTACTTCTATTAAAGCAGTAGATCCTTCTATATTTGTTACAAAAGAATCTATTACATATTCTCTTTCAACTGTTACCAAAGCAGTAGCAGATTCATAAGGAGATTTTACCATTATTTTAGCTGTTTCATAAGGCTGATACTCTTCTTTTTCTGTGATAAGCTCTAGCAAATCATCATCAAACATAGCCCAAGGAGCATAATCTTTGCCTATAACATACATATATTCATCAGAAGCAACCTCTCTGTTTTTGGAGTCTTTTGCCCTTGCCAATATTATATAAAGTCCGGAGTTTGTAGGAGTAAAACTAAAAGCAACAGGATCTTTAGCTGTTGTAACTGTAGTAGTTTCAATAACATCATCAATCTGTTTAGATTCCCATTCAAATCTTCCGCCTGTTATAGCCTTTCTTACAGATTCCCAATGTCTTCTTATAACTTGCACTTCTATTTTTTTTCCTTCAAGTCTATTGCCTTCTGGGTCTGCTGCTATAAACTCTAATTGTGTAGGCTTATCTGTTTCTAAGAAATAGCCTTGTCTTTTTATACCTATATAATAATCGCTTCCATGAACTAGTACGCTTTTAGTTGTACTTACTTTCTGCGAATCTTCCCCTGATACAGTTGATTCTATAGTAACATAAGCTGCATGTATTGAACGGCTTGCATCTACTGTAGGAGAGTATGCATATTCTCCGTTTTCATCTAATGAAGCTGTACCGTTTGCTATCATAGAATAATAATTGTTATAATATTCATCTTCAAACCAGCTTAATTTTGTAAATCTGAATCCTGCATTATTAGGAGGAGTGAAGAAAGTTTCATTCATAGATATATTATAGTCTACCTGATTAGATATCATAGGCTCACCGAATAAATACCAGCCGGACATTTTTATAGGCATAGTATCGCCTAAATAATAATTTTTGTCTTCAACCCATAATCTGCTTTCATATTCTAAAGGTTTAAACTCTTCTACTCTGAAACTTTGTGATAGAGAGTATGTTTGATCTTTTACACCTTCCTGTTTTTCTTCATCTGTTAGTTTATTTGAATCGCTTTTAAACTCTACATTTACATTATAATATCCTGTAGGAGCATCAGCAGGAAGAGTGAAATCTATTAAATAAGAACCGTATTCATTTAAAGTAACTGTTCCTTTATGTATTTCTTCGCCTCTTGAATTATTAATAGTAAATAATCCTGTTTTGAAGTCGCTTGCTATTTTCCAATTTCCGAATTTATTTTCTCTTATAACACCTTTTATATGTACTTCTTCACCAGGTTTATAAATACCTCTTTCTGTAAACATAGATCCGTTATAATCTTTAGTAGGAGGAGCATCATTATAACTTATATCCATTCTCCAAGGTGAAACGCCTGTACCCCAATCGCTATTTATAAAAGATACATCATCACCTTTTGTAACTATAGCCCATTGTCTTGGTGATGACCATCTGCTTACTCTGTTTATACCTAAAGTTCTAAATCCTTTAGTAGTAGCTATTCCGTTTTCATCGGTAGTAGCTTTTTCTAATACTCTGTTAAAGTCATCTCTTATTTCTACTTGAGCTCCTTCAATAGGCATTCCTGTTTTTAAATCTGTTACAAATATTGTATTTGAATCTCCTGAGAATTTTCCTGTTACTCCCATAGATGTAATTTGTATCTGTGAAGATGATGAATAATCATACTGACTTTGATATCCAGTCTTACTTTTAAACTCTATTGATAAAAGTCCGTACTGTTTATTATTCATATAGTTTGTTAAATAAAGTGCTGTTGTGATGTATCTGTTTCTTTCAACATCTGGAGTGTATTGTGTAGTGTTATTATATCCCAATAAGTTTTTATATTGATTTGTATAATTTCTAAACTCTGCACTTTCATCATATCTGTATACTTCTCTATTTACAAATAAGAATGGTATAATATTTTCTTTATCAACATATCTGCTTTGTATATTAATAGTATTAGGGTTCATTACCTGTACTGGAAGTTTTATTCCTTCATAAGATTCTACAACTCCCATTCCAGAAGGTATAGAAAGGCTTGGATTATAGTCTGTAACGTTTAATGTAATGTTTTGCTCTTCTCCTAAAGTTTGTCCGTAAGCATCTTTAAGACTTCCGTTTATTTTTATATTGTATGTAACATTAGGATTAAACCTTAAAGAATAAAGTGAAAAACTTTTAGAGCTCCAAGAGTTTTGCTGTATATCTTCTTCTGTAGGAAGCTGAATTGCTGGAGTTATTTCCATATTTCTTATCAAATCCGCCCATTCAACTCTTGTAGAGAAATTAATTCTAGGAGCTTCTGGAGAGTATGAGGCTGTTACTGTCTGCTCACTATCTCCATTGAAATAGAATTCATCATGTGTAGAAAAACTAAAACTGTCATTGTCTGCTGTACCTAAATTTCCATTAATAGCAGCAAGCCCTTCTTCTATATGCACTGTTATTTTATCATTCTTATCCAAAACAGTTTTAGGCTTTATAACTAGTACCTGTTCAAGTTTGTATTCATTAGTTTCCCATTCTCTTAAATCTTCTAATCTTGCATATCTAACATCAAAATCTATATTTCTGTATGTATTGCTTGAAATTAATTCTATATTTTCTTTGGCACTTTCAAGATATATAGGCATATTATAATAAACAACTATATTTACATCAGTAGCCAAATCAGATTGTCTGTCATAAGGTGAGCTTTTCTGCATTATAGGCCTTAAAGTATTAAAAGTCCAAGTATAATCATTTTCTAATACTTCTCCTGTAAGTTCGCTTTTTATTCCTTTTTTAAGCGTAACTTCAATAGCTGTATTATCAGGCAAAGGCTCACTAGGATAAAAAGCCAAAGTATTAATAGAAAGCCATCTATAACTTCCCTTAACATCTACATTAAAACTGAAATATTCATTAGTTACTTCTTTTATAGACTGCAAAGCAACCATCTGCTGATTGAATGTTACAGTTATTGCTTCATAGTTATATCTGCTCGTATTTTCTCCTATTGGGGAGGTTCTATCAATAGCTACCGCAGCAAACATACTTACCCCCATTATAAATAACATAATAGCCGCATAATAAATTGTTTTCAATTTTAACATAAACTTCTCCAATGAACTGTATTTTTGATTTATAAAATTATATCATAAATAATTTAAAAGTAAAAATATTTTATACATATTATACTCTAATATTTTTTATTTACTATGAAATTACATATAATTTATAAAACTAAAAAGATATAAAAAAGTGCTATGTTATTAAATAATTTTATCATACATATTAACTTCTTTATTAATATTTGATAATTCAATAATAGTTTTAGCAAAATATGTGCTGTCATTTAAACAAGGACATAATATAAAATCTTTAATGTTATATTTACTGATAGCCTCTTTTCTGTATTCTATATCTATCTCATAAATTGTCTCGGAATTGTCTATAGTAAATGCCAAGGGGTATATTATCAATTTTTCACCGCTGTATTTTTTTATCATATCTATTGTAGTAGGAGAAAGCCATTCTAATTTTCCTATTTTTGACTGATAAGAAAGTACAATATCTTTAAAATGTAATCCTTCTTTATAAAGTTTATCTTTTAATATTTCTGCATTGCAATTGCATTCATATTTATAAGGATCTCCTTTATCAATATACATTTTAGGTATAGAATGTGCTGAAAATATTAATATGTATTCTTCACTATTTTTATCTTTTATACGGTCTTTTATTAATTTAACTATAGAATTGTTATAATATTCATTGTCATAGTATCTGTCTATTATATTTATTTTGGGATTGTATTTTAATCTTTTCAGAGCCTTATAAATACTTTCTAATGATGATTTTACAGTAACTTCTGAATACTGAGGATACATACTAAATAATGTGATTTCTGCAACATTATTATGTTTTAATTCTTTTAATACATCATAAGATAAAGGATTACTATAATTCATAGCATATTTATAATCTTTTGAATTGTCTAATTCATTGAGTTTATTAACAAGCATTTCTGTATATTCATTTATTGGAGATTTTCCGCCTATAGCTTCATAATGCTTTATTACATTAGGTTTAATCTTATTTGCTATCTTTTTTGCTATAATGCTTCTCATGAAACTATTTTTTATATTTAATATATGATAATCATTAAACATATTGATTAAAAATTTGTCTGCATCTTTTATGCTGTTAGCTCCTCCCATATTAAAAAGTATAACTGTTTCTTTTTTATCATTATTCATAATATATAATCCTTGTTAGTAATATTTATTATTAAGTATATATTTTTATTAATTATTAGTCAATACTTATTAAAATTTTTTATTACTTAATATTTTTTATTAATATTTTATAATAATTTTCATAAATAGACTTGAAATAAAATATGTTATTTAGTATAATATATTTATTGATAATAAATACTATTAAGGAGTTTTTAATATGTCTGATAAAAAATTAACAACTGAATTCGGTGCTCCGGTTGAAAATAATCAGAATTCTATTACAGCAGGTGCAAGAGGTCCTATGCTTTTACAAGATGTATGGTTTATGGAGAAGATGGCACATTTTGACAGAGAAGTTATACCTGAAAGAAGAATGCATGCCAAAGGTTCAGGTGCTTATGGTACATTTACTGTAACTCATGACATAACAAAATATACCAAAGCAAAAATATTTTCTGAAGTTGGAAAGAAAACTGATTTATTTGTAAGATTTTCTACAGTGGCAGGTGAGAGAGGGGCTGCAGATGCTGAGAGGGATATAAGAGGTTTTGCTATTAAATTTTATACTGAAGAAGGAAACTGGGATTTAGTTGGAAATAACACTCCTGTATTTTATTTCAGAGATCCTTTAAAATTCCCGGATCTAAACCATGCTGTAAAGAGAGATCCAAAAACTAATATGAGAAGTGCTCAGAATAAATGGGATTTTCTTACTTCTTTACCTGAAGCTATTCACCAAATAACTATAGATATGAGCGACAGAGGAATACCTTATAGTTATAGGCATATGCATGGTTTCAGCAGTCATGCTTATAGTTTCATAAACAAAGAAGGTAAGAGATATTGGGTAAAATTCCATTTCAAAACTCAGCAGGGTATTAAAAATTTAACAGATGCTGAAGCCGAAGCAATAATAGCAAAAGACAGAGAAAGTTCTCAGAAAGATTTATTTGAAGCTATAGAAAGAGGAGATTTTCCAAAATGGAATATGAAAATTCAAATAATGACAGAAGAGCAGGCTAATGCAAGCAAAAGAAATCCATTTGACTTAACAAAAACTTGGTCTCAGAAAGAGTATCCTCTAATTGATGTTGGAGTATTAGAATTAAATAGAAATCCTGAAAATTATTTTGCAGAGGTAGAGCAGTCAGCATTTAGTCCTTCTACAATAGTTCCTGGTATAGGATTCTCACCAGACAGAATGCTTCAAGGAAGATTATTTTCATATACTGATACACAAAGATATAGACTTGGAGTTAACTATTCAAGCATACCTGTAAATGCTCCAAAATTTAAATCTAACACTTATCATAGAGACGGATATATGCGTGTAGAATCTAATGGTTCTAAAGTGGAATATGAGCCAAACTCTCAGGGAGAATGGAAGGAACAGAGAGAATATGCTGAACCTCCGCTAAAAATTTACGGCGATGCATACAGATATGATCATAGAGAAGATGATGATGATTATTACACTGATGCAAGAGCTTTATTCAATCTCATGACAGATGCTCAAAAGCAAGTATTATTTGAAAATACTGCAAGAGATATGAACGGAGTTACTAAGGAAGTGCAATTAAGACATATAAAAAATTGTATGAATGTTGATAAGGCTTACGGACTTGGGGTTCTTAAGGCATTGGGCTTTGATGAGAAAGACATAAAATAAATATAAAACTTTGCATATATATAAATAAATATAAAATAAATTATCAAATTTTAATCCATGCAGCTAATATCTATACTATAAAGGTATTAGCTGTATTTTTTATGAAATATTTACTTAATTTAAATTATATTATAGAATATAAAAATAATATAAAAAATATTTTAAGGGTTTATTATGACTTTATCTTTTACTAAAATGCATGGAATAGGAAATGATTATATTTATATAGATTGCTTTAAAGAGAAATTTACTCCTGAAGATGCTTCTAAATATTCTCCAATACTAAGTAATAGGCATTATTCTATAGGTGCTGATGGTATAATACTTATAATGCCAAGCGATAAAGCCGATGCTAAAATGAGAATGTTTAATGCTGACGGAAGCGAATCTGAGATGTGCGGTAATGGTATAAGATGCGTAGCTAAATATGTTTACGATAAGGGCATAAGTAAAAATAATCCGCTTAAAATAGAAACATTAAGAGGGATATTGGATGCTGAATTATTTATAAAGAATAATGAAGTTGATAAAGTTGAAATTAATATGAGTTCTCCTATATTTGAGGGGCTTAAAATACCTACAACTATAGATAAAAATCCTATTATTGATGAGCCTATAACATTTAATGGTAAAACATACTATTTTACTGCTGTATCTATGGGAAATCCTCATGCTGTGATATTTATAGATGATATTGATAATTTAGATATAAATTCTATAGGAAGTTATATAGAAAATAATAGTATATTTCCCAACAGAACTAATGTTGAATTTGTAGAGATAATAAATAGGGGAGAGGTAAAGCAGAGAACTTGGGAGAGAGGAAGCGGAGAAACTCTAGCCTGCGGTACAGGTGCTTCAGCTGTATGTGCTGCCGGATTTATAAGTAAAAGAACTGATAATATTATACTTAATCATCTTTTAGGAGGTGATTTAATATTAAGATATGAAAATAATACAGTATTCATGAAAGGTGAAGCTAGATATTCTTTTGAAGGAGCTGTTGTACTATAATAATATATAATGTAAACATATATATTAATAGTTTTTGTAAATGTAAAAAAAATATATTTTTTAACTGACATTTTTTAAAAAAATGTTAATATTTAAAATGTAGTTTGTTTTTTGATATTAGCCAATTAATAGGATATTTGAATTTAACAGGAGGTTTATGAAAAGATCAGTTATAATATTAGTCTTATTTCTTTGCAATCTCAATTTGGAGACGCATAGTTTCAATATCAATGATTATTCTTTTCCTTCCAATGATTGGGTAACATTAATTAAAGATGTATCTAATCATTATAGTCAGGATTTTTGGTTTATAAAAGATGTTTTTGATGTTTGCAGTAACTATGATGTTGATCCTTTATTAATGGTTGCTTTGATTAAAGTGGAAAGCAGCTTTATACCTACAGCACTTTCAAGAAAAAATGCTTATGGATACTGCCAAATAACTCCTATTGCAAATAAGGATGTTGATCCTAGTTTAAATAGATATAATCCAAGAGAGAATATTATACTTGGGGTAAGGTTCATAAATAAAATTTTGGATAAATTTGACGGAGATATAGTAAAGTCTCTTAGATATTATAATGCTGGAAATGCGTACGATGTATATGGAGAATCTTACGCTGAGAAGATAAAATATGAATATAATACGATGGTTAGACTTTATGTGAAAGATGAAAGTTCTTATGGTGCTATATACAGAAAAGAGGCCTTTTAAAGCCTCTTATCTATTGCTAGTTATGTTTTATGTATATTTATTTAATTATCTTTTTAAGTTTACAACAGTAGCAAGCAAATTATCGCTAGTTTGTACTGCTTTAGAGTTCATCTCATAAGCTCTTTGTGCCACTATCATATCAACCATTTCATCAACTACTTTAACATTTGACATTTCTACAAATCCCTGATGTATTCTAGGAAATCCATTAGCACCAGGTTCGCCTTCAAAAGCAGGTCCGCTTGCTATAGTTTCTTTGTATAAATTATCGCCTATAGAAAGAAGTCCTGGCTGATTGATAAATCTATGAAGTGTAATTTGACCTATTTCTACAGGATCATTTTCATCACCTATTTTTACAGATACAACACCTTCTCTTGATATAGATATTTGTTCTACCAAAAAGTTTTCTGGGAATACTATTTCTGGAACCAATCTGTATCCGTTTGAAGTAACCATTTGACCGTTAGCATCAATTTTGAAAGATCCGTCTCTAGTATATGAAACGCTTCCGTCCGGCATTAATACTTGAAAGAAACCTTCTCCTTCCAATGCCAAATCAAGTTTATTTCCTGTTGCCTGTAAAGAACCTTGATCAAACATTTTTTGTGTAGAAGCACTTTTTACACCGAGTCCTGTTTGAAGTCCTACAGGTCTTACGGTATCTTCTGTGGCTGGTGTGCCTTGTATTTTTAAGTTTTGATATATTAAATCTTCAAAATCAGCTCTTACTTTTTTATATCCTATAGTGTTAACATTGGCAAGGTTATTTGCGATAGTGTCAGTTTTAAATTGCATACCGTTCATACCGCTTGCTGCTGTCCATAAAGAACGTACCATATAATACACTCCATTATCTTATAAATTTATTATATTATATATTCGGTAATTACAAAAATTGCTTTATAGAATTTATATAAAAAATATTATGTTAAGTTGTTTGATTCTGTTTTGATAGTAAAATACTTGTTAAAGATAAAATTCTGTTATAGAATAATATAAATTAAAAAAGGTATTTTGAAAAATGTCATATTCCAAGCTAATAATTAAAAATTTCGGTAAGATAAAAGAGGCAGAAATAGAGCTTTCTAATTTTATACTTTTTGTAGGTGATAATAACAGCGGAAAAAGCTATTTGATGACATTGATATACGGTTTGATGAAATATAGTACAGAAATTGCGGATATTATGTTTTATGATAATGAATTCATTTATGGTTTGGAAGAATATAAATATATTCATGATATAGTAGATAAGTATGTTTTAATTAATGAGAATATAAATTGTGGTAAAGATATATTTAAGATTTTTTCAGATACCAAAAATAATAATTTACTATCAAAAAATGAACTTAATATATTCTATAATTTTTTAAACAAACTATTAAATAAATATAAAATAGAAATTTTAAAATTTATTTTCAATGATGATGATAATATAATAAATTTAGAAAGTATATATTTTGATTATTCAAATTATTTATTTGATGTTCTAATTACCTTAAACCATGTAACTATTAATAAAAAAAACAATTTTATGACTAGTTTTGAATATAAAAGTATTGATTACATATCACTAATTAAAAATATTATTAGTAGTATATTAGAAAATACTTTCTTTGATTTAAAATTTTTACCTACATCAAGGACAGGTTTTTTATTAACTTATAAAGAATTATCAAAAATATCAAATATGCAGCAATTTAGTATTGGAGAGAAAAAAGAAAAAACTATATTTCAGAAACCTATTATAGATTTTATTAATAGTTTAATAGATTTATCTTATAATTATGAGGAAAACGAAGACTTTAAAGATATAATAGAAATACTTGAAAACAATATATTAAAAGGCAAAATTAATATCAATAAAGAAACAAATGCTATTTATTATCAGCCGAATAATAAAGATTTAAAAGTACCTATGCATTTATGCTCTGCTGTTATAACTGAAGTAGCACCATTATATTTATTTTTGAAATATTATTCTATTTTAGGTGATTTATTTATTGAGGAGCCGGAATTATCATTGCATTTAAAATTGCAGAAACAATTAGCTCGTGTATTAATAAACTTAGTTAATAAAAAAAGAAATGTCATCATATCCACTCATAGCGACACTATATTGGAACATATAAACAATATGGCAGTTCTTCATAGTATGAAAGATGATAATAAAAAAAATCAAATATTAAAAGATTATTCATATACAGAAAATGACACTATAGATATAGATAAAATTAGGATATATCAATTCGATACTGATGATAATGATATAACAACTATAAAAGAATTAAAAGGCGACATAGAAACAGGATTTTATATAGAAACATTTCATAAATATATAAATAATGCCTCTTTAGAATATGATGCAATAAATGAAGATTAATTATTATGGACGATTTTAATAAACTTTATAATACACCTTTTATAGATAATCAAAGATATTTATTTGATAATACCATGTGCAAGATTGATGTGATAGAAGATATTTTTACTATAAAAGACAAAAACTCAAATATGGAATGCCGTATAAAATTAAACTCTAAATCTATTTGCAGTTCGGATATAGAAGGCAATAAAAAATTTAACCATTTAAGAATGAATAAATGTGCTGATGCTGTTATTATAAATAAAAATAAAAATGATAAATTTGATTTGCATATAATAGAATTAAAAAATGATATTCATGATGAAGATTTAAAAGAACTTCATAAACAGTTCTTAGGGGCATATTTGAGAATAAGAGCTATTTTTTTAGCCTATTCTAATGATATAGAAAATATAAAGTTTTATTTAGTATATAAAAATAATATTAATTCTAATAATAATTTAAAACAAAATAACAGTACAAACAAGATAAAAGACAATACAAATCTAAGAAGATTATTTAAACAAAATAGGATAATTAATAATGTACTTTTAAGAATATATCCTTTTAATTTTGATGCTTTAGATATTATAAAGCATGATATAACTTACAATAATGAAATTATTATTTAATAAAGATTTCTATAATAAAAAAGCCCGATTAACTTAATAATCAGGCTTTAATAATCAATTATTTTTATAAACTAATATTTTAAGGTACATTTATATTGGCAAGCAGACTTTCTATTATCATATCGCTTGTTACATTTTCAGCCTGTGCTTCATAGCTTACACTTATTCTATGTCTTAATATCTCATAGGCAACAGCTCTTATATCTTCAGGCATTACAAATCCTCTTCCCTGCATCATAGCATTTGCTTTTGCGGCTTTAGTCAAATATATTCCTGCTCTTGGAGAAGCTCCGTATTCTATGTATTCGCTTTGAAGTTTATAATCTTTAGGATTTCTTGTCGCATCTATTATGTTCACTATATAATCAATCAGTCTTTCTTCTATATGAATTTGATTAGCTAACTTTCTTAATTTTTCTATAGTTTCTATAGTAGTAATAGGCTTCAATTCTGCAGGTTTGGAAGATGACATGTTTTTTATTATAGTTTTTTCTTCGCTTTTAGTAGGGTATTTTACTATAACTTTAAGCATAAATCTGTCAACCTGAGCTTCAGGAAGAGGATATGTTCCCTCCTGTTCTATAGGGTTCTGAGTAGCTAATACCAAAAATACATCAGGAAGTTTATATGTTTTATCTCCTATTGTAACCTGATGTTCTCCCATAGCCTCTAAGAGTGCTGACTGTACTTTAGCAGGCGAACGGTTTATCTCATCTGCTAATATTATATTAGAAAATATAGGTCCTTGTTTAGGAAGAAATACTGAATTTTTTATATCATAAATTTCAGTACCTACTATATCTGCAGGAAGCAAATCCGGTGTAAACTGTATTCTTTTATAGCTTGCATCTATTGTACTTGCCAATGATTTTACAGTTAATGTTTTTGCAAGTCCTGGTACTCCTTCTAATAATACATGCCCATCGCATATAATTCCTAATAGGAGTTTATCCAGCATGTTTTCCTGCCCGATTATTACTTTTTTTATTTCATTTTTTATAGCATTTACTACATCAAGAGCCATTTTAGAGGCTTCTGATATAGCCTGTAAATCCCTGCTTGCACTAGCCACTTCATTACTGATACCATTTTCATTTTCGCTGTTATTTAAATTATCTGTCATATATTATTCCTCATAGTTCTATTATATATTATTTTGATTATGATTTTTTTTATTTTCAAAGTTTTTTTTATTTAATTTATACTGATCTCTTATAAACTTATAAATTAAAAGTGCTATAAGAATTATTACAACCCATTGTCCTATCATTATTAATAAGAACCATGAACTGAATACTCTTATATTATATTCATTTATCATCTGCTCTTTAGGCACTAAACTATTTCCTCTTTCTACATTATAATATCTAGCTTCCAACTCAGGTATTTTCAATTTTCCATTTCTTAAGGGCTTCATAGTATATATTATCTTATAATTCATAGTTGGTATTTCATTATCTTTATGTATAGTTTCTATTTCTACTCTTTCATTGAGAACTTCAAAATCGCTTATAGCATTTGTATTTATACCCTCTGCTTTAAATTTATCTGCATCTCCTGTATATATTAGAGTATACTCTAAATTCTGCCATAAATACATGCTTTTCTTACTCACTTTTTCTTCTATTATAACTATAGGGTATAGTGTATTTACTGTTATCATTATTATTAAAAAAATATAGTATTTAATCATTGAAGTAGATTATATAAAAATATAAAAAAAGTCAATATATTAAATAATATTTGCTGTTAGTTATTATATATTCAAAGTTGCTTTGATTAGGTATGAAACTTCCACTTTAATAAACAATAATAACATATATTTATTTTCATTAATATTAAAAATATTGACAAAAATTGTTTTTAATATACAATTAAAAAATGAGAAACATATTTTTACCATTTAATGTTTGCTTAATCCATCAAGCATCAAGCATCAAGCATCAAGCATCAAGCATCTGAATTAAAATATCTTTTAAACAATATTATATTACATTTAAATAAAATATCACCAATATCGTTATTGCATTTATTTTTTCTAATAACATTAAAACATTGTCAAATAATCATCTGTGATTATTATAAATTTTTTTTAAAGGAGTTCTCTATGTTAAAGAACAAAAAAATTAACAAAATTTTATCATTGATAGGCTTATTTGTTTTAATCTCTTTATTTTCAATAAGCTGTTCATCAAAACAAAATCCTACAGAAAATAATTCCACAATTTTTAAGCCTGCAGATTTGGTTGGTAATTGGAATTGTACCGATGAAGGTCTTACAAGTGATAGCTTCACGATATCCAGTGATGGTAAGATTACTTTAACTTCAGGCGGATAAACTACTCCTGGTGCTTTAACTATACAAAATTGGGAATCAGATAAAAATAAAGAAGTAAGTTCATATTCCATCAAATTAGATTTGTCTGGAACTTCTGCTTCTCAATATGGTACAGTTACATTTAATTTTAAAAGCAGTAGTGAATGCGAGCTTACTTCTAGCAGCATGCCAGGCGGAGTTCAGCATTTCAAAAAATAATGTAATATATTTACAAATTAATAAAGTACATACTATTAGCTTAAAAAGTTAATAGTATGTATTTTTTAATAAGTATTTATTTATATATATATATTTTTTTTAGCTTATAATAAAAGCAAATAAATTTTAGGCTGCAGTTATTTATTGTTGACAAAAATTATTAATAGAATAATATTTAGCATAGTTAATAACAAGGAGAAATTTATGTTTAAAAGTAAAAATATTTTATTATTGACAGGATTATTCATTTTATTAATATCATTGTTTTTTATAAGCTGTAATGCAAATCAAAACCCAAAAACTTTTAAACTTTCAGAATTAGTCGGTACTTGGGAAACTAGTGATCCTAATGCCGATTTTAAAACCTTTGTAGTAACCTCTAACGGAGATGTTTATTCAGATGAAATTGGGGCAAGAACTGTGGCTCTCGGTTGGGACGGCAATGATGAAAGAGAATCATTTAGTGTGGGGCTTATAGGATCTGGAATAGGAACTATAAATTTAACTTTTAATGACTCTTCCTCTTGCGAAGCATCTGGTAATGGAAAGATAATAAAGTATACTAAAAAATCATAATTTTGTAGTATTTTTAGTGATAAACTTTCTTAAAAATAGATTAAAATTTTATTGCATTAGTTATGGATGTGAGTTTATTACTTTAAAGATTGTAACTATTTTAAAATAAAGTTTATTAATCTTATAATTTTATTATTTTTTAATATAGTTCAATATTTATTTTCTAAGATATGTATTTTATTATGGTTTTATATGTATCTGAAGCATACTGATAGATGCAATTATATTATCATACAAAAATTATTTAAAATTAAACTTGTATGGAATTTATATAAACTATACTATTTTTCAATAAGGTTTATTATATCTTCACCTCCTATATAAGCACTTTTTATTGAAACTATTTTTATAAAAATTATTGTATATTCAAAATTTTAAGCATCTCAGCTTCTATTAATTTAATATCGCCTTTTGCTTCCTGAATAGCTTTTATTTCTGCTCTTCTTTGTTCTAATAATTCTTCCTGACCTTGTTTATCTAAGCTAGCTTTTTTAGCAAAATATGCATCACTTATAAGTTTATCAGCTACTCTCAAAGTTCTGTCGGATACTATTGCTTTATCTGATGCATTCTCTGCTTTATACATATCAAAACTGGCATCAGTTTTTAAAGCTCCTTCAGGTACCCCATTAAGTATATTGCCTTTCCATTCCAATTTGGGCTGATAAGTATATGTAATATAATCAAAAACTTCTGCATTCTTTATTTCATTATTATCAACAAATATATCACATGCTTCATTGTTAAGAGTATCTAATAAAAGAATTTTATTTTTTCCATTTTCTATGTATATTTTTTGAGTACATCCCAAATGTTGAAAATCAGGATTATTAATAAGCAGTCCTGTTTCTGAATCAAAATCTATTTCCAAATTATCTTTTAAAAGTAAAGTATAATGTGCTATACCGCCTCTTCCTGCAGAACTTGTATATTCGCCTGAAAGCATTAATTCTTCTTTGCCGTCATTATTGATATCACATAAGAAGAAAGATACGCTATGCAAAGGATAATACATGTTGCTGTCTATATAAGATGAATATTGTTTTCTATCAAAGCTGCCTGAATCTATAAATTTGGAGTCTTTAGTATAATCTTTCAAATCATTTGTAGAAATTGAATTAATTTCAGTAGATTCTACATTATCTATATCTCCAAGTCTGAAATTATAATTTTTTATCTCTTTAAATGAAGCATATAAATTATCTTTTATGAACTCAGGATTATAATAATGCATATTTACTAATCCGTTCATAGTGCTTTCAATTAAAAATGTATTCTTTTTAAACTCAAGTACATTAAGCTTATTCCAACCGTCATAACAATAAACGGCATTAATATTGTAATAATTTTGATAATATTCTAAATAGTCTTGTATATCATCATTAGATAATCTATTATTTACATAAGTTTTTATATATTTGTTCATTATATTTGTATTGCCTATTTCTTCTGCTATTTCTACTGAAGATAAACTGGCTGTACCTTCCAATTCAATTGAAGTTAAAGAATAATTATTTTCATTGAATAAATCTATATATCCATTATCTTTTACAATGTATTTATAGAAATTATTTTTATAAGCATCAGCAGCTAATTTTTCTGCTCTTAAAGAATCAGGAGCTTCTATTATATAATTAATTAAATTCATCTTTTGTATATAACTACTCTCATTATCATTTTTTCTCATCATCATAGCAATATTACTTCCGCCTACTTTTTTCCATTCTGTTAAATATTTTTTCTCTTCTTCAAAATAATAAAGCGAATCGCAGGCAAAATGAGATAAGAACAAAGCTAAATAAACATCAGCATCTTTTTTATTTAATTTTAATAATTCTTCTCTTGCTTTTTTTAATGCTAAATTTTGATCAACATATAAATATCCAACAGCATCATAATCTGTAACTTCACTATATATACCCCAATTACCCCAGATTATTAAGAATTCTAAATCTAATGCAGCATAATTAACATTTGATATAAATTCTATAGAATATTTTTTTCTTTCATCATCATTTGCAAATTTCCTATTAAGAAAATCAAAATTTCTTTTGCATATTCATTATTTTGAAGAAGTATTGGTCAGTGACTGGAATTAATATCATATATTGACTTTATTGTTATATAAGTATATTATTATATTATAATATACTTATATAAAGATGAGGCAATATGAAAAACAATATAAAAAAAGATATTGAGACTTCTGATGAGGAATATTTAAATAATGATGATGATTGTGAAATAAGTACAAAAGATTCAAATATATCATCACTTATTCCAAAACTTCCAAATGATGAAGAGTTTTCGCTTTTAGCTGGATTTTTCTCAGTGTTTTCAGATCCTACCAGACTTAAAATAATATCAGCATTAAGCGAGAAAGAGTTATGTGTGCATGAATTATCATCTTTACTTGAGATGAAGCAGCCTTCTATATCGCAGCATTTAAAGATGCTATGGCAGGCTAGGGTGGTTAAAAAAAGGAAGGTAGGACTTCATGTTTTTTACAGGCTAGATGATGAACATATAGAAAAGATTTATACTTGGGGGTATGAGCATGTTAAAGAATAAAGAAAGATTTTTATTTTTATCAGAGATTTTTTTAGGGCTTGTGGTTTTAGTATTACTCTATGCTTTACATGATAAAATACATGGCATAGCAGAATATATTATTTTCTTCATACCGTATCTTATTTTGGGAAGAGAAGTTTTTAAAAATGCTGCTTTAGATTTCATTAAAGGAAAGTTCATGCGTGAGAGCTTTCTTATGAGCATTGCTACAGTAGGAGCTATTATACTTCATCAGCTTCCGGAGGCTTTGGCTGTACTTATGTTTTATAGGGTAGGAGATTATTTTGAGGATATGGCTGTTGATAAATCAAAAAGAACAATAGCAGCATTAATGGCAATAAGACCAGATTCAGCAAACATTATAAGAGAAAATGGAAATGTTGAAAAGGCAGATATATCAGAAGTTCATGTCGGAGATAATATAATAATTAATCCTTTTGAAAAAGTGCCTCTTGACTCTGTTATATACGAGGGTGAAAGCTGGATTGATACTAAGGCATTGACAGGTGAGAGTATGCCTAGAAGTGTTAAAGTTAATGATGAAATTTTAGCTGGTACTATAAACGGAGATAATACTATCAAAGCAAAAGTTATAAGAGCTTATGCTGAGTCTTCTATTGCTAAAATTTTAAAACTTGTTCAGGATTCTCAAAATAGAAAGGCCAATATTGAGCAGTTTATAAGCAAGTTTGCTGGTATTTATACTCCTATAGTGGTATTCGGAGCAATTTTTCTTACAGTTATACCTACATTAATATACGGGAAAGAAGTTTTTTCTAATTGGTTTCAGCGTTCTTTAACTTTGCTTGTAGTGTCTTGTCCTTGTGCTTTTATGGTGGGTATTCCATTAACATATTTTGCTTCTATAGGAAGGGCTTCAAAATTTGGAATAATGGTTAAAGGCGGAGTATTTTTAGATTTGCTTGCTAAGGCTGATAAAGTTATTTTTGATAAAACAGGAACTCTTACTAAAGGAGAATTTTCTATAAGAGAGATATATAATTCAGGTTTATATGATAATGAAACTTTACTCAAATATGCTGCTTATGCTGAAACAGGCTCTTCTCATCCTATAGCTGTATCAATAGTAGATCATTATAAAAATCATCATAATGGTATTATAAATGACAGTTTAATTTCAAATCACAAGGATATAAGCGGAAAAGGTGCTTCGGCTACAGTTGAAAGTAAAAATATATTGATAGGCGGACTAGATTTATTAAAACATAATAATATTCAAATATCAGAAATAAAAGAAAATATTAATGTTCATATTGCTGTAGACTATAAACATGCCGGCGGATTTTTTATTGATGACAGCGTGAAAGATGATACTAAAGAAGCTATTGATTTATTAAATTCAATGAATATAAAAACTGCATTGATAAGCGGTGATAATGTTAATAGAGTAGAAGCATTTGCAAAAGAGATGAATATACAATCATTCAAAGGAGGCTGTCTGCCTGAAGATAAAGTGAATGTATTAGAAGAAATGATGAAAGATTCTAAGGCTTCAATATTTGTAGGCGATGGTATAAATGATGCTCCTTCTCTTGCTCGTGCTGATATAGGTATTGCTATGGGGGGACTTGGTTCTGATGCTGCTATAGAGAATGCTGATGTTGTTATTATGGACGATAAGCCTTCAAAAGTTGCTCTTGCCATAAAACTTGCTAAGAAAAATCATATTGTAGTTTTGGAAAATATCATTTTAGCATTGGTAATAAAATTCGGAGCTATTATATTAGGAGCCTTGGGACTTGCTAGTATGTGGCTTGCTATTTTTGCTGATACAGGTGTAACTGTAATAGTAGTATTAAATGCTTTAAGGCTTCTTTACCCTTTAGGCGAAAAAAATGAAAATATTAATGTTGATACTAAAGTCTGCGATATAAAAGTAACTGATTGCGATTGCGGACATTAATTTTAATATTATAAAATTATATAATAGAGATGTTTATTTTATATATGCATCTCTATTTTTTATAGTCTTTTTTATCATTAATCTATGCATAATAGACATTAATACTAAAATTAATACTAAATATATTGGAAGCAATGATATTGATATATGATTTGCAATGTATCCGAATAATGGAGGCATTGCAAGAGTACCTATATATGCACTAGCCATTTGTACTCCTATTATAGCCTGAGAGTTTTCTCTGCCAAAGTTATATGGAGTTGAATGTATTATGGAAGGATATATCGGAGCACAGCCTAAACCTACAATTATAAATCCTATTAAAGATACTGTATTTACCATAGGAATAATCATTAATACTATTCCTATAAAAATTAATAATTCACCTAAAATTATCATTTGATTATCATTTAATTTCATTGTTGCAAATCCGGATATTGCTCTTCCTATAGTTATTCCTATATAAAATAAACTTCCGAAAGAAGCTGCAGTTTTTATGTCAATATTTTTATATAGATTTAAGTAACTGCTTGCCCATAATCCCGCAGTAGACTCAATGGCACAATAACAAAAAAAGCATATCATAATTTCTTTAGTACCTGTTATTTTTATAAGTTCTATTAATTTTAAAGTTTTTGTATTTATTTTTTCTTTATTTTGTTCATCATTTTTCTTCCATAGAGAAAGACTAAAAAATAAAATAGCAGTCAGCACAATCTGTATTATTGATATGTATCTGTATCCTGTATTCCAATTATTATTAATGAGTGCATACCCCATTATATAAGGTCCCATTGCAGCACCTATTCCCCACATACAATGAAGCCAGCTCATATGTTTGCTTTCGTAATGAAGAGCTACATAATTATTTAAAGAAGCATCTACACTTCCTGCACCTAATCCATAAGGTATAGCCCAAATACAAAGAAATAAATAAGAATGAGTAATAGAAAATCCAAAAAGAGCTATAGCAGTCATTGCAACACTAAATGCAGTTATTTTTCCTGTTCCAAATTTTTTAGTAAGTCTATCGCTTTGCAAACTAGAAATTATAGTTCCTGCAGAAATAATCATAGAAATTATACCAGCATAAGAAATAGGCACTTCCAATTCTTTATACATAGTAGGCCAAGCTGATCCGAGAATTGAATCCGGAAGTCCTAGACTAATAAAAGATAAATATATAATAGCAAGAAGAAGATTAAACATATTAAATTTCCATAAATTGATTTTTATATTATAATATAAATTATATTTTATTAAATACTTATTATGAAATTAATTTCATATTTATAGTAATGATTAATTTTACATATAATTCTTATTTGACATTAAATAAAAAATATACTATTATTGCTTTATCTTTTATAATTGGAGATAAATTATGGTGGTAACCGCACCGCACCGCACCGCACCGCACCGCACCGCACCGCACCGCACCGCACCGCACCTAGAAAATATATGCTTGTCATATAAAATCATTAAGTTATTATATTCTAATTCTTTAATAAATACATTTTTAAATAAAAAATTTATATTCATGGAGTTATTATGTTATTTAGCTCTATGATTTTTCTTTGGCTTTTTCTTCCTGTAGTTTTTATTCTTTACTATATAATTGATAAAAAGTTTAGAAATGTATTACTGCTTTTAGCAAGCATTATATTTTATGCTTGGGGAGGAGTTAGTTATACTTTAATAATGTTTTCTTCAATAATAATCAATTATATTTTTGCCTTATTAATTCATAAAGCAATTGAAGAAGATAATAAATTAAAAAAGAAAATATATTTAGCTTTATGCGTAATAGTTAACTTATCAATATTAAGCTATTTTAAATACACTGATTTTGCAATATCAATAATTAATTCCATATCAGGCAAGGAAGTAATTTCATTAAAAAACATAGTTCTGCCTATAGGAATATCATTTTACACTTTTCAGGCTTTGTCTTATGTTATAGACGTTTACAGAGAACATAACAAAGCACAGAAAAATATTATCAATTTGGCATTATATATATCTTTCTTTCCACAGTTAATAGCAGGACCTATAGTAAAGTATCATGATATAGATAGCCAGATAACAAATAGGATTGAGAATTTAGAAAATATAAGCTATGGAATAAAAAGGTTCATTTACGGACTGTCAAAAAAGGTAATACTTGCTAATATGTTTGCTTTATACTGTGATGAGATATTAAAACAGCCTGTTAGTGAATTAGGTACTATTTTGGTATGGCTTGCTTCTATTCTTTATACACTTCAGATTTATTATGATTTTTCTGGTTATTCTGATATGGCTATTGGTTTAGGGTACATATTCGGATTTAAGTTTTTAGAGAATTTTAATTATCCATACATATCAAAGTCAGTTCAAGAGTTTTGGAGGAGATGGCATATATCTTTGTCAGCTTGGTTTAAGGAGTATTTGTATATACCATTAGGAGGAAATCGTAGAGGAAAATATTTTACTTATTTAAATCTCTTAATTGTATTTTTTGCTACAGGGTTATGGCATGGTGCTAGTTTTAATTTTATTCTTTGGGGTTTATGGCATGGTTTATTTTTGGTTATAGAGCGTATATTTTTAGGAAAACTACTAGAGAAAAATAAATTAAAATTCTTAAATCACATTTATGTAATATTAGTATTTGTACTTGGCTGGGTATTATTCAGAGCAAATAATTTAAGTCATGCACTAGATTTATATAAATTGATGTTTAGTTATAAGGAAAGTTTCTATACAGTTAGATATTTCTTTTATCCTCAAACCCAAATATGTTTTATATTTGGTATATTATTCAGTGGTTTGTTTCAAAGTCTATTTCCAAAGATTAAAGAGGCTATATTTTCAAGCAGAGTTTATATATTAGAAAGTATCATACAGTTCATACTACTATTTATTTGCATTATGTATTTAGTTAATGGTACTTACAATCCATTTATTTATTTCAGATTTTAGGATTATTATTATGTTTTTTAAAATTATAAAAAAAATTTTAATAGTTTTAGAGATATTAGCTATTACTTTTTTAATAAGTTTTTTTATTTTAGGAAAAAAAGAAAGAATTGGGAATTTGGCAATAACAGGTTTATATGTACCTGGTTCTTACAGTAATAATTATATTTATGATTTTAAAGTGGAATATTATACTGATATATTTAGAGATAGTGATATTTATGGCGTTTATTTAAGTAGTAATAGCTTACCTGATTATATAAAAGATATACAAATTAAAAATGGAATTAGGTATGGAAGGTTAATATCAAATGAAGAAATAAACTCTAAAATAGATAATGTCAAATATACTCTTAAATTCAAATTCAAGTTTTTGTCATATATGATTATATTTATAATATTATCTTTTATTTTGATATTTTCATCAAAAATAAATTCATTATTTATGAAAAATAATATTTGCCGTATTTTTGAAATAAAATATTTATGGATTACAATAATTTTTTTATCATCATTAATACTTCCTAATATTGTATATACTATGTTCTACAAACATTTTAATCATGAAAATTTAGATAATAGAAATTTTAATAAATATCCGAATATTCAATCTAATTTTATTGATTTTCCAAAAAATTATGAGGCTTATTTTAATGACTATTTACCTTTTAGAAATGAGTTAATAATTTTAAAAAAGATATAGATGATATATTTGATAGCGGTGAGATAAAAGGTACAAATGAAATGTTATTTGACAAAGTTTCTATAAAATATAATACAGGAGAAATAGATTTTACTTTGGAAGAATTAAATACGATTAAAGATGTTTTGATATTTTTTAGAGATGAGCTTAAAAAAAGAAATATAGAATTCGCATTATTTATAGCACCTAACAAAGAAAGTATATATTATGAATTTATTCCTAAATATATAAAGTTAAAAGATATAAGCACTATTGATAAATTAGTTTCATATTTAAGAGAAAATACTGATATTAATATAATTTATCCTAAATATGAAATGTTAAAATATAAAAATAAATACGAGCTATACTATAAAGAAGATGTTCATTGGAATGATATAGGCGGATACATAGGGTATTTGGAATTGATGAAAGCATTAAATATGACAAATGAGTTAGTTCCTATAGAAAATGTAAAAATCTTAGAAGAAGATAGTTTAGATCATTATATATTAACAAATTATACTAAGAATCATTTTAATATAATAGAAGGTGCAAATAATCATTATTATTCTAAACAGGATAATTATTATTCATATTCTAAGTCTGATGTTTCTAATAACTGTAATATATTATTTATTAGAGATTCTTATGGTTATCATCTGTTTAATTATATAGCTTCTTCATTTAATAGTACAATATTTCTGCACCGCAGTTCTTTTAATATAGAATATATTAAAGAAAGAGATATAAATTTAGTTGTTTTAGAATTTGCTGGATTTAGTATTAAAGGTTTATTAGAAATGACTAATTGGAGAATAGAGGAAATGAACAGAGATTAAAACTATGTTTATAAAATTGACAAAACTTTTATATTTAGTATTATATACTTATTATATTTTATTTTGGGGTTATAAGTATTGAAAATAAAAGATATAGGATTTGATGAATATTTTGAGAAGTTAGCATTAGATAGTTTGAAAATTAATTCTTTGGAAGAGATTAATAATGAAGATCTTGTGCCTGCAAGAGTTATAAGAATTAATAAAAGATACTACACACTTTTTTCTGATGATGGTGAATTTTTAGCAAGAATTAAAGGAAAAATTAGATATAATTCTGAAATACAAAGTGAGCTTCCTGTAGTAGGTGATTGGGTATTAATGAAAAAGTCAGATAATAATGCCTTTATTGATACAATACTCACTAGAAAAAATATTTTGTATAGAAAAGCTAATATTAAAAAAAATGATATTCAGGCTATAGTAAGTAATATTGACTATGCCTTTATTATAGTTGGTATTGATAATGAAATGCCCATGTCTGCTATAGCAAGATATTTGTCGGTAGTTCATACATCTAATATAAAGCCTATAATTGCCATAAGTAAAATTGATTTGTATGAAGATGAAGAGTATAAAGAATTATTAGCACTTATAAAAGAAACTTATCCTAATGAAACAGCTTTTGCCTATAGTTCAAAGACAGGTAAGAATGCAGATACATTTTTGAAATATATTAAAAAAGATACTTCATCAGTATTTATAGGAGCATCAGGGGCTGGAAAATCTACTATTATTAATTATCTTTTAAAAGATGAAAAGATGAAAACTCAGGAAGTAAGAGAGTATGATTTTAAGGGAATGCATACTACTACACATAGAGAACTTTTAGTATTAGACAGCGGCGGAGTAGTAATAGATACACCGGGCTTAAGAAATTTAGGTTTATGGGAAGATGATAAAGGCATAAAGAAAACTTTTGAAGATTTAGAGGAGTATGCTAAAAGATGTAAGTTCAAAGACTGCACGCATCAGCATGAACCGGACTGCTATATATTAGAACTGCTTGAAAATGATGAGATACCCTATGAAAGATACGATGCCTATATAACGCTTCTTAATGAAAATAGAGAATTACAAAAAAGTTCTATAGAGATAAAGAAAGATAGAAAAGCGGCTTTAAAAAAAATAACAAAACATGGAAATAAGAATAAAAAAGTTAATAAGTAGTGTTTGCCTAATGCTATAAACGAGCAGCTGATAACTGACAATGGAAGTTATAAGCTATTTTTTAGCGAGTTTATGACTATCAATAATAAAAATCTATTAAATAAAAAATTATAAATGCATATATTATATTTTGTTAATTTACAATATTATAATAAACAATTAGAATTTATAATAAAACATCTGATATATATAAATTTAGTTTACATAAAATAAAACAATATAAAAAAATGTAAAATTTAAATAAATTTTATTTACAAAAAATTGACAAAAATCATTATATTTATTATACTATTTTTGTAAGTTTAAGTATCATAAAAAAGCGGGAGATTTTTATGGATAATTTGAATTCTAAAATACTAATATTTTCATTTGTTTTATTTTTGATATTTTGTTTAAATGCATTTTCAAAAAGTAACATAGCTATTATTGATGCGGCAGGAAGAGGCGATATAAATGAGGTAAGAGCACTTATAAATAATGGTGCTGATATTAATAAGCAGGATAGGATAGGTGAGAATGCTCTGATAGAAGCAGCAGAAGGCGGACATATAGAAATTGTAAAATTGCTGATAGAAAATAAAGTAAATATGAATCTCAAGAGTAAATGGGGCAGAACTGCATTAATGAGAGCTTCTTCTAAAGGCTACACTGATATAGTAAAACTTCTTGTAAATGCGGGTGCCGACATAAATATTAAGGATAATAGAGGCAGAACTGCATTAACTTATGCAAATCAAAGAGGGCATCAAGATATAGTAAAAGTATTAAAAGCAGCAGGTGCAAAATAAAATTAAGGAGATATAATTATGAAAAAAATTACAGTTTTAATTTTTATTATTAGTATGAATATTTTTGCTCAAAGGAATATGACACCTTTAATGGAGGCTTTGGAGAAGAAAGATACTAAAAGGGCTATAGAACTAATAAATTCAGGAGTTGATCTTAATACAAGAGACAGACGAGGTGAAACTCCCTTGATAGAAGCATCTGAGGAGGGACTTCCTGAAGTTGTAAAATTATTGATAAGTAAGAAAGTTAATTTGAATGATGTTAATAATAATAAGAGAACAGCTTTAATGAGAGCAGCAAGCAGGGTACATGCCCAAATAGTTTCTATGCTTATAGAAGCGGGAGCTAACATTAATATGAAAGATAAATACGGAAAAACAGCATTAGGTTATGCAAGTCAAAGAGGACATCAGAATATAGTAAAAATATTAAAAGCAGCAGGTGCAAAATAAAATTAATTTATAAGTAAAGTTATATTATAAGCACAGCAGAAAAAACTACTTTAATTTATACTTTTTAAAAATACATACATAAGTTATATACAGACATAGTTATTATGTTAATTAATGATAGATATGATATTATTAATGAAGATAAATATTTAAAAACTACTTTATGTCTTTAAATGGCATTATAAATAAAATTAGTTTTGAAACAAGTCTATTATTAGGATTTTATAAAATTTATTTAATTTTTTAAAAAATATTTTTGTAAAAATAAAAAATGACGATTTTATAATATGAGATTTTCATTTAAATTTTTAATAAGGAGTTTTTTATGAAATTAAATAAAAAAATATTTTTATTTTTCAGTATTTTATCATTATTAATTTATAACAATGCATTTTCTAAAAGTAATGTGGATTTAGTAAATGCTGCAGAAAATGGAGATATAAAAAAGGTTAGAGAACTGCTTAGAGGCGGTGCCAATATCAATGAACAGGACTCCAAAGGGGATAATGCCTTAATGAAAGCATCAGAAAACGGACATTTACAAATTATAGAATTATTAGTTCAGTACAGATGCAGTTTAAATCTCCAAAACAAAGATGGAAGAACTGCAATAAGCAAGGCGTCAGAAAACGGACATATTAATGTTGTAAGACTTTTAATTGATGCTGGCGCCAAAGTTAATTTAAAAGATAGAAAAGATAAAACAGCCTTAACTTATGCATCAGAAGAAAAGCATAAAAACATAGTTAGCCTTTTAAAAGCTGCAGGCGGTAAATAATTTAATATAAAATGTAAAAAATCTTAATTTTTTTTGAAATTACTATATATAACATTGATAATAAATTTCAATTATAATATAATATTCTCTAAATTTAAATTTTTATAAAGGGAAGAATAAAATATGAAAAAAATATTGTTTTTATTTATAGTAATAGCAGCATTATTTGCTCTATCATGCGGCGGTAATAATTCTAATACTGCTTCAGAAGAGACAACTGTTGCTATAGAAGCTCCGGCATCAGATATGGTAATTGTTACAGTTGATGATTTAGTAGGAAAAGAGTATTCTCTAACTAATATGTATGAAGGTAAAGAAGTTACTATAGCTTTTTCTGATACTAATATGTTAGGCGGAAAATCAGCTGTTAATAGCTATGTTACTGAGTTCTCATTAGACGGTAATAAAATAAAATTAAATGCTTTAGCTTCTACTAAAATGATGGGTCCTGAAGAAGATATGGCTGTAGAAACAGAATATTTACAAATATTAAACGGTGCTGATACAATCTCTTTAGATGGAGATGTATTGACTATTACTACAGCTTCAGGTACTAATTTAATCTATACTTTTAAAGGTAATGTAGAAGCAGCAAGCGAAAATGCCAATTAATTAAACACTATCTATATTTTTAAGCAAGATAAATATTTTTATATTATCTTGCTTTTTTTATTTTAAATTTTTTAATAAAGTATTGACTTTTATATTCAGTAGTATAATATAAAAGTATATTTTTGTTTTTTAGAAAAATATTTGGAGTGATCATGAAATTAAATAAATATATTTTTATACCGCTATTATTTTGTTTGACAATAATCATATCATGTTCAGAAAGTATGCCTTTAAAAGAATATAAGGATGCCACTGCATTGAGAGATAAAGCTATAAGGTATGATTTGCAAAACTATTCTAAAGAACAATTTGATATAGCTGAAGCAAGTTATTCAGAAGCTATTATACTTATAGATGAAAATAAAGATTCAGCAAAGGTGAAAGATCTTCTTACTACTGCATCAAATTCATATCAGACAGTATTAAATGAAGGACTTCCGCAATATGCTGAAGTTTTAAAAAATGAGATAGATTTAGAAAGAGTATATTCTAAAGAAGTAAAAGCATATAGAGTGGATAAAGATAATTATGAGTTTGCTGAACTTAATTATATAAATGCATTATCAGCTTTAAGTACGAACAATTATGAAGAAGCAGTTAATTGTTTTTTAAATGCTAAGAAATATCATCATAAAGCATATTTCACAACTAAAGTAAGATACGATGAAAGTACAAGAGGAATAAAAGAAGCAGAAGATAAAATTAAGCAGGTTGATGAATTAGATGTATCATATTCTAAATAATTATTTTTTACTATAACTTATAAAATTAATGGAGAAAAAATATGAAAAAGGGATTATTTTTATTTATCTTATTAACATTTTCTTGTTTTTTGTATGCTCAGGAAACAAATACTTTGGTTTTACCGCCTGAATTGCCTGCGGATTTACCTGCTAGTATAAAGGAAAGCGATGATTATAAATTGGCGCAAAGATATAGAGAAATGGCTATAGATGCTCATAGTGTAGGCGATTATAATCAAAGTATAGAATATTCAAGACAAAGTAAAGAATATTCTGATAAAATCATATTAAGATACGGTGTTTATGAATATGTTTTGAATAGTCAGAGAGATGCGGAAAGAAAACTTGCTTTATTTAAAGGAGTTGGAGGAGATACCAATGAATTGACAACTTCTTTATACGAAGAATCCGTTACTGATATTAATTCTGCACATAGTATGCTTGAAGCATCTACTAACAGCACTGATTATACTAATACTATGCTTGAATATAATAAGTCAGCTGAAAAATCTGAATTAGGATACAATGTTCTTGCTATAGATTTAAGAAGAGAATATTTAATGAGTGAATCAGTATTAACTAATGGTGATAATAATGATACACAAATCACAAATTTGAGAGATGAATCTAAAAATGCATTAAGCAGCGGAGACTATACCAATTCTTTGACAAAATCAAGAGAAGCTATGAATATGCTTGATATGTTAGAAGCTCCATTAGCTTATGCAAAAGCTCAGGATTCTATGGATAAGGCTAAACAAGACGGCTATAATAATAGTAAGCCTAATTTATATACAGAAGCTTTAAAATCATTATCTTCAGCAGGCGAAACTTTGATAGCTAATAATTATACTGATTCTTTAATGCATTCTAAAAATGTTATAAGTTTAGTTAATTCAATGGAAAGTTCTTCTGGAGATATATCTTCTTCTGAAGGAGAACAGATAGCAGTATCAGATGGAGCATCATTCCCTCAGTATTATATAGTTCAATCAAGAAGAGCTAATACAGATTCATTATGGCGTATAGCTTCTTATGACTTCATATATGGTAATGGTAATTTATGGAGAAAAATATATGATGCTAATAAAGATACCATAAAAGATCCTAATGTTATAAGAGCAGGTCAAAGATTAATTATACCTAGTCTTAAAGGAGAAACAAGACAGGGAACTTATGATACTAATCAGACTTATGGTAATATAACTACTTTCTCTACTAATAATCAGGTTTCATCTACAAATAATCAAACTAACCAAATGGAAGGTAATGTAATTATAGAAGATGAAGCAGCTATGGAGGAACAATCAGAACAGACAGAAGAAACTGTTATAGATGAGCAAACTGATACTGCAGAAATGACAGAAGATACAGCAGTTACTGATGAGAATGCAGAAATGACAGAAGATACAGCAGCTGCAGATGAGAATACAGAAATGACAGAAGATACAACAGTTACTGATGAGAATGCAGAAATGGCTGATGATGTAACAGCTGCAGATGAGAATACCGAAGCGGAAGAAATAAATCAATAATATAAATAAATTTATAGCAAATAATTACGAATATTATTAAAGTTATTACAATATATAAGAGGTACATATTTTGGGTAAAAAATTAAAAATCATTACTATTTCATTGTTGGGGCTGATTATATTCGGAACTGTTCTTATAGCACAAAAGCCGAAAACTTCAAAAGAGCATCTTTTTATAGAAACAAATTTTGGTACTATAGAAATAGCTTTCTTTCCTGAAAAAGCACCAAAACATGTAGAAGCCATAAAAAAACTTGCCAATGAGGGCTTTTATGACGGAACACTTTTTCATAGAGTTATACCGGGTTTTATGATACAAGGAGGAGACCCTTTAAGTAAACAGCCTAACAGAGCTTTGCATGGTACAGGCGGTCCTAATTTTGTAATACCTGCTGAGTTTAATGATGTTTCCCATAAAAGAGGTATATGTTCTATGGCTAGGGGAACAAGCATCAATAGTGCCGGCTCTCAGTTCTTTATTTGTGTAGCTGATAGTCCTTTCTTAGACGGACAATACACAGTATGGGGTGAAGTTGTTAGCGGTATGGATGTTGCTGATAAAATAGTGGCATTAAAAAGAGATGCTAATGATAATCCTTTAGAACCTGCTAAAATGAATAGAGTTTATGTAAAAACAGTTAATTAATAAAGGAAAATGGTAAATTAAAATGAAAGAACATTTATTTATTGAAACAGATTATGGTACTATAGAAATAGAATTCTATCCTGAAATAGCACCAAAACATGTAGATGCTATAAAAAAACTTGCCAATGAAGGCTTTTATGATGGAATAAGATTTCATAGGGTAATACCTAATTTTATGATACAGGGGGGAGATCCTGTAAGTAAAGATGCAGCAAAAAGATATTTGCATGGTACAGGCGGTCCGGGATTTAATATTCCTGCTGAGTTTAGTGATAAACCTCATAAAAGAGGAATATGTTCTATGGCTAGAAGTCAGGATCCTGATAGTGCCGGTTCTCAATTTTTCATTTGTGTAGCTGATTCTCCTCATTTGGACGGACAATATACAGTTTGGGGAAATGTTGTTGATGGTATGGATGCTGTTGATAAAATAGTGGCATTAAAAAGAGATCATAATGACAACCCTATGGAAAATTCTACTATGAATAAAGTTTATATTAAAGAAGTAGAATAATTTAATAATAATAAAATAAATAAAGACGAAGCTCAGTATATGAGTTTCGTCTTTTTTATATTTAAAAGTTTTAATATTTACTTCATTGTTTTACTGATTTTTTCTGTACGAAGTAAACAGAAAATGCAATAATCAAGTAAATAGCCGAAGTTATTAATGCGGTTATAAGATTATCCCAAGTGGATCCTACAGCAAGTACAGTATTGAGTATAGGAACTATTAAAAGTCCTGTTACAGACATCAAAGAAAAACCTAAAGAGAATTCTGTTAATGCAGGGCTTTTGTATTCAGGATCGCATATTTTTAAAAGAGTCATTCCTGTTATGAGAACCCCTGTCAAAGTACCCCATGAAATTATAGCTCTTTCAAATGCATAATCATCTTTAAATAGCATATTATGAAATATAAATACTATCAAGTAAGTAAATATAAAACCTGCTATACACATAACTATTATAGGTGCTATATAATGTATGATAGCTTTTATTGGGAGGCTTGTTATTGCAGATACTATAGCAAAATCGCTTAATGTACCTATTATTTTTGCCTTAACCTTTGCATCCACCATCCAAGATAATTTTAATTTTTTTATGAGCATATTTAAAGCAAACATTATAATCATAGAATAAGTCCATACAGGAAGAACATCTAATCCCGGTACCTTAATTTTTTTTATGAAATTTAAAACTATGAAAGCTAATCCGCATACTGCAAATATTACAGCCAAATGAAAAGTTATAGTTTCTATAGAGCTGCTTAAAAAAGTTTCTCTTCCTAAACTAGCCTGCCTGCTTATATCATTATTGTATCCTAGTTCCATATTTTTATCTATTTTGTTTATATTTTGACTATCTTCATTAGCATCAATAATTTTTTTTATAACATTAGTTTTATTTCTTCTTACTGCAATATTAATGAATATGATTCCAAATATCATTCCTCCTACAAGTCCTATTGTAGCTGTGGTTAAAGCAACTCCTTGTGCTATCTCCCATTGAGGTATTCCAAAACCTTCTAAAAGTTTTCCTGTAGCTGCGGCAAGTCCATGTCCTCCGGCAAATCCGGCTGAAAGTTCATAACCGAAAGTTCGGTACATGTTTATATCAGGATTTATTTTTGTAAATAATATATTAACAGCATATCCTATAGCTGACTGAAACATACTTGCACATTGAAATATACCGAATGCTATTAAAACTTTTGTAGGGTAAAGTGATTTTATGCTTTTTGTTTCGTTTAAAAACATACCTAAAGGAACGGCTGCAAATATAGGTATTGATAATATTCCGGGAAGCAATGAATAAGTGCTTATCCATTCTGATGATATAGAATAGTTTGAGAATTTACCTAGTATTTCAGGAGATATTAAAAGACCTATAAATCCTCCTATTACAGAAGCGGGCAAATATAATTTTTGAAACAGCTTTATTTTAGCCCTTAAAAAAACTCCTATAAGAAGAAGTACCGATAATAGAGATAATGACTGAAGTAATTCAGTTAATAGTTTAGATGTCATATTTGTTTCCTTAAAAATGAATGTTTTTATTTTTTAATTATTTAATTTTTGATTTTTATCTATTTTTTTATTGCTTTTATTAGCTTGAGAATCTTCTCTTTCTTCTATTTTAATAACATCCCCATAGAATTTAGGAGGTCTGTTTAATAAAATATCAATAAACATTAAAGCTCTTGCTCCTAATTCTCTTGGAAATTGTCTTACTCTATAAAGTTTTCTCACATTATTTGCATTATAGGCTATTGCATTAATATTTTTTTGTCTTGCTATTAATATTGCTCTTTCATTATGAAAAGGCTGTGATACTATTGTGAAATTAGTAAGCTCAAAAACTTTATTTGCTCTTATAATGGAATCTCTAGTTCTAAATCCGGCAAAATCCAAAAATATATGATTTTTATTAACTCCCAATTTTATTAAATCAAGACGCATTTGTCTGGGTTCATTGTAGGATTTGTATCTGTTATCTCCGCTTACAAGTATATATTTAACTTTTCCGCTTTTATATAATTCATAAGCAGCATCCATTCTAAATTTGAAATACATATTTATTTTACCATTATTCATATATTTGCTTGTGCCCAATACTAATGCAACATCATTATAGGGTATTTTTTCTATTGATGAATATATATATCTTTTTGAATATAATGAAACAGATGAATATAATATTATTGAGGATATTAAAGATAAAATAATAATCTCAGGAAGAAAACTCAAAATAGAAATGAAAATGAATAGCATATAATTTATAAATTTATATATACTTCTTTTACTTTTTATTCTATTTTCTATTATTCTTTTCTTATTTTTAAGATATAATATTTTATTTTTGTATCTATCTTTTAATATCTTTACTATCTTCATAAAACCTGCAATATGATTGTTTTGATAGTATACTTAAAATAATTTATATTGTCAATTCTTATTAACATAAAACTTGATAAAAAAAATTTACTTTAAGTATTGCAATATTACTCAAAAATATTATAATATAAAGCAAATATCAGAAGGAGAATAAAGATGAATGCATCATCTATTAATGGCATGAATGCTGTTTTTTATGATATGAAAAAAAATCCAGCATCTGCATCTAATTTTTATAAACAAAATAAATCTTCAAAAACTATTTTTTTCTTAAACATTCTCCTCTCTATTCTTGTCAATATCCTGTAATATTACAATCTATTTATTATAAAATACATTATTAATATAATACATTTAAAAATAAAATTTCTATAAGTAGAAATACTAATAAGAAAAGTAAAATGCTATAAAACATAAGGAGTTATTTAATGAAGTTAAACGGTTCTGATATAATAATGGAAGTTCTAATAGAAGAAGGTGTAGATACTGTATTTGGATATCCTGGCGGTGCTGCATTATTTATATACGATGCTATTTATAAATATAGAGATAAAATAAAACATATAATGCCTGTAGATGAGGCAGGAGCATGTCATGCTGCTGACGGTTATGCCAGAGCAAGCGGAAAAACCGGAGTTGTAATTGCAACTAGCGGACCTGGGGCAACTAATTTGGTAACACCTTTAGCCACCGCTTATATGGACAGTGTGCCTTTAATTGCAATAACTGCTAATGTTCCGGAAAGTTTGATAGGTAAAGATTCATTTCAGGAAGTTTTTATTGCCGGAATAACAATGCCTATAACTAAACATAATTTTGTTGTCAGAGATATCAATGAACTTGCAAATACCATAAGAAAAGCATTTGTAATAGCTAATACCGGAAGAAAAGGACCTGTTTTAATAGATATACCAAAAAATTTCACATTTGCAGAAACAGAATTTACTAAAAGAGAAAAATTTATTCCAAAACATATAGAAATAAGTGCAGAAGATGAAAAAACTATAGATTTAGTTGCAAAATTAATAAATGAATCTAAAAGACCTATTATATATTTCGGAGGCGGTGCTAAGGATTCAAGCGACAAATTAAGAGCATTTATGATTAATTCCAATATACCTTCAGTGCATACATTAATGGGAGCCGGAGTATTAGGATATAATGAAAAATTAAATATAGGGCTTTTAGGAATGCATGGATCTGCTACAGCTAACAAAGTTATGAATGAAGCTGATTTAATACTTGCTGTAGGTACAAGGTTCAGCGACAGAGTTGCTTTAAATACTTCTAAATTTGGAGGAGCTGCTAAAAAGGTTCATATAGATATTGACAGAAGCGAGATTAATAAAAATGTTCATGTTGATTATAGTATAATAGGCGATTTAAATGATGTACTAGATAGATTTAATAAGTTAGTAAAAAGAGTAGATGATGATGAGTGGGTAAAATATTTATCAGACTTAAAAGCTAAAGAAATGAAAGAAGATTCTGACAGAAATACTGATAAAGATGGAATTTATCCAAGCAAGGTTATGGATATAATAGGGGATAAAACTAAAGATGAAGCTGTTTATGTTACAGATGTAGGTCAGCATCAAATGTGGGCTGTTCAGTATATAAGACATACCAAGCCTAGAAGTTTCATAACAAGCGGCGGATTAGGTACTATGGGATTCGGATACGGTGCTGCTTTAGGCTGTCAGGTTGCTAAACCAGATAGAAGAGTAATACATATAACAGGGGACGGTTCTTTTTATATGAACTTAAATGAAGTGGCTACTGCCGTTGAATATGATCTTCCTGTTATAAGTATCATACTTAATAACAGTACATTGGGCATGGTTAGACAATGGCAGACTATATTTTATGGTAAGAGATATTCAAGCACTGATATAAATAAAAAAATGGATTATGTAAAAGTAGCCGAAGGTTTCGGAGCTAAAGGTTTTCGATGTGAAACTATAAAAGAATTTGAGGCGGCTTTTGAAGAGGCATTAAAATGTAAATGTCCGGTATGGATAGAATGTGTTATAGATAAAGATTTAAGAGTTTTGCCTATGATACCAGCTGGCGGAACTATAGATGACATAATAGTAGATTAATAAATAGTAGGAGTAAAAAAATGGATAAGAAAGAAAGAAGAGTTTTAGTTTTATTTGTAGATAATATTACTGGTGTATTAAATAGAATAACTTTATTATTCAGTCAAAAAGGTTTTAATATAGAAACTATTACATGTTCTGCAACTTGTGTTCCTAGTATTTCAAGAATGACTATAGTTACAGAGGGTGATGATTCTCATATAAATCATGTTATAAAACAAACTTCAAAACTTATAGAAGTTCATTCTGTACATTTGATAGATAGTTCCAACAACATAATAAGAGATTTTCTTTTGGTAAAAATAGAAATTAATGACAGTAATAGACGAAAAGCCTGCGATATAACCAATTCTTATAACGGACTTATACTTTATATTGGAAATAAAAGTATTACAGTAGAAATAACAGCTTCAGCTTCAGTAATAGATGCATATTTAGAAGCATTAAAAGATTTTAATATATTAGAGCTTTCAAGAACAGGGGTAACATCTATACAGCTTGGCGATGATGTTCCGGATATGAATATAATCAATAATTTTGAATTTTAATAAAAAATAATAAGTTAAAGGAGAAATTAAAATGATAAAAAAATATTATGATGCTGATTGTAATCTAGGGGTACTAGACGGTAAAACTATAGCTATAATGGGATACGGCAGTCAGGGACATGCACATGCTCAGAACTTAAAAGACAGCGGTATGAATGTTATAGTAGGACTTAGAAAAGACAGTGCTAACTGCAAAAAAGCAGAAGAAGCAGGTTTTAAAGTAATGGAAGTAGAAGAAGCTGCTAAGCTTGCAGATATAGTTATGATGCTTGTACCAGATGAAGTAGCTGCTGATATATATAATAGTCAGGTAGCTCCTCATATGAAAGAAGGAAATGTACTTATGTTCGCTCATGGATTTAATATTCATTTCCATTTTGTAATGCCTGCTGATAATATAGATGTTATTATGGTTGCACCAAAAGGACCTGGACACACTGTAAGAAGTCAGTATTTGGAAGGAAGAGGAGTACCTAGCTTGATAGCAGTTTATCAGGATAAAAGCGGAAGAGCAAAAGATTATGCTTTAGCTTATGCTTCGGCAATAGGTGCAGGACGCGCTGGTATATTAGAAACTACATTCAGAGAAGAAACAGAAACTGATTTATTCGGAGAACAAGCTGTATTATGCGGCGGTGTTACAGAATTAATGAAAGCTGGTTTTGATACTTTAGTAGAAGCTGGATATGAACCAGAAATGGCTTATTTTGAATGTATACATGAAATGAAATTAATTGTTGATTTAATATATTCTGGCGGTTTTGCTATGATGAGATATTCTATTTCAAATACTGCTGAATACGGCGATTACAGAACTGGAAGAAGAATGATAACTGAAGAGACTAGAAAAGAAATGAGAAAAGTATTAAGAGAAATACAAGACGGTACTTTTGCCAGCGAGTTTATTCAAGAGTTTAGTGCAGGACGCAAAGCTAAATTTAATGCTACTAAAAGATTAGAAAGAGAGCATAAATTAGAAAAAGTCGGTGCAGAATTAAGAAAATTGATGAGTTGGATTAAAAAATAATAATAGATATTATAATAAATATTTTTTATAATCCAAAGCATCTTTAGTTATAAATGATGTTTTATTATAAGGGTTTTAACAATGAGAAAGATTAAGATTTTTGATACTACTTTAAGAGATGGAGAACAATCTCCTGGTTGTACTATGAATTTGGCTGAAAAATTAGAAATGGCAGCTGAATTAGATAAATTAGGCGTTGATGTCATAGAGGCTGGTTTTGCTATATGTTCTGACGATGACTTTAATGCTATAAGAGAAGTAAGCAAGGTTGTAGAAAATGCTAAGCTGGCTAGTTTGGCAAGATGCAATAAAAAAGATATAGACAGAGCTTATGAAGCACTTGCTGAGGCTAAACATCCAATGCTTCATACATTTATAGCTACAAGCGATATACATTTAAAGCATAAATTAGAGATGACCAGAGAGCAGGTATTGGAAACTATAAAAGAATCTGTTTCTTATGCTAAAACTAAATTTGAATTTATAGAGTTTTCTGCTGAAGATGCTTCAAGAAGCGATAGAGAATTCTTAGCTCAGGCTTATTCTGCTGCAATAGAAAATGGTGCTACTACAATCAATGTTCCTGATACTGTAGGATATACTACTCCTGTAGAAATGGCTGATTTAATTAAATATTTAAAAGAGAATGTTAAGGGTATAGATAATGTTGATATATCTGTGCATTGCCATGATGATTTAGGACTTGGTACAGCCAATTCTTTATCTGCAGTTTTAGCTGGAGCTACTCAGGTAGAATGTACTATTAATGGTATAGGCGAAAGAGCTGGTAATGCTAGTTTAGAAGAAATCGTAATGGGTATTAAAACTAGAAAAGATTTTTATAATGCATATACTGATGTTAACACAAAACGCATTTATAAAATTTCAAAATTATTATCTACAATTTCAGGTATGGTAGTTGCTCCGAACAAGGCTATAGTGGGTGCCAATGCTTTTGCTCATGAGGCTGGTATTCATCAGCATGGAGTATTAAAAGAACGTTCTACTTATGAAATTATGAATGTTGAAGATATAGGAATACCTCAGAATAAAATGGTATTAGGAAAGCATTCCGGAAAGCATGCTTTTAAAGACAGAATTGAGTCTTTAGGTTATGATATTGATGATAAGTCTTTAGAGGAAGCATTTATAAAATTCAAAAATCTAGCGGATAAAAAGAAAATAGTTACTGATTCAGATATAGAAGCATTATTAATAGGTAATAATGATTCAAAAAATCCTATTTACACATTAAACGGATTTGTTGTGAACGACGGTAATTCAATATCTTCCTTGGCTACAGTGTCTATTATGGATAGTCAGAATAATGTTGTTGAAGGAATAGGAAAGGGAAACGGACCTATTGATGCGGCTTTCGGTGCTATAGACTCTATTACTTCTAATAAGGCTAAATTGGTTAATTATAGTATTAATGCTATTACAGAGGGTGAAGATGCTTTGGGAGAGGTTATTGTAAGGTTAGCTTCTAATGATAAAACTGTTATTGGGAGAGCGGTAAGTACAGATATTATTGAAGCTAGTTTGAGAGCTTATGTTAATGGCTTAAATAAATTATAATAAATATATAATAGGGCTTATACGATTAAAAGATTGTAAAAGCCCTTTTTTAATTTAAGGATAAAATTATGACTATTACTCAGAAAATTTTAGCGGCACATGCTGGTGTCGATAAAGTTGAAGCAGGCGAGCTTATAATGGTTAAAACTGATTTGGTTTTAGGAAATGATATTACAAGCCCTGTTGCAATTAATGAATTTGAAAAATACGGTTTTGATAAAGTATTTGATAAAGAAAAAATAGCTTTGGTTATGGATCACTTTGCTCCAAACAAAGATATCAAAGCTGCAGAGCAATGCAAACAATGCAGAGATTTTGCAAATAAATACGATATTTCAAATTACTATGATGTAGGAGATATGGGAGTAGAGCATGCACTTTTACCTGAAAAAGGATTAGTTGCACCCGGAGAGGTTATAATAGGTGCTGATTCTCATACTTGTACTTACGGAGCTTTTGGGGCTTTTTCTACAGGTGTTGGAAGCACTGATATGGCTGCTGCTATGGCTACAGGTCAGGTTTGGTTTAAGGTGCCTTCTGCTATTAAATTTAATCTTAAAGGTAAATTAAAACCAAATGTATCTGGTAAAGATGTTATACTTCATATTATAGGTATGATAGGTGTTGACGGGGCTTTATATAAATCCATGGAGTTTAGAGGAGAAGGTGTTTCATCTCTTACTATGGACGATAGAGCTTGTATTGCTAATATGGCTATTGAGGCAGGTGCTAAAAACGGAATATTTGAAGTAGATAATCAAACTATAGAATATTTAAAAGATATAGTAAAAAGAGATTATACTATTTTTAAAGCTGATGATGATGCGGTATATGAAAAAGAATATGATATTGATTTAGCTTCAATAGAGCCTACAGTTGCTTGTCCGCATTTACCTGAAAACACAAAAGATGCTAAAGAATTAAAAGATATAAAAGTTGATCAAGTGGTTATTGGTTCTTGTACTAACGGCAGATTGTCTGATATGGCTACTGCTGCAAACATCTTAAAAGGAAAGAAAATAGCTAAAAATGTAAGATGCATAATTATACCAGCTACTCAGAAAGTTTATAAAGAATGCATCAAATTAGGCTATATGGATATATTTATCGATGCTGGCTGTGCGGTATCTACTCCTACATGCGGACCTTGTTTGGGAGGATATATGGGTATACTTGCTCATGATGAGGTTGCTGTTACTACAACTAATAGAAACTTTGTAGGAAGAATGGGAGATAAAACTTCTAAAGTATATTTAGCTAGTCCTGCCACTGCTGCATACAGTGCTTTGACTGGATATATAACAGAGCCTAAATAATGATTATAACAAATGATTATAATAAAAATAGGAGATATTAATTAAATGAAAGCTAGAGGTTTCGTTCATAAATATGGAAATAATGTTGATACTGATGTTATTATTCCAGCAAGATATTTAAATACTGCAAATCATAAAGAGTTAGCAGCTCATTGTATGGAAGATATTGATAAAGATTTTGTAAGCAAGGTAAAGAAAGGCGATATAATGGTAGGAGGAGAGAATTTCGGATGCGGTTCATCAAGAGAGCATGCTCCTATTGCCATTAAAGAATCTGGTATATCTTGTGTTATAGCTTCTTCTTTTGCCAGAATATTTTACAGAAACTCTATTAATATAGGGCTTGCAATACTTGAATGCGAAGAGGCAAGCAAAAAAATAGACAATGGAGATGAAGTTGAAGTTGATTTTGACAGCGGCGTTATAACAAATATTACTAAAAATGAAAGCTACAAAGCAGAGCCTTTCCCAGAGTTTATTAAAAATATAATTAACTCCAATGGGCTTTTGAACTCTATAAAGAATAAGGGGTAATTATTTATGGAAAAAAATATTGTTGTTATTAAGGGCGATGGGGTAGGTCCTGAAATAGTTGACAAGGCTATTGATGTGCTTAATAGAATAGCTGAAAAATATTCGCACAAGTTTAATTTAGAATATGTTGATATGGGAGGATGCTCTATTGATAAATACGGAGTTCCGCTTACTGATGAAAATTTAGAAAAATGTATTAAGTCTGATTCTGTACTTTTAGGTTCTGTAGGAGGTCCTAAATGGGACAATGTTGCTCCGGAAAACAGACCAGAAAGAGGTTTATTAAAACTTCGTAAAGAAATGAAGCTTTATGCCAATATAAGACCTATAAAAATATTAAAATCTTTAGAATATGCTTCTCCTCTTAAAGAAAGTATATGTAAAGATGTTATTGATTTTGTTATTGTAAGAGAGCTTACAGGCGGTGTATATTTTGGTGAGCATAAATTTGAAGTGGTTAATGGTGTAAGGCAGGCAACTGATCTTATGCTTTATAAAGAAGATGAGATATTAAGAATAGGTAAAGTTGCTTTTGAATTGGCTAGGAATCTTAAAAAACCTTTAACTTCTGTAGATAAGGCCAATGTACTTCATACTTCTAAATTATGGCGTGAAATTATGAATAATCTATCTAAAGAATATAGTGATGTCAGCTATAATGACATGTATGTTGATAATGCAGCTATGCAGATAACCTCTAATCCTTCGCAGTTTGGTGTTATAGTTACTGAAAATATGTTTGGAGATATACTTTCTGATGAGGCAAGTATTATAAGCGGTTCTATAGGAATGGCACCTTCTGCAAGTCTTTCTGACGGCTCTGTGGGTATGTATGAACCTATACATGGTTCTGCTCCGGATATTGCAGGCAAAGATTTGGCTAATCCTATAGGTACTATTCTTTCTCTTGCTATGATGCTCAAATATTCTTTTAAAATGGAAAAAGAAGCTGAAACTATAGAAAAGGCTGTTTATAAGGCTATAGATGAAGGGTATAGAACTTTAGATATAATGCCTAAGCATAATATGATGACTTATTTATATAAGCAGGTAAGATGCTCTGAGATGGGTGATATAATAGTATCTAACATATAATTTCGTAATTTTATTAACAAGGGGTAAAAACCTCTTGTTAATTACTTCATAATATTGTTCAATTTATACTTGACAATTCATTTATAATGTACATAATAGATATTATATATTAAATAAATAAAGGGTTGCAGAAGTGGAATATACTGATAAAGAGATTATTTTAGAATTGCAGGAGGATAATAAACTTCTTTCTTCTAAAATAGATATCTACAAAGAAGAGATAAATGAATTGAAGCAGAAATTAGAGTATGCAAAGAAATTTTTTACTTTATACGAAAATATAATGGAACAGTCCAGAAGTGAAACTAAAGAATTAAATAATAAAGTAAAAGAGTTAGAAGCTGAAATTAAAAGATTAAAAAATGCTTAATGTTATTTATCCCAAAAAAAATGATAATAATAAAATATATATAGCTGTACTTCCTAAAGGAGACTATATTGAAGCTAAAGATATAACTGTAGAATATAGAAGAAAAAGAGAAGAGGACTTTTTTCAATATATTAATCTTGATATAAATAAATCTATTTTTATGCATCAGATTCATCAAGTAAATATAGCAAAGATAGATGAAAACAATATTAATATGTATGGCGGAAGAGAAAAAGTTGTGGAAGATACTGATGCTTTAATAACAAATCTTAAAAATGTACCTTTAGTTATACAAACTGCAGATTGTGCTCCTGTGATTATATACTGCAATGCAACCAAATCAATGGCAGCAATTCATTCCAGTTGGAAAGGAACAAGAGATAAAATAGTGCCTAAAACTATTGAGCTAATGATAAAAGAATATAATGCTGAGCCTTCAAAAATGTATGTTTATATTGCTCCTTATATAGCTTTAAAAAATTATGAGGTTGGTGAAGAAGTTGCTGTACATTTTAAAAATAAGACTATAATTAATAATAGATGGCATTTTGATAATGGGCTTGAGATAAGAGATCAGATGATTAATTTAGGAGTGTTAAAAGATAATATAGAAATTTCTGATCTAAATACTTATGATAAAGAATTTTACTCTTACAGAAGAGATGGTGCTCAGATTGGAAGAATGCTTACTCTTGGCGTTATACTTTGATATCACGCACGTTTAAACGATTAAATAAAAAAATAAAACTATTTTTTCTATGAATTCTGTTATTTATGATAATGTTAATCGTGCGGTAGGTTCATCATTCAATTTAATAAAGACTTGGGCGGGTGTGCTTTTTCTTTTTTAATTATTAATATAAGTATAGTTATAAAATAATAGTGAGACTATAAGTCTAATGGGTGGGGTGTGGAAAAAGGTTTCAAATTTTATAACTTTTAATATTTAATACTTTATAGATAATAAGATAATCCTAAAATAATAATTTTCAAATATTATAAGCTAAATATAAAAATAGTGAGTGTATAGTAAATTCTCCAAAGTCATTTATATATTTTTAGATAATAATTTTATTAACAGTAATAAAAAAATAATTTGATAAAACTTTTTTGAAGCAAAAACAATAAATTTGAATGAATATATGAAATTAACATTCTATATAATTATTTTTAGAGTCTATTAATCCCACTTTTATATTACAGTTAAAAAATTTTACTAATAATTCAGCAAGTTCATCTCTAGCCCTAACAGCCTTATCATCATTAATACCAATAAAAGCATCTATAGGAAATATTATATTTGAAGAGTTTTCAGTAATTTTGCCATATTCACTTTGTCTCCATATCCATCTTCTAGTTCTCACATCATTAGCAACAGCGTACACCAATTCATTATTATCAACTTTTTCTGTTTCATTTTCTCCAAAAGGAAGGAATGTATCATCACTTACAGAATATCTAATATAAAAATCTTCATTATTCATAGAATCCAAATCATGTGCCCCCATAGGAAGTTTGTATTTAATAGAAACAGCATTAACTAAGTCTACTACAGAATTTATTTCCGGCATTCCTTTCTTTTTTGATATTCTTGTAAGCAATGCTTCTATAGAACACATAAATTTATTAGGATTAATATTTAGTTTTTGAAAGGCATTTCTATAACATTGTATATATTCACTTTCTTTTATCTTTATGTTTTCAAATTCTTTTTCAGCATTTGAAATACTTTCTTTAAGCATAATTGATATATCATTTATTTTATTTTTATTATCAATTCCATTAGCAATTATTACAGCAACGCACATATCATTTAGAGTTTCAAATACTTTATTTTCTATGATGAATTTCATTATTAATCCTAATATTTAATAATTGTTTAGATTGAGATTATTTTTTATTTTATTAGAAAGGTAATATTTTATCAATAAAAAATAATTAGAATAAGTTTTGAAATATCTTAAACTAATTATTTTTTATATAATTTAATTTAGGCATTATTTTTTTAAGCCATAACGTTTTTTAAATTTATCAACTCTTCCGGCAGTATCAAGAATTTTTTGTTTTCCTGTAAAGAAAGGGTGGCAGTTATGACAAATATCTACGTGTAAACTTTTTTGTACGGAGTGAATTTTGAAATTGGCACCGCAGGCACAGTTTACATCTGTTTCAAAATATTGTGGATGTATACCTTTTTTCATTTTTGCTTCTCCCATTAAAAGTAAAATATTAGTAAGTATATATTATATTATAAACTCTTACTTTTTGCAATACCATATAAAATAATTTTTAAATATTTATAAATATGAAAATTGAGGCATTATTCATTTTACTTTACATATATTTTTTGTTTTAGTAATAATTAAGATAATAAATTTAGCCAAAAATTTATCTAGTTTAAACTAAATTAAAGTAATTTAAATAATTAATTTTATATTCAATATTTTTTATAAAAAAAGTGAGAAAATTATAATCATTTATATTTTCTCACTTTTTATCATTCTTATAATATAATTGATGTTTTTTTTAATTATTTACAACTGTATCATAATAATTAACGATATACCAATAATCTCCCATTCTTCTTAAAATGAAAGTTCTTTTTACAACAGGATCATAAATATCTCCTGTATCAGCATTAAAGTATCTATGATAAAGAGTAGTTTCTACTTCAGCCTTTTGCAAGCCGTATTCCTGAGTAATAGTTGTTTTATCTATTGTATAATTTAAAAGAGTATAAGTTACTGCAGGATCATATTCTTTTCTAATCATATCAAGTACGGCAGTGTAGTGTTCTTTTAATTTAGCATCTTTAGTAGCAATTACATCTCTTTGAAGTTCTGCTATAAATGCATTTCTTACCTGTCTGTCATAAGCAGAGGTTAAATATTTTTTAAATTCCTCAAAAAGCACTTTTCTATCTTCAGGCAATGAAGTTCTATAAAGAATATCAAATCTTATAGCAAGTTCTCTTATGTTACTTGATTTATAAGCCATTTCTAAATTATTTAAGAAATTATTGCCAAAATTAGTTCTTAGCATATCGGCACTTATATTGTCTGAGAATTGAGTTCTTAGATAATTTTCAAAACTTAATTCTCTTGCTTTCTGACGAATTCCTGTATCTGTAAAATCTTCTAAATATGCATTGCTGTAATTATTTCTATATGTTTCATAATATCTTTGGCTTATACTTATTATAGAAGGCATATGCATATAGTTGTAATAATTAGTCCAATCTCTATTTTTCATAGCAAATAAAGTATTAGAGATAATGCTTGACGGAGCATAATTATATAAAACTCCCTGATTTTGCTGTATATTATTGTTGTTATTAGTAATATAAACAGGAGCATTATTTGTTTGTGTTTGATATACTCTAGCAGCTTCTAATAAAAAGTAAGCAGTATCTGCATGCATAGAAAAATTATCACTTATTTCCGGCATAGGATTGAAACTGCATTCTATTCTGTATCTTCCTATTTTATCGAAATAGAACCAATTATTTAAATCTATATAATATGAAAAACTTTCTCCTTCATTAAGAGTTACTATTCTATCTTGAGAATTATCTAATGTTCTTTCATTTTTGTATTTCCAAAGTGTGTAATTATCTGATGATACTACAGGGTTGTTATAATTATCATAAACAGTAAAACTATAATTATTAAATGGATTAACTGAATTGGTAAAACTGATAGTTCCCTTTTTAGCATATATTTTTATTTCCATAGTTATAGGTTCATTTAATCTATATCTGTTTAAATCAAAATTCATGCTTATTGTGTAGCTTGAAGGAGAAACTACATTATCATTTGGATAAACTCTCTCTATTTGATCTAACATAATTGTGTCTAAGAAGTTGGCATTTTGAGCAAATATATTAGAACAGCTAATAATTATAAATAAAAGTAAGAATATTCTATATTTCATATCTAATTACCTTAAAAAATACTACTATAATACTTTATCGGAAAAAAGTAAAAATAACATAAGAAAAATTATATATCTTTAATATATTATGTTTCAAATAAAAAACAATAATTTATTAACTTTTATTGTAAAAAATATAAATATTCTTTAATAAATATTGACAATTTTATTTATTAATTTAATATATAATTAGGTAATTTGGATGGGGGAATAATTACTATGCATACAGCATACAGCATACAGCATACAGCATACAGCATACAGCATACAGCATACAGCATACAGCATACAGCATACAGCATACAGCATACAGCATACAGCATACAGCATATTCACTAAAACTATCAAAAAAAGCAATACACAATCTATATAACTTAATAATACATCATATTTCTTTTCGCATTGCACAAATAAAAAAATTAACAAATCAAAAAATCTAATTAATACTTTTATTAATTTCTATTCAAAATACATTTTATATCTTTGATAACTTATTAAAGATAAAAAATCTTTAATTGTTATAAATAAAAAATATTTAAAGTAGCAACCAAAATGAAAAAAGCGGTTATTAAAATTATTTTATGCCTCACAGCAGTAATTTTTGCAGTAAGCTGCGGAGGAAATAATGATTCACCTACAAATCCAACTCAATGGGAATTTTCTGTTAATATTGTTGACTCTTATGGAACAATTGAAGAGAAAACAATAGGAACTTCATCAGAAAATACTTCTTTAATAAAAGAAGGAAAAATTAGATGTTATACAGAACAAGAGACTAAAGTTGAGATAAGTAAAGTTACAGCTGCATCAGGAGGCGTATCATTAGAGCCTGCAGATTTTGAATTAACAACTTCTACAGTATCATCAACAGCAAATGAGATAGGAATAACATTATCTGCATCAGGAATAGAAAAAGTAAAAACAGCAGCAGCAGGAGAAGTATATCAGTATACATTTACATTCTTATTCACAAGAACATCAGACAATAAAACAGTTTCAGATGACGGTAAATTATATGTTGCTAATATAGATATAATAAAACAAACAGATATAGAAATAGCAATGCAAAATGTAGATAATGGCAGTGCAGGAAAAGTAAATCTAGTTGTAAGTGAAACACCTACATGGGAATTTAGTTTATCTGGGTTTACACTAAATAAAACATCAGGATTTACAGCTACAGCTACAAGTTCTTCTGGAAGTGTGTATGTTAGTAGTGCTGAAAGTGCTATTACATTGCAAACTAAACCAACTGGTTTTTTCTTTACTACTGAAGGAAAAAAAGATACAGAGAAGCAAGCAACATTTACAATTAAAGTGAATATAAATAATGGATATATGCTTGATGATGCTGTAAGCTATGCAGCTACAGACGGTTTCAAATTAATTTTAAGTCTCGGACAAACAAGTGGAACTTGGAATCAGCTATAAATTAAATCAATCACAATAATAAAAGCCTGTCTTAATAGTTTTATTGGGGCAGCTTTTTTATCTATAAACTTATTTTACCACGCGTTGAATCTGCTCTATAAACAAAGATAGTTAATAATTAAACATTTACTATAAATTTAAATTCTTTCCGCCGCGTGCTTTTAAAAACTCTAAAATTAAAAAAACGCTTGGGTGGGTGTGCTTTTACTAATTAAGTGACAAGCGTTAAGAAAATCTTTATTTCAGAATAAATTTTAAACTTTAAAGGGTGGGGAGTGAGAAAAAATTATAAACATAATCACTAGTCTTTTTTGAAACTTTGACGAAGTCTGCTTTAGCATAGGAACAAAAAAGTTGATGAATTACCTATCACTTCACTTTAAAATAATACATGTTTTTTATTTTATTAAAAAAAGTATTTTAACCACGCGTTGAACTCGCTCTATAAAACAAAACTAGTCAGCAATTACATAATTCGCTATAACTTATAATTCTGCTCACCGCGTGCTGTTAAAGTTCACAAATTTAAAAAAACTTGGGGGATGTGCTTTTTCTAAATAAACATTAAATATAATCTAAATTATAATTAAAAATAATATAATAACAAAATAAATAGAGAGAAATATAAATAATTTCCTTTTGAATTTTTTTTCTAATTCCCGCCCATTATCTTTATTAATTTATTTCTAAAATAAAAATTTAAATTTGTTTTTTTGTTACTGTAGAAATTATAGCACCCACCCTAGATTTTTTTAAATTTATGATGCATATACCGCACGATGAGCAAAGTAAAAAATATTGTTTTATTTTGAATTCTAATTTTTATTATATTTTAAATTTAGCTAACCGTGCGTATGATAAAATTTTTATTCTAACTCTTTGTTTATCTTTATCAAAGCACGTTCTATTATGTAATGGTTAAAATTAATGCTGTCTTTCATCGCTTCGTATAATTTGAAAGAACTTACTATAGATTTATGCATAGTTTCATCTTTAAACTCAAAACCTTCTGTTATAGTTTTGATAGTTTTCTGCATAGTAATTCCTAGAAATTCATTAACTTTGCTGATATTAAGTATTTTTATATCAGCTTCATCTAGTTTTGAAATAAGTTTGTCAACTTTTCTGTGTCTTGAAAGCTCATCATTTATTGTATGGCATAAATTAATAGCCTCTTCAGTGTATGGTTTTAATGATATAATATCTTTATCTATTTTTATTAAACCATTTTTTAAACTCTCAAGTATTTTATTTTTGTCTTCTACATTTCTATCATTTTTATCTATTTGTATATTTATATTATCTAATTTATCAATAAGCTCTTGAAGAGTGATATTCTCCATAGCTTTTATTATAACGCCTCCCTCTGTGGCATTATAAAATTTTATATTGCTGTTATTTGCACATTGAGCCTCATACCAATTTCTATACATATCAAATCTTGAATCAGTAAATACAGTTTCTCCATAAACATTCTTCTCTTCTCTTAAATTGCCAGCAACAAGAACTTTATATATTCTGCTGTCATAAGAATCTAGCTTTCCTATTTCAGTGAAGAAATTTTCTTCATGATAACTTCCTTTTATATGAGTCTGATGATTAGGAAAAGATAAATCAAGTCCAACCATTATTATAGGATTGGCACCAATTCTCACAGCGAAATCATAAGCAGCAGTAGAAACGCTTCCCCCCATAGTAATGTCGCCTCTTTTTCCTAATGGCTTCATAAAGTATTTTGCTAATGGGAATATTGAATCTATAAAATATATTGAACCATTAAATGATTTTATAGCCTCATGGTCGACTGATGACTCTGCTATTAAGACTGTATCTTCAAAATGAATATTTCTGAAATATTTTGAGTTTTTCTTTTGAGGATCAATAGTTATTACAAAATGCGGAGATATGCCATGTGATGATAAAGGCTTCATTGCCGTATCAACTGCTATTATAATCGCTTTATTTTTAATGTCTTTTAATTTTCTTATATTTTTTTCAAGCGAAGGTCCAGCTGATACTATAACAGCAGGTATATTTTTGTATTTATCAAAAAATCTATTAACTCCGTAATGAGTGGCGATTTCAACAGCATTGGAAGCTATATTATAAGCCCATAGTTTATCAAATCTTGAAATAGTATTAATATTTATAATTTTTTTATCTACTACAGAAAGAACTTTACTTTGATAATGCATAGCCTCTTCAGCAAATAGCGAAGTATAAGACCTTGTAACGAAAAACTTCACTTTTTTTGTTGTAGTTATAGATATGAACTTCTCTATATCCTCATCATCATTTCCGCCTATAAAAAAAGTTATTTTATTGTCTTCAAGTATTTTGTCTAATTTAAAATTGTCTATCAAAGTGCTGAAAAAATTTATATCAGGCTCTATTACTGCAATAGAAACATTAAGTTTTTTTACAGCATTAATCAAATATCCAGCCCCAATTCCGAATATAAATACCAAATCCAAATCTTCATCATTTTCAATTTCTTTTATTAAAGTATTAGCTTCTTTTATCGGGTCATAAGCACTATGAAGAAGTATCTGCTTTCCATTTTTTATAACTTTAGCAGAAGGTTTTTGTGATTTTGTTTCTATTACCTGTAAAGTTATATCCGATTCTTTAGCATTTTCAAGAATATTAATGAAATCATAAGGATATGCTCTGATATTTTTATTTATTGCTTCTAAATTAATTTTTCTACTTTCATTCATAATATATTATAATTTTGTAATTAAATTTATATTTTATTTTTATTATTTTGTTATCGGAGAATTAAAAAAAGAATTTAATAAAATGGTTTTATTTAAATATTTTTAAGATTTTCTCTCTATTATATAGTTTGCTAATTCTATTAAAATATTTTTAGCTTCGCTATCTTTATAAGGTTTTAAATATTCAATGGCTTTTTCTGTTACTTTTTCAGCCTCTTTTTTAGCACCTTCAAGCCCGAACTGCTTAACATAAGTAAGTTTGCCTTCTTTTTCATCTTTACCCACTGTTTTACCTAAAGTTTCATTGTCTGAAATAACATCAAGTATATCGTCCTGTATCTGAAAAGCAAGCCCCACAGCTTCAGCGTATTTTGTGATATTTTCTATATCATTATCATTTTCAGAGGAAATGGCTCCAAGTCTTACAGTTCCTCTAATCATAGCACCTGTCTTTTTTGCATGAAGAATTTTAAGCATATCAAAATTAATTTCTTTCTCTTCATAATATAAATCTATAAACTGCCCCATAACCATTCCGTTAATTCCAGCAGCATAGCTTAATTCAAATAAAAGTTTTCTTAAAGTTCTGTCTTTAACATCCGCTTTAGAAAGTAACTGAAAAGCATGAGTAAGAAGTCCGTCTCCTACAAGTATAGCATTAGCCTCACCGTATTTAACATGTGTTGTAGGTTTGCCTCGTCTTAAATCATCATTGTCCATAGCAGGTAAATCATCATGAACCAAGGAATATGTATGTATAAGCTCTAATGCTGCAGCAGGTATTATTGATTTTTTATAGTCGCCTTCAAAAAGCTCGCATGCCAAACAAGTAAGTATAGGCCTCAATCTTTTACCGCCCGCATCCAATGGATATTTAAGCATTTCTATAAAACTATTTTCCAATTCTATACTGCTTTTATCAAATACATTATCAATAGTTTTATTAATTTCTTCTAGTCTTACATTCATATATTCTTTAAAATTCATAGGCTTATCCTAATTTGTAATGATTTCTTCTATTATAATGCAATAACTAAAAATGTAAAGGATAAAAATAATATAGTTTTATATAACTTATAGTTTATTATATTTAGAAATATTTACTTTTATTATTCTTTTTGTTATAATTTTTATATGAGAAATATTAACAGAATGAATGATTATTTTATGCGTTATATGTTTGCAAAAGAGGGACATGAGCATATATTAAAAAATCTCATTAATTCTGTGAGAATAGACTCTAATCAAGAGCCTTTTGAATATATAGAAATTTTGAATACTTTTAATTTAAAAGAAAATGTATTTGATAAAGAATCAATAGCAGATGTTAAGGCTAAAACTAAAGCAGGCGAAACTATAATTATAGAAATACAAAGAATAGGTAATCATTCATTCATATATAGAAGTTTGTACTATTGGGCTAAGAATTATTTTACAAATTTAAAATCTAAGGATATATATTCTGATTTGACACCTGTAATAAGTATTAATATTTTGGATTTTAATTTGATAAAAGATATAGATAAGCCTCATAGCTGTTATTTTATTAAAGAGTTAGAAACCAATCATATATTAACTAATCATTTGGAGATTCACTTTTTGGAATTGAAAAAATTTGTTAATAATAATAATTTATATGAAGGTTTATCAGATTGGTTTGAGTTTTTAAATTCAAAAGATAAATTGGAGGATACTATGGAAATATTAGTAAAGAAAAACCCTATAATGAAAGAAGTATATGATGAATATAATAAATTTGTTAATAGCAATGATTTATATAATGGCTACAGTAATTATGAAAGAGATTATTTTAATATTCTAATGCTTAATGAAGAGCGTATAAAGGGTATAGAACAGGGTATAGAACAAGAAAAATATTCTTTAGCTAGAAACATGAAAAATAAAAATATGGATTTAAATCTTATAAGTGAATTAACAGGACTTAGTATAGAAAAAATAGAAAAATTGTGATACAAAAAAATTAATATAATCTGATATTATTTTATAAACCTTTTTAAAATTTTATTTTAATATTAATTAGTATAATAAATATTAATAAGCTGTAATTCTAAAAAAGCTGATAATACAGAAGTAGCCGCAAATACTGATACCTTTAATACCAATAATACAGAAATATCTAATAATGATGAATATATTTAAAACAATAATACTGAAGAAATTACTGAATTACCAGAATGCGAGTTGCAGGCTTCATAACAACAATAAATAAAAAATAAATAGCTGATGATTTATTAAATTAATTATGCTCTATTTATTATAAAATTTATTTCTATAGTTTCGGCGGCACATATATATTATTTTGCTTCAATTTAAAAGCAAATACAATTACTGCTATAGCCAATATTATAAATATAAATGCTATAATTAATGTATATATACTAGGCTTAGTTACTATAGTGCTGCTTATTCTATCATAAAGTATTTCAGTTTTTGAATTTACAGAAATATCATTGTCTGAATTTTCCAAATATGAATTTGTAAGCATTATTTCTTTTCCTTCATAAATAAAACTATAAATCACATTAGCAAATTTTTGTTTTTTTATAATACCGTATTCATAATGCTCAATACTCTCTACATTGGCATTTACTTTAATTATATTATCATCATTAAATCTAAAATTAATATATATTATAATAAATGATGCAGATAAAAATATCAGTCCTATGAAAAATAGTATAGCTTTATATTTTATAATTTTTAATTTATTATTCATATATTAATGATAATATATTTTCTAATATTGTAAAGTAATTACTAGCATTCATTAACTTTATTTAATATATTTTTATTGCATCTCAATTATAAAATCTAAATTAAATTTTATCAGAATACAGATTCAGCTATTATCATTTTTTAATAATAGTATATTCAATAATGTTAATTTTTTATAGAATTTTTTTTGTTTTTAATATATATTTATAGCAATATTTTTCATGTTATTTCATTATAAATAACAAATAATTTAAGAGGGATAATTTAATGTCAGAAAATCAAAATAATTCTGAAAATACACAAAATGAAAAAAATACTAGTGTAGAAAAAGAAAACAGAAAAGAGAAATTAAATACTTTAAGAAATATGGGAATCAACCCATTTCCAAACAGCTATGATGTAACTTACAAATCAAAGGAAATAGCAGAAAAATTTGATGAATTAGAAAAGAATCAGACAGAAGTTGCTATAGCAGGCAGAATTATGCTATATAGAGTTATGGGCAAATCTTCATTTTTAACTATAAAAGATTCTGAAGGCAGTATTCAGGCTTATATACAAAGAGATAAGGTAGGCGATGAATTTTATAATACAGTATTTAAAAAATTAATAGATATAGGTGATATTGTAGGTGTAAAAGGAACGGTATTTAGAACAAAAACAGGAGAAATTACAATATATGCAAATGAATTAAAATTATTAACAAAATCTTTAAATCCTTTGCCTGAGAAATTCCATGGACTTACAGATACAGAACTCCGCTACAGACAAAGATATGTTGACTTGATAATGAATGATAATGTTAAAGAAGCATTTATTAAAAGATCTAAAATGATTTCAGCTGTAAGAGAAGTAATGTTGGAAAATGGTTTTTTAGAAGTAGAAACACCCATGATGCATCCTTTAATCGGAGGGGCTAAGGCTAAACCTTTTATTACGCATCATAATACTTTGGATATGACTTTATATTTGAGAATAGCACCTGAACTTTATTTGAAAAGATTGGTTGTAGGAGGTTTTGACAGAGTGTTTGAACTTAATAGAAATTTCCGTAATGAGGGAATATCTACAAGGCATAATCCAGAGTTTACTATGATGGAAGCGTACATGGCTTATGCTAACTTCTATAAGGTTATGGAATTAGTAGAGGATGTTTTTTCTAAAGTATGCTATAAATTAAACGGAAAATACACTTCAGAGTATAAAGATTATGAGATTAATTTTAAGCCTCCATTTGCAAGAATCCCTATGGTAGATTTGGTTAAAGAACATTCCGGACTTGATTTTAATGCTATACAGTCAGATGATGAGGCATTAGAAAAAGCTAAATCAGTTGGAGTAGAAATAGATACTTCAAAAACTAAACCTACTAAATGGGAAGTAATGGTTGCAGTGTTTGAAGAAAAAGTTGAAGAAAAATTAATACAGCCTACATTCGTTATTAATTATCCTAAAGCAGTTTCTCCTCTTTCAAAATCATATCCTGATAATCCTGATATTACAGAAAGATATGAACTATTTATAGGAGGAATGGAGCTGTCTAATGGTTTCAGCGAACTTAATGACCCAATAGACCAAAAAGAAAGATTTGAAGAACAGTTAAAAGCAAAAGCACGCGGCGAAGACGAAACTATGGATATGGATTTGGATTATATCAATGCTTTGGAATACGGACTTCCTCCTACAGGCGGACTTGGAATAGGTATTGACAGAATGGCTATATTATTCTTGAATGCTGCTAGTATTAGAGATACAATTCTTTTCCCTCAAATGAGAAAATCAGATTAATTGTTTATTTTATATTATTCTTTTATTAATAGAATTGTAATTTTGATTATAATGCTGATGTATAATTGTTTATATGTCAGCATTTTTATTTTAAAATAGAAGTTTGATGCTTAATATATGATTACTTATCAAAAAATAATATTTACTATTTACAAAAATGTCTATTAAGATATAATCTTCCTTAATATTATTATTTTTATTTGGGATATTTATGAAAAAAATTAATATACTTACTTGTTTAATATCTATAGTAATAACATTTACTGCATTATTTTCTGTGAATTATTTAAGTAAAAATGATTCTGAAATTTCTTTAAGTGATATTAATATAATGAATAGTATTTATAAAGAATCAAGAGATTATATATTAGATGATTATTATATATTTGATTATTCTCAAAAAGAGCAGAAATTAAGAGAAATATTTAAATCAAGTCCTATAACATCAAGGCTTAAATACAGAGCTAGTTTAATATCTCATTTAGGAGAAGAAGAAATTGTTATAAATGGCATTGATATAAAAAATGATAATGAAGTTTTTGGTATTTTAAATAATCATACATTAGAAAATTTTAATGCTGATAACTCAATCATTATAAGTAAATCGGCGGCATCTGTATTAGATGTTAATACTAATGATACTGTAATATTAAAACTCATTACAAAGACAGGACATTATAATGCTGAAGAATATACTATAATAGAGGTGTCAGATAGTCTAAATTATAATTATGCCTTAATAGATATTAATAATTTAAATAAGTTTGCGGGGTTGGAGAATGCTGCTACTGAAATGTATGTTAAGCAGAATATAAGTGATGAGAAATTGATTGATTATGATAATGATATAGATAGAATTTATGGTAATGATTTTAAGGCTTATACTAAAAAAGATATTTTAGGAGATTATTATAAATCTAATGAAAATTATTCTAAATTATATATAATATTAGTATATTTGTTTGTTTTGCTTTCAGCATTTATATTTATCAACTCATATACTATTTACAGTTATAGAGAATTATTTAAATCAAAATTATTATTCAGTGTTTTAGGATTTGTAATATCTTTTATAATATATATTGTAATATTATTTTATAAAGGTGATTTTATATTTGATTATATATATCCTTTAATGCTTATTATAAATATACTATCAGTTGTTTTATCTAATGTAAAATATCAGATTTGGGAGAAAGTATTTTTACAAGATGAAGAGTATAATAAAAATAAAAATATATTAATTATATTTGGCTTGGTATGTACTTATTCAATAGTATTTTTAATATTGTATTCATCATTTTTTGTATTTGCAAGTCAGAATAATCAAAATACAAATGAAGAATCATCTGAAAGGATTGTGAGAATAGTAAAGAATAATACTTCAGAAAATACATTTTTATTTAATGGTTCAATAGATTTTTCTTCTAATAATGTTAATGACAGCATAACTAATTTATTATTTAAAGAAATTAGTTCTTACGATGAGTATGCTGATATAGAAACAGTATTAAGTTTTCCTGTAGGAGTTGTTATAAGAACAGGAAGCATATACTCAAGGGTTTATGCTTATGATAAAAATATATTAGAAAATGGAATGAATGTATCAAATGCTATCATAGATGGTGAGATGTTTGAAAGTCCTAAAAGAGAAATTATAATAGGTAAGGATTTAGCTAATTACTTGAATTTAAAAATAGGCGATGCATTATCATTGATAGCAAAGGCATCAAGAGGCTGGCTTGAAACAGGATATTTTTATGTAAGCGGTATATATGATTTGAAAGATAAAAATTATGATATTATAGGCGATATAACTGCTATGAATAGTTTTATATACCTTAAAGAAGGTGATAAATCCCCATATAATGAAAGCATAATTGTTTTTTCTAAAAATGATGATATATATTCTCTTTTAAATTCTAGTGATACTATAAATGAAAATGATTTGAAAGTCGTTTCATCTGATAAAGCATATTATATTGAAAATTCTGATTCAATTAGAAATGCTGCTATTTTACTTATAATAGTATTAGCTTTTTCACTTTCTTTATTATCCTCATCTGTATTATCTGTTTTACACAGGAGATTATCAAAGTTTAATAAAATTTTATTGTTAAATAGTTTGTATGCTTTATCTTTTATTATTTCTGTAATATTATCTATTGTAATAATATTTATTTTTATGATATTTAGTATTAAATTCATATTATTTAGTTTATGTATAGTATTATTATCATTTGTACTATCTCTTTTAATAGCTAATTATAATTATATATAGAGGTTAAGGATTAGAAATGAATTTTTTTAAGAAAATATCTAAAAGAAACAAAATAATATTTTTAATAGTTATATTATTTATTTTTATATTGCATTTATATATGTACAAAACAGCACATTCTATGAGGGTAAGATATATTACTTTGGAATTTGAGGATTTGCCTAAAAGTTTTGATAATATAAAATTGGCTTTGGCTTCAGATATGCATGCTGGTCTCTATATACCGGAAAGTCATGTAAGGAAGATGTCGGATTTAATAATGAATGAAAAACCTGATATGATATTATTTGGAGGAGATTATATTTATAGTGCTCCTCATAAGTTCAGCCATTATGATAAAAAAAATACAGAGAAATTTTATAACGGCATAAAAGGTTTAGAAGCTAAATATGGAAAATATGCTGTTTTAGGCAATCATGATAATTGGGAAAGTACAGAAGATGTTTCTAATGCTTTATATTCTAATGGGTTCAAAGTGATTGATAATAATATTTTATTTATAACAAATGAAATGGGAGATTATATATCTATAGGCGGAGTAGGTGATTTCTTAACAGATGATGTTAGATTTGATATTGCCGTTAGTAATGTCAAAGCGGAGGATTTTCATATACTTTTATCTCATGAACCTAATATACCTTTGAAAAGAGCAAAAGACGGAGGATATAGTGAGTTTATAGATTTCTTTTTCTCAGGACATACTCATGGACTTCAAATAAGTTTTCTTCCTATGTGGGTATGGGAAGGATTAAATAAAAATAGAGAATATCCTATTTTTCCAGCTGTTTACGGACTTATGAATTATGGTAATATGAAAGTTTATGTTAGTTCTGGAATAGGTGCTGTGCTTATGCCTTTTAGGTTATTTGCATATCCTGAAGTAGTGATAATAACTTTAAAAAGTAAGTGATAAATAAAAATAGACTTTAAATATTAAAATTTAAAGTCTATTTTTAATAATTAAATTTCATTAAAATATTTTTGTATAGAAATGACAATAAGGCATAGATCCTTTTTTAGCATAGTAGTCCTGATGATAATCTTCTGCCTCATAAAAGTTTTTAAATGGTCTTATAGTTGTAGCAACATCATAATTTTTTTCTCTTAACATAGCAACATATTTTTCTGCAGTTTCTTTTTCTTCATCATTTTGATAGAAAATAGCAGATAAATATTGAGATCCTATATCAGGTCCTTGTCCATTCTTTTGAGTGAAATCATGAGTTTCAAAGAAAAGTTTTACTAATTCTTCATAAGTAGTTTTTTCAGGATCATAAGCCACTCTCACTGTTTCTAAATGACCTGTAAGTCCTGTGCATACTTCTCTATAGGTTGGATTCACTTTATGACCTCCAGCATATCCGCTTACAACAGAAAGAACACCTTTTGATTTTTCAAACCAATATTCTGTTCCCCAGAAACATCCTGAAGAAAAATATGCATACTTTACATTTTCAGGCATAGCTGTACTATTACTCATATTATTACCTTTATCATTAATATTTTGACTGTTAAGTTTTTGAGAGCATGAAATAATTGATAATAAAGATAAGATTGTTATTATTGTTTTTTTTATCATAATGTATTTAACTCCGAGATTTTTATTTTATTCTTTATTATCTCAATTCAAAACACTATTTATTTTCAGAATTTTCATTTGTAAATTTATTGACGAAATTTAAAGAAACAGAATTAATACAGTATCTAGTTTCTTTTTCTGTAAAACCTTCCCCATAAAATACATGTCCCATATGTCCGCCGCATTTAGCACATACAACCTCCATTCTATCCCCATCAGGTACCAATTTTATATTTTCTGATATGGCATCATCAAAACTAGGCCAACCCGTTCCAGAATTAAATTTTGATTCTGAATGGAATAATGGAGTATCACATATTTTACATGTATATATTCCATCTTCTTTTACATTTAAAAGCTCACCGCTAAAAGGCATTTCAGTACCTTTATTTATCAACACATCATATTCTTTAGCTGAAAGAGCTTTAGTTTCATTGCAGACACTATATGCTTCTTTACTATCTGCTGTTTCATCGCATGAAACAGAGATTATCAATATTGAAATTAGTATTAATATATATCTTAACATAATTATTATTATATAAATTTTTTTAAAAAAATCAATAGCTTTAAATTACCTATGTGTATTTATAGGAAAAGAATATGCAGTTCTATCTCTTACATCAAATATATTTCCTCTTGTATCTATTAATTTATAATCAAACATATGTGTAAATTTTTTATATTTTATTTTAGCTGGTAATTGTACGCTTTCTATATTACCGGAATAGGCATCTATTCTATATAAAACCATAGTATCAATTTTGTTATCAGACATTTTCTCTTGTATTATAGCAGGGGTATCTAAATATACTTTATTGTCCTCTTTTAGATAAAAGAATCCCCCTATATAATGATTGACAAATGAAAGAAATTGAATCTTCCAAATTATTTTTTTATTACTGTACAAAGAAACTGATTGATCATTATCTACTAAAAGTAAATCTTTATTAGAGGCATCAAAAATTTTAGATACTTTTATTTCAGAATAGCCTATTAATTCTTTAGTTTGAGTTAAAGTATTGAAATTCAAATAGTTTATAATTCTATTTTCTGTTATAGAAGGATATGTAAATATAAGCCTTTGTTCATTAAAGCAGCCGCTTCTAATAAATATATTTTCTTTTAATGTATACATAGTTTTTCTTGTCTGCACATCATATACAAATACTTTCATTATATTTACTTCTCTTGCTCTAATAAATATATATCTAGGATTTCCTGTAAAAAAAGCCTCATATACATAAAGATTATTTATTTCAAGCAATACTTTATTTGTTCCTATTTCTATTATTTTAAATACATTATTTTGCGAGTCATTGCTTGTAACTGAGATAGTCATAATTTTAGTTCCATCTAATGACATATCTATTATAGAGTAGGATTTAGCATTTTTATGAAATGTTCTGCATATATCTAATTTGAAATCATATAAAAAACTATTGCAGCTTCCTTTATAATATGGTGTAAATATACCTTTATTAGTTTTTTGATTTATATATATATAGTAATCATCTTTTTCAATTTCGTTATATAAGACATTTTGTTTTGATATCATCAATTGAGCTCCTAGTCTTTTATTTTTACTATCATCATAGGTTCTATTACTTTATCTGATTTGTTTTCTAATATTGCATAATAATCATAGATTTCTACAACTTTAGCTGATGTTATAAAAGTTTCTTCATTTTTGTAGAATCTATATTTATAGAGCATCTCACTCGTATACCAAACATCTCCTTTTTCATTACTTCTTACAGATATATATCCTTTTTCTGTATTGTTATCAAATTGTATTTTTGGTATATTGCTTATATTATTTGTTGAATTATTTTGATAATTTGGAAGCTGCAGAACTTTATCTCTTTTATATATATTAAATTCATCTCCGATTTTAATATTATTATTTTTACCGAGATTTATATATAATTTATTATTTTCTATTCTAGTTACTATACCTACTAAAGGAGGGTTTCCTAAATATTCTGTTATACTATCTGCTATTTTACTTAATGCTGCTGCAGACGCTGCTCCCAATGCTGTTTCTGTAAAAAGTGCATCTTCCGCTGAATATACAGGACTGCTATTAGGTAATGTGTAATTTCCTTTATCTTTAAAGGTTTTTACTATTTTCAGAGATTTTATATCTATGAGATTAACTTTAAACTCAACATTTGCTGTGTCTTTGCCGCCCTTTTTTAAGTTAAAATTTAATATTTCACCTGTAATAATATAATCGGAATTAAATGTTTCTTTTATAAAATCAGATGCCAGCTGCAAATTAGTCTGCATACTTTTATATGATGCCACAATATCATAAGAACTAAAATATGATATTAACAAATCATAATCTGTAATATCTAGCATTTTTTTATTTATAAGGGAATCTTCCAATACTCTAGGAATACCGTCATCTACTTTATACTCTTCTATCCAAGTTTCATCAGCACTCTCAAATGGAAGTATTGTTATAGTGATAGAGTATGCATTAATACTAAAAAGCAGTATTATCATTAATAATATAAGTTTATTTTTAAAAAAAAGCATATAATTAGTAATCTTTGTCTATTTCTTCTTCTTTTTTTGAATTTTTGCATGCCATTAATGCATTTATAGATATTAACGACAGTAATAATCCAAAAATAAAAATAATTTTTCTAAAAAAATTCATTATAAAATCCATTATTTTTATATATAGTATATATTATATTAAAACTTTAACAATTTCAATAGTTGCAATATAGTTTCTTTTATAAAAATATATTTGACAACTTAATTAACATAATATATTATATATAAATGAAGAATAAAAATGAAAAAAATATAAGTATAAAAACGATAAATCAGGCTAATCAAAAATCTATTATGCTTATTATCTTTGCTATTATATTTTCTTTATTATTTATTGCTGGGATATTTTATTATTTTTTTATAAGTAAGTTGGATATAGCTAAAAAAAATGATTCTCCTTTATACTTTTCGGTTTTATTTATAGATGATAATAATGATATTTATGGTGCTTATGTAGGTATAATATCTAGTTTAAATAATAGGATAGGTTTAATAGGGTTGCCTAAAAATATAGCATTATGGGAGAATAATAATTCTTCAGCTGAAGTTATTGAACAGTTATATAAAAACGGAGGAGAAAATGCTGTTTTCAGAGCAATAGAAAATTCAGTGGATAAGAAGATAACTTATAGAATAGCTATTGATAATAATCAAATATCTGATATTATAGACTTAATGGGCGGAGTAAAAATGTATGTTGAAGAGCCTATTAATTATAAAGATGAGGAGAAAGGATACGAGCTGTCATTCGATATAGGCGAATGGCTTTTTACAGGAAAAAAAGTAATATCATATCTTCATTACTTGAATATGAAAGGTTATGAAGATATAGAAACTTTATATAGATTGGAAGATGTTATAGTTAATTCTATGATATCATTGATACAAAGTCCTCAGCTTAGAAATATTATACATTCTAAAGATATGAGGAAGGCTATATTTGGAAGTATGAAAAGTAATTTGAGACCTCCTGATATGAAAGCTATTATGAATATACTTGCAAACAGTAATGAAAGAACATTGGTTATAGAAAATATTGATGCGAGAGTTGATGATAATGGTATTTTGACTCCTATATTTGAGGGAAGTGCTTTTATTAAGCAGATGGATGATTTAACATTGTATGTTGAGCTTAAGACACAGAAAAGCGAATTGAATAATGAGGATGTAAGTTTAACAGTTTTAAATGCTACAACAGTTGTTGGGCTTGCTGACAGAATAAATATTAGAATGCGTTACAGAGGTTTTTCTGCCGGAGAATACGGTAATTTTGGCACTAATCTCAATGAAAGTGTTGTGCTTATAAGAGACGGACAAATTGAGAAAGCATTTATGGTTGCTAATGAAGGCAGGGTAACAAGAGTATATGCTAAAACAGACAGAAGAGTTTTAAATAATGCAGTATTAATTTTGGGGAATGATTACTATGAAATTACACAATGATAAAAATAAAGAATTAAATGATAATGCAAATGAACTTTTAGAAACTAAACTTAAAAAAAGAAAGAAAAAATTTATAGACAAAGATAAGGCTAAAGAATTAACATTAAAAGCAGCTAAGGCTTTATATGATAAGAAACTTGAAGATATTGTTATATTAGATTTGGAAGATGTAACAACTATTTCAGACTTTTTTATATTAGCTACAGCTTCTTCTTCGCCTCAGATGAAAGCAGGATCCGATGCTGTTTATAAGGATTTAAAAGAAGATGGGGTTCTTCCTTATGCTGAAAACGATAATGATCCTGAAGGGGTTTGGTATTTAAGTGATTATGGTTTTTTAGTTATTCATATATTCACTGAGGAAGGAAGAGAATATTATAATCTTGATAAATTATGGCATGAAGCTAAAAAAATAGATATGCCTGAATTATAATTTATATTTTTATTATTTTGGAGTATTTTTATGAAGAAAATAACTATTATATTATCAATTATTTTTATTTTTGCTAAGATATCATTTGCAGCAAGCGGATGGCAATTCGGAGTTATGGTTCCTATAGGAATGAGTTTGGGTTTTTATAATGTTAGTTTTGCCAATACTGCTACTGAGGATTATAAAAAGAATTATAAAAAAGACGGCGGTACAGCTGGTTTTGATGCGGGAGTAAATATTCAGGCAGGATATGGGGTATCTGATGGAGATATAGGAATAAGTTTGTTATTAGATTTGGGGTATTCTCATGATTCATTCGGATTGTCTGGTTCATATAAAGAAGGCAATATAGATTATAAGAAAAAAGAATATTATACTTTTGAGAATTTATCTATAGGAATACTTCCTAAATTTCATTATGAGGATTTTGCATTTGGTTTGGGTATAGGTGTAAAATTACCTCTATATTTGACACATTCTATGGAGCTTACTTCAGGAAATACAACCACAAAAACAGATGGTTATTATGATGTGAATAATATGAAAAATGTAATGAAAAATTCAGTTATTACTTATGTTAAGTTTACATTTGACTATTCTTTATATGTACATGATAATATTGCTCTTTTACTCGGTGCTTATGTTGGAACAGATTTTGGTATAGATTTACGCGGTGCTGAAACAGTAATGGTTGACAGCAGAAATTTATCTTCTTTTGATTTGGGCATTCAATTAGGTATGAAATTCGGAGAGAATCTGTTTAATTAATAGGATTTAAAACTATATTTTATATTTGCAAAAAAATATCGAATATGTTATACTTGTTAGACTAAAAACTTATGTGCCTGTAGCTCAATTGGATAGAGCATCAGATTGCGGTTCTGAAGGTTGGAAGTTCAAATCTTCTCAGGCACGTTGCTGTATTAGGAAAGATGTCCGAGCTGGTCGAAGGAGCACGATTGGAAGTCGTGTGTGCTTAACAGCACCGTGGGTTCGAATCCCACTCTTTCCGTATATATGTTTTTATTTTTATACATCTCTTATAACGGGGTTCTACGGCAGTTGATGATGAATCCGCCAGGTTCGGAAGGAAGCAACGGTAAGTCAACCCAACTGGGTGCTAGTTCTCCTGTTATAAGGGGCTTTTTTTATAAACCAAAATATTTTTAATTTTTTCATTTTTTATCTGTAAATAACTTGACAAAAACAATGTATTTTTATACAATGTATTATTATATTGTTTTTAGGAGAATTTTTTAATATGGCTACTAAAAAGAAAGAAACTGCTGAAGCAAAAAAAGACGGTAAAAATGAAGCTATTGAAGCTATTACAGATCAGATAAATAAAAAATACGGTCCGGGTTCTTTTATGAGACTTGGAAGCAATAAAACTGTTAATGTTGATGTTATATCTACTGGGGCATTAACTCTTGATCATGCTTTGGGAGTAGGGGGAGTTCCTCGCGGTAGAATCATAGAGATTTATGGTCATGAGGCATCAGGTAAAACTACACTCACTTTACACATCATAGCAGAGGCTCAGAAGGCTGGGGGATATGCTGCTTTTATAGATGCAGAACATGCTCTTGATCCTGTATACGCTAGTGCTTTAGGCGTAGATATTGATAATTTATATATTTCTCAGCCTAACAGCGGTGAAGAGGCTTTAGAGATATTAGAAAAGGTCGTTTCTTCTACTGCTTTTGATATAGTTGTTGTGGACTCTGTTGCAGCACTTGTTTCTAAGGCAGAGCTTGCAGGTGATATAGGAGATGCTCATATTGCTTTGCAGGCTAGACTTATGAGTCATGCTTTAAGAAAATTAACAGCTATAATAAGCAATACAAATACTGCGGTAATATTTATTAACCAATTAAGACAAAATATTGCTACTACGGGTTACGGGGCAGGACCTACTGAAACTACTACAGGAGGTAAGGCTTTGAAATTCTATTCTTCTGTAAGACTTGATATAAGAAGAACAGAATGGATTAAAAAAGGCGATGAAACTATAGGTCATAAAGTAAAAATAAAAGTTGTAAAAAATAAATTATCATCTCCATTTAAAGTTGTTAATTTAGAGATAATATTTGGTAAAGGCATATCATCTGAAGGACTTTTAATAGATTTGGCTATGGAAGCAAAAATCATAACTAGAAGCGGTGCTTGGTTCTATTATAATGGAGAACAAATTGCTCAGGGTAAAGAGAAGGTAAGAGAACTTTTGGCATCAGACCCTAAAATGCGTATGGAGCTTGAGATACAAATTAGAGAAACATTGAATATGGGCGGGGTTGATAAGGTAAAAGAAAAACTTGCTGAGTATTTAGAAGAGCAGAAAAACGGCGGAAGTAAAGATGCATTAAAAGAAAACAGCGATGATGAGGAAAGCTCTGAAAGTTCTTCTTCAAAAAAGAAATCTAAAAAACAAGATGAAGATGATTCCAATCTTTTAATGAGTGCAGAAGAAGCTTATTCCGATGATGAAACTTATAGCGATAATGATTTTGAAGATACTATTGTAACACCTGTAAAAAATTGATTTATTATTTTCGCTATGTATTTATATAAAGGGGCTTTTTATAAAATTAGCTCCTTTTTTATTTTTCTGATTTATTAATATTTAATAGTATATACATATTTTGATAAAATGTTATAATATTAGAACTATAATTATAATATTGAATGTTTTTTAAATGAAGCTAATAAAATTTTTATTTATTTTTACAATTATATATGCATTAATAATAATTAAGCCTTTAACCGCTCAAACTAATCTTCAAGACGGGCTTTATATAGGGGCAGATTTAAATGGAAGGTTTAGTCCATATTTAGACGGCGGCGGAAAAATTATGCTGTTTTATAGATTCATTTCTGATGTTTTTCCCGGATATATTTGGGAAGGAATAAAAACTGATGTTGGAATTAGTGATCATATTAGTGCTGAAATGAACAGACTGACACTATATGTGAATAGTTCTATATCTGAATATTTTAATATAGATGTGAAAGTATCTATGCTCAACTATTACCTTTCTTATGCCAAAAGAGGTTTTGTAAATTTTAATAGTCCAAGCGATGATTTCGGAACTAATTCAATAGCAAATGCCCCGAAAACTTCTAATTTATCATTTGAGGCGGAGGCTACGCCTACATTTAGGGTAAGTTTTTTGAAATCATTATTTGAGGGAAGAGGATTAACTCTTCAGGCAGGAGTTACTTTTAAATATGCCTATAATAAATATGGAAAATATTATTTGGACTATGATTTATTATTAATCAGAGATCAAAATGATATATCATATAAACTAGATTCTATGCTTCTTTTTGATTTGATGCCTCTTACTGTTGGAATCAATTATATGCTCGCTTATATGAATAATACAAAGCAATTATGGCATTCAATAGGTGCTTATGCTAATCTTCAGTATGAATTTATAAATAGAATATATACAGAAGTAAATTTGAGAATAGGACAGTATTTGGGACATCCGGAATTTCCTGCAACTCTATATTTTGATATGAATGCCATGATTACATATAGAATAATATGAAATTATTTCCTTGATCTGCAAATTTCTATGAACATGTCAAATATATTCTGCATCTTTACTATTCTTGAACTCATTAATTCAGGGTGCCATTGCAGTCCCAAAATAAAAGAATCTTTTTTCTTATATTCTATAGCTTCTATTATTCCATCTTTTGCAGTAGCTGTTACTTTAAAATCTTTAGCTAATTTATCAACTGCCTGATGGTGAAAACTATTTACTTCAGATGTTTCATCTAATATATCATAAATGATGCTGTCTTTTACTATTTGAATTTTATGTGTTGCTGTATGATATTCTGCTGTTTGACTATGAAGTATATTAGTATTTCTTTGACTTGGTATATCCTGTATCAATGTGCCTCCGAAATAAACATTGATAACCTGTATTCCTCGGCATATTCCTAGTATTGGTTTATTCATTTCAACAGCATATTTCATTAATGTAAAGTCAAATTCATCTCTTTCAGCTAATATAGTACCTATTTTTTCTATAGGCTCTTCATTAAATCTGAATGGGTGAATATCAACTCCTCCTGTCATTATTATTCCGTCAACATTTTCTACCATTTTTTTTATAATATCTTTGTCTTCTGTGATTGGCATTATAAATGGAGCTCCTTTGGATCTTATAACAGAATCAATATATGAACGGTTAATAAATGCTTTTGGTATAGAACTATTTTCGTATAAGATATTTCCAGATAAACCTATAACAGACATAAATATATCCTTTATTTAAGTAAGAAATTTGCATATATTTTACAAGTAAAATAATTTTTTTACAAGAGATTAAGGGGCGGGTGGGCGGATTATTAGCCTCTGTAGAATTAATTATTCTTATAGGAGCTTCATCTTCTTTGGAACAGATTATACCTCCGATTGCAGATTCTGAAGATTTTAATATGGTTTCTCTCCTTACAATACAAGTTTTTCCTGTTTCATTAATATTTATTATTATTAATTCATAATAAGGTAAAGGATTAAGAGTAGCAGGTACGCTTCTAGATATGAAGGCAAGATTTAAGCCATGAACTACTTGTTTTCCTAGATAAAGCATTAATTCTCTGCGAGCTCCTAATAAATGAGTTCCTTTCTCAAAAATATCTTTAAGCTCCTCAGATATATTATTTTTTTGTTTTACATCGATTTCAAAACCGCCGTATGTAGGTATCATAAAAAACTCCTTAAAAATTTATTCTTTATAAATAACTTCTATATTATGTAAACTACAATATAGAACTATTAAAATATGTCTTATTTGTTATTATAAAAACTATACTTATTAATTTTATTTAAGAGTACAAGTTTATTACAATAATTATAATACATCTTTTATTTGTACAACTTTCACTTTATCCATAAATAGATTAATCACTACTAATTTAATACTTTTTGTTTCATTTTCTAAACTTTCAGCCTCAGCAAGATAATAATAATTCATTCCTTTAACTGTTTGGTATCCCAAATAAAGTTCAGCTTCATAGTCAAGACCTAAAACTTTATGCATACCTTTGTCAAATAATTTAAGCAGATTATTAGCCTCTGTAGAATTAATTATTCTTATAGGAGCTTCATCTTCTTTGGAACAGATTATACCTCCGATTGTAGACGCTGAAGCTTTTAATATGGTTTCTCTTCTTACAATACAAGTTTTTCCTGTTTCATTAACATTTATTATTATTAATTCATAGTAAGGTCTAGGATTAGGAATAATAACTTCGCTTCTAGCTACAAATGCATAATTTATACCATGAACTACTTGTTTTCCTAAATAAAGCATTAATTCTCTGTGAACTCCTAATAGATGAGTTCCATTTCTAAAAATAGATTCAAGCTCTTTAGATATTTCATTTTTTTGTTTTACATCGATTTCAAAACCGCCGTATGTATGTATCATAAAAAAACTCCTTAAAAATTTATTCTTTATATATCAGTAAAATATGTATGATTCATTGTCATCAAAAACTTACAGTTATTAATTACTATTTAATAGTACAATTATAATATATCTTTTATTTCTACAACCTGAACTTTATCCGTAAAAAGATTAATCACTACTAATTTAATGCTTTTTGTTTTATTTTCTACATTTTTAGCTTCTGCAAGATAATAATAATTGCCTCCTCTAACTATTTTTTGTCCCAAATAAAGCTCAGCTTCATAGTCAAGACCTAAAACATTATGCATACCTTTGTCAAATAATTTAAGTAAATCATGAGCCTCTGTAGAATCAATTATTCTTATAGAAGCTTCATCTTCTTTAGAGCATACTATACCTCCGATTGAAAATTCTGAGGCTTTTAATATAGTTTCTGTTTCTACAAGACAAGTTCTTCCTTCTCCATCAACATTTATTATTATTAATTCATAATATGGTGTAGGATTAGGAATAACAACTTCGCTTCTAGATATAAATGCATAATTTATACCATTAACTACTTGTTCTCCTAAATAAAGCATTAATTCTCTATGAACTCCGAATAAATTAGTTCCTTCCTCAAAAATATCTTTTAATTCTTTAGATACCTTATTTTTTTGTATTACATTTATTTGAAAACTTCCTAGCATTATAAAAACTCCTTAAAATTTATTCTTAATTAGTTATTTAAGATTATAAAGAGTATATATATTATGTAAACTATATATAGTCGGCATAAAGAGCAAATATGCAACCGATAACATAGATATGTATTATTTGTAAAAAGAAGATTAATAATTTAAAATAATAAATAACTTATGTTTAGCAATTTTTTAGTAACATAAGTTATTTATATTTTTTAATAATTATAATATATCTTTTATTTCTACAACTTTAGATCCGCTTGAAGGATTATTAACTGTTACTAATTGAATACCTTTTACTGTAGTTTCTACATTTTGAACTTGTGCTATATAATAATAATCAATACCTGTAACAAGTTTATCTCCTAAGTATAGTTCAACATCATAATCATATTCTTTGACTTTTTTAACCAATTTCATTTCTTCTTCTGTTCCTTCTTTTATATTTTTAGTATTACTTACAGCACTGTTAAATAAGTTTATCAATTCATTAGCATATACTGAATCAATTATTCTTATAATGGCTTCATCAGCTTTAGAGCATGTTATTCCGCCAAACATACCTTTCTCCGCGTTTTTAATTATAGTAGTTGCTTTTAAATCACTAATTTTTATATTGCCATTATCATAAGTAACATTTACTATTATTAATTCATAATATGGTACAGAATAAGGTACAACAATTTCACTTCTTGAAATATAAGCATAATTATACCCATGAACCAATTGTCTTCCTAAATAAAGCATTAATTCTCTTCTTACACCTTGCATATTTGTAGCTTCATCAAATATGTGTTGTATTTCTGCACTTACAGCATTTTTTTGAAGAACTTCTATTTCAAAACTTCCTAGCATCATAAAAACTCCTTAAATTTATTCTTGATTAATTAAAATTATAAAGAGTATATATATTATGTAAACTATATATAGTTGGCATATAGTATCTATACAACCGATAACATGACATGTTTCATTTGTAAAAATGAATTGATTAAATAAAATATATAAATATTAAACTTGTTTCAAAAATAAATTATATAGATATTTATAGTATTTCATTATTTAATTTATATAATTAAGTTTTTCGCCCACGCGTTAAAGTAGTTCCATAAAACATGTACAATTAATAATTACAATGCCAACTATGAATTTTAATATTTCTTACCGCGTGCTATAAAAATCCGCAAATTTAAAAAGAACTTGGGCGGGCATTCTTTTATTAATAAAGTAATAAGTATTAATAAAATATTTATTTCAGAGGAAAGTATTTAACCTTAAAGGATGGGCAGTGAGAATAAAATTTTTTGCTTTATTACAATTCCCACCCTCTAGTCTTATTGTTCAATTTTTAAATTTAAATTTTATTTGTCTTTTTAATTTGTCATCATTTATTAAAGCCCACCCAAATTTTGATTACATTTTTAATATTTACAACGCACGCAAAGTTTATTTTTTAATATAGTAAAAATTGTATTGTTAATAGATTTATATTTATTGTTTTATCTACCGTGCGGTGTATAGACTATAAATTTAAATACACTTGGGCGGGTGCTAATAAATTAGAATAAAACATAAAAACAAATAAGATTATAATTGCATAAAGAAATAATAAATCTATAGGGCGGGGAGTTAGAATAAAATTTTTTGATTTATTCTAATTCAACTGTATATAATAGTTGATTAAAAACTACTTGAGAATATTATGTATAAAATTTAGTAATTTATAAATTATAAAAACAATGTTTTATATATCGTATAATTGGTTATTTTAGTATATATAAATATGCAGTCTTTCACCAAAGGTGGGCTTCGCCTGTGCCGCACCTGCCTACGAGAGGTATACTTCGTATGCACGCAGAGCGCAGCATGACTGTGTACTTCATAACTATAATTAAAAAATATTAAATCAAAAATTTATAAATATTAATAATCTCTCTCTATTGTCTCAATCAATTTATTATTAGTGTAATCCAAACCAAAGAAATCAACTACTTCAGAGGTTATATTATCATATATTATTATGTTAACTCCATTAGTAGTTTTTCTTAAGTTACTCCTGCTTATCATTATTCTGTTTCCATTTTCAACTACCAAATCATTGTATTTATTAAGTTCTTTATGATAAAGATAATTAGTTTCACCCATTGAAGAAAATACTAATTTGTTTTTATCTATAACATAAGAAATATTATTGGTATACATTTCATTAGTTATATTGAAATTAGAATAAAGACCTTTTACTACGCTGTCATTAGTGCTGTATTCTCCAAGCATATTTATTACTATGGTATAATTATTAAGATTAGTTATTTTTGTTATATAGTTATGAATATTATCTATGTCTCTAAGATTCATGTCATAAACTCTATTGTATTCATATAAAGCATTTTTATCCCAAGTATTATAATTGCTGTCTCCTTTTCTGTCTGGCAAATCAAAATTATCTTTTAAATATTTTCCTAAAAACGAAGTATATTTTTCTACACCCTTATAATTCAAATGCCCTGCATCATTATAATCAGTCCAAAAATCTAAATCATAATCATCATAATAATGATTAAAATTCATAAAAGGAACATCATACTCTTTTGCAATATCTCCTACCATATTAAAATGCCTAGCCTCATCATCAGTCATAGGAAAAGGAGAAGCTATCACTACTATAGGTATATTATTTGTTTTGGCAAGCTCTAATATTTTTCTGTAATAAGTTTCCTGCTGTTTTAGTAAAGGCAGAGTATCTTTTATATTTTTTATATTGGGCTCTTTAACAGGAAATGTTTTATTATGAAAAGAATAGCCTTTAAAATATTTATAATGATTATAATTATTAGCATAAGGAATAAAATCTTCATCTTTTAAATCTTTGTATCTGTTATGATATCTATACATAGGATTAATAAACTCATCAAATCTGTCTGCAGCAGTAACTTTTAAAGAGTCTATTCTATTTTGAGACCATCTTAATGCATAAGTAGCTGCTACTATCTGATAATCTACAACATTAGTTCTGCTTGCTGCTATGATATAGGACTCTAATGCGATTAATTTTGGCTTTTGATATTTTAATGCTTCAACTAAATAATGATAAGTGCCCCATATAGGCTGACTTCCAGATGTGAAATTATAAGCGGCAATTCCGTACTTATTATATAAAGCAGCGGGATTAATATTGTAATGCACATGACTGCTTCCAAGAATAAGTAAATCTATGCTGTTAGTTTTCTGTTCATAAAAACTGTCGCCCTGATATATACCATTCTCATTTTTAAATCTTAATACTCTGCTGGAAGTCCAAAGTAATATAATAAATACAGCTATAAAGCAAATAATTTTTAATGTGTTTTTTATCATATTATAAACAGCCTATTATTTTTTATATTCGAACTCAAAAAATATAAAAAATTTTTAAATTTATTAATTTTTTTATTCAACTTTTTCCCGCCGCAAAAAGTTGCAAAAAGTGCAAAAATAATATTAAATGTCGCTAACTATATTTTAGACTTGTTTCAAAACTAATTTTATTTATTAATTGTGGATACTGCTACCACTATGCATTCCGACAAAGTCCGCCTCGCGAAGCGTGCCGTAGGCAGGTGTCGGCAGGCGAGAAAAAAAGGACTAAATATTTATATACTAAAATAATAAGTTATACAACTCGTAAAACATTATTTTTGTAATTGATAGATTATAAAAATTTCATATATAATCTTGTCAAGTACTTTTGAAATAAGTCTTTTATATGTATACTAAATTATTAAAACTCTTATATAATAATACCTCCTAAAACTGAAAATATATAAACTGCTTAGGATCAAAGCCTGCACCATATTTGCCGTATATGATTATAAAAAATAATAAGAAAAATATTACAGCCCATCTAAAATACAAGCATTGATTTTTTAAAAACTCATAAATAGTTTCTTTCTTTATATACTTAATAACATCAACTAAAAATAACACTATCAAAGATATTATAAGTATATTCATTTCAAAACTGTCTAATCCCAATTTGTATAAAGATCCGTCAAACAAACGCCATAAATCTATTTTAGTAAACATTCTCTTTATATAATAAAAAGCATCATGTATAGTTTCTGCCCTAAAAAATATCCAAGCCAAATCTACTATTATAAATGTAATAATCACCTCAAGAAGTTTAAAGCTGAAACTTTTTACCTTTACACCAAATTTATTTAAAACATTAGTTCTAAACTTTGAAGTAATATCTTCTATTAAATAGCATATTCCATGAATAGCACCCCAAGCTATGAATGTAAAATTAGCTCCATGCCATAAACCGCTTACTAAAAATGTTAATAATATATTAAAACTTCTTCTTAATTTTGAGCACCTATTTCCGCCCAAAGGTATATAAAGGTAATCTCTAAACCAAGTAGATAATGATATATGCCATCTTCCCCAAAACTCTTTTATACTTCTAGCAAAATAAGGAGTATTAAAGTTTTCCATTAAATCTATTCCCATAACTTTAGCTGTTCCTATTGCTATAAGTGAGTAGCTAGCAAAATCACAGTATATCTGCACTGCGAAAAGTAATGCTGATAATAATAATTCTGATGTGTTATAAATATAATACCTATTAAAAACAGTATCTACCAATATAGAAGCCCTATCTGCTATTACCATTTTCTGAAAATAACCAAAAAGCATTAAAATAAGACCTTCTGTTATTCTTTGATAATCGAATCTTTTTATTTTATCCATATTCTGAATCTGTCCAAGCAAATGCTTTGAACGCTCTATAGGACCTGCAACTAACTGCGGAAAAAATGATACAAACAATGCATACTTGATAATATTTTTTTCAGATTTTATTTCACCTCTGTAAACATCTATAGTGTAACTTAATGCCTGAAATGTATAAAATGATATCCCCACAGGTAAAATTATATCAAAAGGCTTTTCTATTAATTTTATATTAAATGCTGATAAAATCATATTTATATTTAATAGTAAAAAGTCAAAATACTTAAAAAATATTAGTATTGCAATATTTATTATAAAGCTGAAAGCTACGACTATTCTTTTATATTTTAGTTTTTCTATTAATATACCGCTTAAAAAAGTTACTACAGTAGAAGTACCCATTAACAATGCATATTTAGGATTCCAAAACATATAAAATATATAACTTGCTATGAAAAGACAGATATATCTTAACTTTTTTGGAAATATCCAATACAAAATAAGCGTTATAGGAAAAAATATCAAAAAATCGGTAGAATTAAAAAGCATTTATATAACTCATAATAATATAACTAAAATATACATTTATAACTTATAAAACGCTCTATTGTAATATACATTATATAAAAAACTGAATTTAATTTTATATTTTTATACAAATAAATCAATTATTATCTTTTAATTGTGGGATTAATAGCATTGTCTATATATTCCAAATATATATTATCAACTATTTGCTCTGTAAACTTATCATAAATTACCATGTTTATACCATTTTGAGTCCTGATATAATTTACTCTATTAATAGATAATTTTTGTCCATTTTGAACAACCAAATCAGTATAGTTCCCTATATCTTTATGAAATAAATAATTATTAGAGCCAGAAGATGAATATATAAGTTTATTATTATCTATAACATAAGATGCATTTTGTAAGTATATATTATTAATATTAAAATTTGCAGCTATTCTTTGAACTACAGCATCGTTATTTTGATAATTACCAAGCATACTAATACCTATAACATAATTATCAGCATTTTTTACTTTTTCTATGTATTCATTTAAATTTGTATACTGTTTTAATTCAAAGTTATACACATTTTTATATTCATATTTAGCATTCATTTCCCAAGAATAATATTTAGGATCACCTCTTCTGTCTGGCAAATCATAATTCTCTTTTAAATATTTTCCTAAATATTTAGTAAATTTAGCAGCACCTTTATAATTTAAATGATTATGATCAGCAAAGTCTTCAGAAAAATCCAAATTATAATCATCATAATTTAGATTAAAATCAATAAAAGGTACATTATATTCATATGCTATATCTTTAGCTGTATTAAATTTTTTATTATCATCATCACTAAATGAGTATGGTATTAAAATAACTAATATAGGTATATTATTTTCTTTGGCTAACAAAATAAATTTTCTATAATATTTTTCGGAAATATCTGTTATTGGAAGTTTTTCTTCTGTAAAATTATTATTTCTTACAGAATTTTGTATTTGGTATAGCATACTTGATCCTTTACTAAATTTAATATAATCAGATTGAATAAAGTCATCCATTGATAAATATGAATATCTATTATGATATTGATAAAGAGGATTAAAAAATTCATTCCATCTATTTATAGAAATTTGTTGTTTTATCAAATTAATTTTATCTAATGAAAAATTAAAACCAAACATGCCTACCATAAACTCATAATCTGTACGATTTTCATCACGCCAAACCATATACACATCTAATATTATTAATTTAGGTATTTGTGTTTTTAAAGCCTCTTTTAAATGATAAAATGAGCTTAATAGTGTTTGACTTGCTGAAGAAAAATTATAAGATGATATACATATTCATTATATAGTATTGCTGGATTTATACCACAATGAACATGACTACTTCCTATAAATAATATATCTATTGAGTTTTTTGGCTGTTTATAAAACATATAATATTGGTTAAAACCATTATAATCTTTTAATCTTAATACTTTATTTACTGAATAAAGCAATACACAAAATATAAATACAAAAGAAATTATCTTTATAGCTTTTATTTTCATAAAATACTCACATTATTAGAATTGGAAATATATAAACTGCTTAGGGTCAAAGCCTGCTCCATACTTGCCGTAAACAATTATGTAAAAAATCAAAAATAACATCACAAACCATCTGAAATATAGATTTTGTTTATTTAAAAATTCAAATATACTCTCTTTTCTTATGTACTTTACTAAATCAAAAGATATGAGAATAAATAAGGCTATTATTAAAATATTCATCTCAAATATGTTTAAGCCTAAATTATATAAAGTACCGTCAAATAATGTCCATAAATCTATCATAGTAAATATCCTCTGTATATAATAAATAGCATCATGTATGGTCTCTGCTCTAAAAAATATCCAAGCTAAATCTACTATGATAAAAGTAATTATTATTTCTATGAGAGCAAAACTAAAAGCATTTGTTTTTATTTTGAATTTATTTAAATACTTTTCTTTGATAGGTTTTAATTGTTCCTCAATTATATGGAATACTCCATGAATAGCACCCCAAGCTATGAAAGTAAAATTAGCTCCATGCCACAGTCCGCTTACTAAAAATGTTACTAATATATTAAAACTCTTTCTTATATTTGAGCATCTGTTTCCGCCTAATGGAATATAGAGATAATCTCTAAACCAAGTTGATAATGATATATGCCATCTGCCCCAAAACTCTTTTACACTTCTAGCAAAATATGGGGTATTGAAATTTTCCATCAAATTAATACCCATAACTTTAGCAGTTCCTATTGCTATGAGTGAGCAGCTTCCAAAATCGCAGTATATTTGTATGGCAAAAAATACTGCAGCCAAAATCAAAGCCATACTGTTGATTCATAGTATCCATTAAAAATAGTATCTACTAATATTGCTGCTCTGTCCTGCTATTACCATCTTCTGAAAATAACCAAAGAGCATTAAGGTAAGTCCTTCAGTTATTCTATCATAATCGAACCTTTTTACTTTTTCTAAATTCTCTATTTGAATGAGTAAGTTTTTAGAACGCTCTATAGGTCCTGCTACTAATTGAGGAAAGAAAGATACAAACAAAGCATATTTGATGATGTTTTTCTCAGACTTTATTTCTCCTCTGTAAACATCTATAGTGTAGCTTAATGCTTGGAAAGTATAAAAAGATATTCCCACTGGAAGTATTACATCGAAAGGCTTATTTATTAACTGAATATTTAGTGCTGACAAAACTATATTAATATTTTGAAGCAGAAAATCGAAATATTTAAAAAATATAAGTATTGAAAGATTTATTATAAAACTAAAAGCTACAACAGTTCTTTTATATTTTAGTTTTTCTATTAATACACCGCTTAAAAAAGTTACAACAGTGGAAGTACCCATTAACAATGCATACTTAGGATTCCAAAACATATAAAATGTATAGCTTGATATGAATAAACAAATATATCTGTATTTTTTTGGAAATATCCAATATAGAATGAGTGTTATTGGAAAAAATATCATAAACTCTGTGGAATTAAATAACATTATTTAACTCCCAGAAAAAAATGCAAAAGTATTTTATTTGGTTTGGTTTGGTTTGGTTTGGTTTGGTTTGGTTTGGTTTGGTTTGGTTTGGTTTGGTTTGGTTTGGTTTGGTTTGGTTTAAATAAACAAATACTCATAATAGAAAAGCATTATATAGCATAACAAATAAAAATCAATAATCAATAACATGAAAAATATAAAAATATATATAAATCAATTAAAAATACTTGATTTTTTTTATTTATCATGTAAATTATGGTTCAATATCTATAAGGATTTATTTATGAAAAATAAAAAAAATTTCTTTATCTGCCTATTTCCTTTAATTTTTATAGCAATTTTATTAATAATTTTTTCAGTTCTAGGAAGTAATTATAGGACAGGATATTTAAATGAAATAAAATTAATTGAAAATAATACTTATCGTTTTAGAATAAGCTATTATAATAAAGTTTTTAGAAATAGTGATATTTATGTTATGGGGTATATGTAGATACTAAAACAGATATTAAAGATAATAACTTTATCAAAAATATCGAAATGGAAAAAGATGGAAGCCCATACGGTTCATTGACAACTGATAAAACTATAGATATAGAAAAAATTGATAATATAAAATATACTCTAAAAATAAAGAGCATAATATATTTTTATGCTTTTATAATATATATTTTAATTTTTATGTTTTTATATTTTTTTAAAAATATAAAAAATGTATTTGTAATATTTTTTAATTTTATAAAAATAAATAAAAAAATTTCAATGCCTGTATTAGTAATATCATTTGTATTTATAATCTTATTATTAGCTTTAATTATACTAGGCAGTATTGCTAGAACAGGATATTTAAATAATATATCATTGATTGCTAATAATACTTATCGTTTTAGAATAAGCTATCATGATAAAGTTTTTAGAAACAGTGATATTTATGATGTATATTTAGATACTAAAAAAACTATTAATGATAATGACTTTATTAAAGATATTAAAATGGATAAAAAAGGAAGTCCTTTTGGTACTTTAATAACTGATAAAGCTATAGATACAGAAAAAATTGATAATATAAAATATACTCTAAAAATAAAAGAAATAATATATTTATACGCACTTATAATATATTTATTCTCAATATTTTTGTTTTATGGAATTTGGCTAGTAAAAGAAAATAAACTTGTTTTAGTATCAGCATCTTTATTAATCATAATACAAATATTTATATATTTCTCACTATATAATTATTTTAGATTAATTTAATAAATTATTATTATATAAGTATTGATAAAAAAATAAAAATGCTGTATCATTTTCAGCATAAATTGGGGAGCTTGAAAAGGCTGAGAGGAAGTTTACATAATTTTATTGTTAAAAAACTTCGACCCTTATAACCTGTTTGGGTAATGCCAGCGTAGGGAATTATCTCTTTTATTAATTTTTCAAATACAGCTAATAAAATGAGACCTTTTCTAAAGTTGGTCTTGTTTTATTAAAAATATCAAGCAAGACTAAAAATTTAAATAAAACAAAACAAACGGCGTTATAAAAATCTCTATTTTTTTTAATATAAGGAGCTTTTTATGACTTCAAAACAAATATTTATCATTATATTATTTTTATTTATATCGTTCATATCTTGTAAAAAACAAGCGAAAAATATCAAAGATGAAATCACTGTAAATTTGGGTTATGAACTCAATACTATAGACCCCACTTTAAATGATGAAACTTATGGATATATTTATATTAATCATGCCTTTGAAGGACTTCTTAATAAAGATATAAACGGCAATATTGTAGGAGGCGTTGCTGAAAGTTTTGATATAAGCGACGACAAATTAACATATACATTCCATTTAAGAGATAATGCAAAATGGAGCGACGGTAAAAAAGTAACAGCTAATGATTTTGTTTATTCTTATAGAAGAGCAGCAGATCCAAAAACAGCTTCTCCATTAAGTTATTTAATGGAATATATAAAAAATGCCAAAGACATAATAAGAGGCAAACAAAGCGTAGAAAATCTAGGAGTTAAGGCAATAGATGAAAATACATTAGTGATAGAACTTGAAGAACCTACAATATATTTTACTGATTTACTTGCTTCTGGAGGCGTATATATGCCTGTAAGAGAGGATATAATAAAAAAATACGGTGATGATTGGACTTGGAATCCTGATACTTATATAGGAAATGGGGCTTATAAAATGACAGAAAGAAAACCTGATGAAAAAATAGTTTTTGAAATTAATACTAATTATTGGAATTATACAAATCAAGTTGCTAAAAAAATAAATTTCGTTTTGATAGCTGATGAATATATTTCACTTAATGCTGTAAGAACAGGAGATATTGATTTTTCTATAAATGCCCCTCCTATTGGAGAGATAGAAAATCTTATAAAAGAAAATCTAATGGCAGTAAGTGATATTATAGGAACTTATTATATAGACTTAAATACTAGAGATAAAACACTGTCTGATAAAAGAGTAAGAAAAGCATTATCATTAGCAATAGACAGAAACTATATAGTATCAAATATAGGATATGGTAAATTAATATCCGCAGAGGCATTCATACCTCCTGCAGTAAAAGGACTTGAAAAATCATTCAGAGAAGAAAGCAGTAATTATATAATAGCGAATAATTATAATCAAAATGTTGAAGAGGCAAGAAAATTATTAGCTGAGGCAGGATACCCAAATGGAGAAAACTTTCCTATTTTAGAGCTAAAAGTATCATCAGGATTTTATACTACAGTTATGGAAGCAGTACAGCAAATGTGGAAAGAAGCACTTAATATAGAAATAGCTGTAAGAACAGAAGAATCAAAAATAACTTTGCCTTTTAGAGAATCTGGAAATTACCAAATGGCTAGAACAAGCTGGACAGGCGATTATAATGATCCTCTTACTATGCTTCAGATTATGACAAGCTACAGTGATATCAATTACGGAGGCTTTTCAAATGAAAGATACGATTCTTTAATAGATTTTGCCATTACCGCAACAAATGCTAAAGAGCGAATGGATGCATTAAAAGAAGCAGAATCTATACTTTTTGAAGAAGTACCTATTATACCTTTTATATATAGAACTGACTTTTTGGTAGTTAACCCAAAATTAAAAAATTATATTGATGAGCCTTTGGGCAGATACAAATTTAACTATGCGTATATAGAAAAATAATATTTAAATAAAATATAAAAATTTAATTAAATAATAATTTATCACAAAAGGAAAATAAAATGAAATTTTCAGAAATGGTATGGAAAAAAAATGAAGAGCTATATAAAAAAATAATTGATATGCCGTTTAATAAAGAACTTATGGAAGGTACTTTGGATAAAGGAAAATTTGCCTACTATATAGAACAAGACAGCCTATATTTAAAATACTACTCTAAAGTATTAGCCATAATATCTTCAAAAATAAATAATAATGCAGATTATGCCATTGCTTTTTTAAAATCATCTATGAATGCCTATATAGTAGAAGAAGAAATTGTACATAAATATTTCAGAGATACTTTTAAATTAGAAAATACAAATAAAATTACAACTGCCAATCTAGGTTATACAAGTTTTTTAATTAATACAGCTCATACTGAAGCATTTGAGGCTTCTGCTGCTTCCATACTTCCATGCTTTTGGATATATAATGAAGTAGGAAAATACATAAAAGAAAATGCCAAAATAGAAAATAATCCATACAAAAACTGGATTGATGCTTATGCCGATGAAGAGTTTTCAAAATCAACAGAGAATATGATTAAAATTATTGATGATTTATATAATAATGCTTCTGATTATGTTAAAGAAAAAATGATAGTTTCTTTTGATATAGCATTTGTTTGGGAGTACAGATTTTGGAATGATGCTTATAATTTAGATGATTTCTATAATGTGTGAAATTTATTTAAATAAATTAAGTTAACTAATTGAAATTTAATTCCCTGTATGATATAATAATTTATACATATAGTGGGTATACAATGAATAATACTTTAACCTTAATAGTAGGACTTATACTAACTTTTATAATATTAAATGCTATAAGAAAAATTATCTTTAATATAAGAAGTAAAGGAAAATTCAAAAACATAAATGTAAATGATGCTGTTTCCATTTATAAAAATAATAAAAATATAGGCTTAATAGATGTTAGAAGTTATATGGAAGTTCAGCAAAGCGGATATATAAAAAACAGTATTAATATTCCTTTAGATGATTCTAAATTCAATGAAAAAATGTCTAAACTCGATAAAAACAAAGAGTACATAGTTTATTGTGCAAGCGGAAATCGTTCTGGTGCAGCTTGTATGCGTATGTATAAATTGGGATTTACAAATATTAATAATCTCACTCATGCAGGATATTTTCAGCTTTCATCATATTTAAAATAAATTTTAATTTGTAAAAAATCTTCCCTTTATTAAAAATTTTAATATATAAAAAAGCGAAGCTAATGAAAATTAACTTCGCTTTGAATATTATAAATATAAGATATTAGTGTTTAAAATGTCTTATACCAGTAAATACCATAGCGATGCCATGTTCATTGCAGGCTTCTATTGATTCTTTATCTCTTATAGATCCGCCGGGCTGAATTATAGCTTTGATATTATATTTAGCACAAGCATCAACAACATCTCTGAATGGGAAGAAAGCATCAGATGCCATTACAACTCCATCTCCAGCACGTTCCAAAGCATCTTCGCATGCCCATATTCTATTAGTCTGTCCGCTTCCTATACCTTTAGCCATAAAGTCTTTTATCACTACTATGGCATTTGATTTAGCATATTTTACAACCTTCATACCAAATATTAAATTTTTCATCTCTTCTTCAGTAGGTTTTTTCTCAGTTACAACTTTATAATCTTCAACTAAAACACTATCCTCATCTTGAACAAGTAATCCTCCATCTACTTTAACAAGATTGATTTTATCGCTTGTGTTAGTTTTGTATTTTATTATTCTTAAATTATTTTTTGTTTTTAATACTTCCAAAGCCTCTTTAGTAAAGTCTTTAGCAATAACAATTTCCAAAAATATTTTAACAAGTTCTTTTGCTGTTTCCTCATCTACTGTACTATTAAAAGCAACAATGCCTCCGAATATAGAAGTAGGATCGCAGTTATAAGTTCTAGTATAAGCTTCAAGTACATTAGAACCTAAAGCAGCACCGCAAGGAGTAGAATGCTTTATTGCCGAACAGGCATATTCATTTTTAGCTTCATCAAATTCAAGCACTATTTTTAAAGCTATATCCATATCTCTAATATTATTAAATGAAAGCTCTTTTCCGTTTAACTGCTCAAAATCTTTCATAGAGCCTTTATCTGTAGTTGATACATAGTAGCTTGCTCCCTGATGAGGATTCTCTCCGTATCTTAATTTCTCCTGCAATCTATAAGACATATTTAGATAATTAAGTTTTTTATCTTCTTTATTTTCTAATGAATTAAACATAAACTCTGACACTGCAGCATCATAAGCAGAAGTTAAATTAAATACTTTAGAAGCTAAATATTTTTTAGTCTCAAAACTAACTTCTCCTTTTTCCATTTCATTTTTAACTAAATCATAATCTTTAACATCGCTTATAACCACAACATCCTTAAAAGATTTAGCAGCAGAACGAAGCATTGTAGGTCCGCCTATATCTATAAACTCTATTTTCTCTTCAAACTTCAAACTGTCATCTTGCACCTTTTCAAAGAAAGGATAAAGATTAACTATCACCATATCAATAGGAGTTATTCCTCTCTCCTTAATAGTTTCCATATGAGTAGGATTGTCTCTTATAGCAAGTATTGCTCCATGTATTTTAGGGTCTAAAGTTTTTACTCTGCCGTCAAGCATTTCTTTAGCACCTGTAACTTCAGCAACCTCTATAACATTTATGCCATTCTCTTTTAAATATTTATAAGTTCCTCCTGTAGAAACTATTTCCACATTTTTTGAAGCTAAGAACTTAGCGAACTCTAATATTCCGTCTTTATAAAATACGGATATCAATGCTCTTTTAATCATTGCAGCAACTCCTAATAATAGTTTTTAATAATTTTTATTATTTTGAAAAATAAAAATGATAATACATTATAATATAAAATGTATTATTGTAAATATTATTCATTGAAAGTCTATTAATTTTATAACAAATAACCTTTTCATCGCAAGCATCAATATTGAAACCCGCCCACCCTCTGTTTTACTTTCTAATTATTTATCAATTCATCATATTTGGAATTATTTACTAAGATAGAATCTTCTAAATCTTTCTGTACTTTTTTCAAGCCGGATAGTTCTTTAAAATTCTTGAGATTCTGTTCAAGCATTATGCTATTATAATTAGCATTATTCTTTTCTATTTTTTCATCTACGCTGTTTGATAATTCTTCTTTGATATTATTTAAATTCTCTTTCTCTTCTTCTAGGAATTTAGTTTGTTCTTCTCTTGCTTCTTCTACTCTAGTATTTAAACTGTCTATTTCTTTTTTATTATCTTCTGTTTTACTTTCTAATCGATTTATTAATTCATCATATTTAGAATTATTTACTAAGATAGAATCTTCTAAATCTTTCTGTACTTTTTTCAAGCCGGATAGTTCTTTAAAATTCTTGAGATTCTGTTCAAGCATTATACTGTTATAATTAGCATTATTCTTTTCTATTTTTTCATCTATCTTTTCATCTACACTATTAGATAGTTCTTCTTTGAGATTATTTAAATTCTCTTTCTCTTCTTCTAAGAATTTAGTTTGCTCTTCTCTTGCTTCTTCTACTCTAGTATTTAAGCTGTCTATCTCTTTTTTATTATCTTCTGTTTTTGCTCCTAATTGATTTATTAATTCATCATATTTGGAATTATTTTCATTAACTGAAGCATAAACTGTATTAGAAATATTTTCTTTTATACTATTTTCCAAATCTTTATAATTTTTCTTAAATCTGATACGCCCACCCGCCCAAAATTTTTTCTGAGAAAGCACTTATATATAGTTATCATAATTGTAATTTTATGTTAACTATGATATAATAAATTCTTATATATATATTATTAATCTTAATATAATATTCCATTAAAAATAAGGGTTAGTTTATGAAACATTTCTTATATTTTTGTTTTATTTTTGTTATTCTCATAAGTAATGTATATGCAGCGGTAACTGTAGATTTCAGATTATTTTCAAGTTCCTATGCATATAATGCTGAAAATTTATTATGGCAGGATACAAGAACAACATTAACATATTTTGAAAACTTTACAGAAGGTGCTTTTGATATAAAGTTTAATGATTTTATTAGCTTAAGAGTTGGGGCTTCAATATTTTTCCCATTTACATTTGAATTTCCTCAAGGAATAAGAGTTTTTCCTGTAGTTACAACACAATTATCTAATGAATATATATCCTTGAGAATAGGTACAATGACAGGAGGACATAATTTACCATCACCTATAAGAGATCCTTTAATGGATATGACGCCTGTTGTGAGATCTACTCCAGACAACACATTAATAGCAAAGGGACCTGAAGAATATAAATATAATGAACCTTTCACACATGGATATTATGAGTACGGTGCTTCTTTTGAATGGTTTAAAGGAGGAAGAGGAGAAGTATATATGAATTGGCAAATACAGCATAATGCCAAACATAGAGAAAGATTCGATGTAGGATTAATATATGCTATGGATTTTGTCCATGATATAGCAACACCATACGCGGCAGTACACTATTGGCATAATGGAGGACATGAATATCCATTCGTAGAAGGTTCGCCTGCTATTACAGAAAATTATGTCGGGGCTATTGGTATTAATAGTTATTATTTATCTATACTTTATATGGCTTCTTATAATCTTCCTGACAGAGATAATGAGCCCGGAGTATTCGGACATGGACTTTTCTTAAGAGGAACAATCCCTGTTATGACTTGGTTTGAAATAGAGCCTATAATATTTGTTTCAGGGTGGTATATAGATAAAAAGCATAAATTTATAAGTGTTGAAGGAGATCCTTTCTATAGAGTACCTTTCTATTTCGGACTTAATTTGAAGAAGGACTTCGTATTTGATAATGGTATAGTATTAGGACTTGCTCTAGTTAATGGATTATTCTTAAACGAAAAAAATGAAATAGGAATAAGATACGATCAAAGTTTGCAGTTTGATTTTACATATTTAGTACCGGTAAAACAGTAATTTATAATTTTGATTATTGCAGCGATGAACTAGAATATATTCAGTTTATCGCTGTTATTATAATATATCAAAATTACATTGATTAATGCTTATAATTAATATTATTAAATTATAGTTTAGCTTAATTACTAAATATACTTATTCTTTTTATAATACCATGAATATTATAAATAAAAATGCAGAAATTTATAATAGTTAAAATAATATAAAATATTTTATTAATGCACATTGCTTCATTAATAAAAGCTGCACACATAAGCCTTTTTTTATTTTTAGTATCAACAGCACGCGGTGAATAGATTTTAAATTTATAGTGTGAATTTTGATTATTTACTAGATTTATTTTTAGAGCAAGTTTAACTCGTGTTGAATTAGCCATAATTATCAAAAATCATATAAATATTTGCTAGTCATAAAACAAGTAATTTTTTTATAACTCAAATATAATTTTTAGCATTCTAACAATTTTTAATTTTAATTTTTCAATATTTATTATATAATAGTTTTAGAATATTAAATAACTAAATATAAAAACATCTAGTATACGATAACATTATATAGTATTTTAATAAGCAAATTTATTATAAAGTAATAATAAAAAATAATTTTAAGGAGTGATGTTTATATGAAAGAATATATCTTATTTACAAGAAGAAGTATAAGAAAATATATTAAAGGCAAACAAGTTGAAGATGAAAAAATAGAATATATGCTTAAAGCGGCAATGTATGCTCCTTCTGCTAACAATAGAAGAAATTGGGAGTTTATAGTAGTAAAAAATAGGGAAACACTAGATAAAATTATGAACTTTCACCCTTATGCCAAAATGCTTGATACAGCTACTTTAGCTATAGTTGTATGCGGGGATTTATCTGATGAATCTGGAAAACTTTATTGGCAGCAAAACTGTTCTGCAGCTTTAGAAAATCTAATGCTTGCCGCAAAGGCTAAAGATTTAGGAAGTGTATGGATAGGTATTGCACCTCGCGAAGAGAGAATGAATGAAATTATAAACCTTTTTAATCTGCCTGAACATATAAAGCCTTTAGGACTTGTTGTTATAGGATATCCGGATGGAGAGCCTCAAATGCCGGATAGATTTGAGCCAAATAAAATACATTATGAAAAGTATTGATTATTAATAATTAAAAGCAATTAATATAAATAAAAAAATTAATTATTAGGAGATTATTTATGAAAAAACTTTTTATTATATTATTTATGATTTTTGCAGTATCATACATCAATGAAAATTATGCTCAGAACAATACTAAAAAAGTTAATATAAGTTTTGACTATACAAAAAGACCGGGATTTGCAAGCAATCAAATAGCTGTTTGGGCTGAAGATAATAACGGTAGTTATATAGCCACAATATATATTACAGATTTTACAGGCAGAAGAGAAGGCTGGAAAAAAAGACCTTTATCATTAAATAATTGGCAGAAAAAAGCTAATGCATCAAAGATAGATAAAAAAATAGTTGATGCAGTATCTAAATCCACACCTAAACAGGGAAAAGTTAATATAGTTTGGGATTGCAAAGATAATCAAGGAAATATTGTAAAAGATGGTGATTATAGAATAGTTGTTGAAGCTGCTATATATCAGGATAATAATGTGCTTTATACTTCTGTTATTAACATAGGAAATCAAGCTAATTCACAAAAAGCATCATCAAAATATTCAAAGCCTGAAGCTGAAAATATGGACATAATAAAAAATGTGAATGTAAGTTTTATTCCTTAAATACTAATTTATTATTTTATTGACATATATGTTACTATAGTATATATTACTCTAGTTTCAAAACTATTTATAATTACGTGGACTATGTATACAAATCGGACTTCGTTAACACCCGCTTATTTTGCATTAGGAATGCAAAATTAATACATATTTATATACTAAAAAATAATAAATATACAATATATAAAACATTATTTTATAATTGATAATTACTAAATTTTTTATATATAATCTTGTCAAAGAATTTTGAAAAAAGTCTATTATTAATTGGAGATTTATGAAAATGAAAAAAACTATTAGCAGAATAATTATCTCTTTTATTTTATTAATAACATCATCTTTCTTTTTATGCTCAGAGGAATATGATACTAATTTCTATAAAAAACTTTTTGATGCAATGTTTGCAAATGAAGATGAATTAAAAGAAATGGGAAAAGACCCTAAAGAATATATGGAAAACTTGCTAAAAGAGACAGAAGAAAAAGCATTAAAAGAGAAAATGGAACTTTATAAAAAATATAATGTTATAGAAATAGATAGTTTAGAAGATGAATATCAAAGTACTGCAGAAGGTTATGGGGATTTAGAAGATGTTAAGAAGTTCATACAAAAATATGATATAAACGGAGTATATGACGGCTATACTTTGCTTTATACTTATTCAGGATATAGGGGCGAAACTAATATAATAGATTTCTTAATTGAAAATAATGCTGATATTTATAAAAAATCTATTAATGGTAAAACGCCTCTTTACAGTGCTGTAGATGATTATTTTTATGATGCTGCTGAAGTTATTTTGAAACATTATAAAGACAATGATGATATAAATGATGAGTTTTTGCTGGCAGTTAATCAAGAAAATGAGCCTATGTTAAGAATTTTATTAAAAAAGAAATTTTTATTCTTTGGAAATAAATTCAAAATGAATTTAGACAAAGGGCTTGAAATAGCACTTGATAAAGGCAATAAAGATATAGCGGCTGAATTAGTTTTAAGCGGGGCTAAAACTGATAATTTTTTATATTATTTTAAATTGGTATTTGGTAAATATTTAATTTTTATAGCTATGATGATTGCTTTATTTGCTTCTTTTATTTATGTATATAAAAGAAGATATATTCCTAATATTTATGAAGAGAGTATAATGTTTATAACTTTTAAAGATAAAGTAAACAATATGTATATTTACTGTTATACTTATTATTCTTTCGGACTATTATCTACAATGCTGGGTTTTTTTGGAAATATATTTATAAATAATAATAAGCTAAAAGGATATTATAATATAAACAGTAATTTTTCGGGGAATGATATTGCTATTTATGATTTGTATGATAATAAAAAAAATGATAAGGAATATTTTAGCTGGTATGATGTTGACATGGAAGCAAATGAAAAAGCTATAATAAAATTCGATTGTTCTCTTTATGATTTTATAAAGAGTGATAAAAATGAAATTGACTATATTGTGGAAATAGCTGACTCTAAAATTATGAATGGAGTTTTTGAAGTAAATAGAAATACTGATATTAAGGTAGAATATTCTAGATTAATGTTTAAAAAGGTTTCAAAAGGTAATCGTTTTATAGGGATGCTTTCCTATTTCTTTAATCTATATCATTTCAATATAAAGAATAAAGATAAAATTAATTCATATATAAACGGAGATAATAAATCGTATTCTGATAAAAAAAATGAATTGGAGATAAATGTTGAACAGATTTTAAAGAAACATGAGAGTATGTCATTAAACGATATTAAAACTAAATATTATGATAAACTTAAAGATTTTTATAATGCTGATAATATAGTATATTTAGATGATAAAACAATATGTGTATATAAAAGATTTGCTAAAATAGAAGCTAATAATAATCTTACAGTAAATAATATATCGCTTATAATTGATTTAGATAATGAAAAATTAATAAGCCCTTATTTTAAAGATTTTGTTAATAATGCTGATGAGATATTAAAAAGATATAATAGTAATTTTTATAAGGATATAGATAATTTAATTTTTCTTATAACAGAAGCGGGTATTATATTGATGAAAGATAAGGGGTATAAAAAAATATTTATTCCTTTATATGAGATAAAATATAATATTAATAAAGATCATTATTTGTCTTATTTATTTGATTAAATTTTTACAAATAAAATATTAATAATTTACTGCCTATATTTTTTACTATCAGAAAACTAATAATAAGGAGTTATGAGTTATATGATGGAATTAATAATTATAGCAGGAGTAATATTGGCAGCTCTTGTATTTATTGGTATACTGACAAATGATGCTAAAAATAATCCTGTTAAATTTTATAAAAATGATTTTTTTATGCTTAAAGATAAAATAAACAATATATATGTTTATATTTATGAATATAAAAAAAATGATATTGAAAGTTATAATTATTTATATAAAAATTACTCTAACAATAAAGGAAGAATATATATAAATAATAATAATGAATTTATTATAAATGAGGCTAATGTAAAATCTGAAAAAATAGAAGTTTATAATTATTATGATAGATATAACAATAATTTGATAAGCACTTTTGCTGAAATAAAATTCAAAACAAAATTAAATGATACATCAGAATCAAAAATAGAATATATTATTGAGTTTGATCCTTATACAAATGTTATAGATTCTACTGCAGATAAACTTAAAAACACTTTTAGAGAGACTGTAACAATAGAAGGTGTTTTTGAAATCATAAGAAAGCCTGAAGCAGAAGTAATAAGTTTGTATAATTCAGAAATATCAACATTAAAGAAAGCTGAGGAAAGATTCGTTTATAATGTATTTAATTTTAATTATTTTTTTATAAATGGAAAAGAAAAAATCAATTCATTTATTAATGGAGCTGAAGAGTTTTCAGATGAGTTTGTTAAAGAAAAAATAGAAGAAAATAATAGTATAATTGGATCGTATGTAAAAGAATATTATAAAAAAGATTGGCAGTCATTATTTGATGACAGCATCTTATCTTATATAGGTGATTATAATAATATTTATGATGAACTTAAAGAGTTTAAAAGTTTTAATATATTATACTATGATGATAAAATAATATGTATATATAAAAGATTTTCAAAATTAGAGGGTATTAATCTTGCCGAAATAAATAATCTCTTTGCTATATTTGAGTTAGACAGTCAAATATTAATAAGCTCTTATCTTAAAGACTTGGTAAATGAACCTGAAAAATTATTGAGAGAATATAATGCTGATAGTGATTTTTATTCTAATATAGATAATTTAGTTTTCGGAGTAACTGATTCATTTATTGTAATAATGAAGGAAAAAGGATATGGAAAAATATTTATTGATTATAAAAATATAAAAGAGTATATAAATAAAGATCATTATTTGTATTATTTATTTGATTAATTTAATTTTAAAGTGTTAAGCTAGCGGCGTCGAACATAACAACTAAAACAATAAGCCGAAGAGCTGACAACTTTAGTTGCGAGCTTATATTAAGTTATTTTATTGCTGCAGCAATAAAATGCAAACATAATAAAATATTAGAAAGCTAAATATAAAAATTATTGGCATCTGACATTCGTAAGAATGGCAGAGCCTATAAGCCAATAATTTTTATTAGAAATAATAAAAGGCTAACATAACAACTAATAAGTGAGCCGAAGCACTGACAACTTTAGTTGGCAGCTTATACTAAGCTGAGGCGAACATAACAACTAACAAGTGAGCCGAAGCCAGCTAGTGAGTTTACTCACTAGCTTATTATAGGCGTAGGCGAACATAACAACAATAGGAGCTATTATGAAAAATTTAATAACTAAATTTATGGATAAGGATATAATAATTTTGTTAGCAGCAGTTATTTTAGTAGCTGCTGTCATAATAATTATTAATATACCTAAAAATAAGGCTAAAAAAACCCTGTAAGATTTTATAAAAATAATTTTTTCATGCTTAAAGATAAAATTAACAATATATATGTTTATGTTTATGAATATAGAACAAATGATAATTATAATAATTTATACTTGACTAGCGATAATGTGTTTCCATATCTAGGAAGGGTATATATAAATAATGATAGTGGTTTTATTATGAATGATGTTTACTTTTCATCTGAAAGAATAGGAGTTAAAAATTATTATGATAAAGATAATCCAATTTTAACTACTAAACACTCATCAGAGGGTAATAGATCTTATAGATATGAGCCTGAAACTTTTGCTGAAATAAAATTCAAAACAAAATTAGATGGTACATCAAAATCAGAAATTGACTATGTTATTGAGTTTAAGCCTTATGACAGTATTGCTGACTATGTTGGCGATAATATTAAAAAAACTTTAAGAGAGCCTGTAAAAATAGAAGGAACTTTTGAAATTATAAGAGAAGATGAAGCAGAAATAATAAGACTGCATAATGCAGACATATTTGGTTTGTATAATGTTGAAAGCATTTTATTCAGTTCTGAGAGAATATTCTCTGGCAATGTATTTAATTTTGATTATCTTTTTATAAATGGAAAAGAAAAAATAAATTCTTCTATTAATGGAGTTAGAGAGTTTTCAGATGAGTTTTTAAAAGATAAAATAAACGAAAATAAGGATATAGTAGAATCGTATGTAAAAGAATCTAAAAAAAGACATTGGAAATCATTAATGGATGAGAGTATATTAAATTATATTGATAATTATGCTGATTATTATAATGAACTTAAAGAGTTTAAAAGTTTTAATATATTATACTATGATGATAAAACAATATCTTTATATAAAAGAGTTTCAAAGCTAGAAGATTTGAAGCTTTCTGAAATAGATAATATGTTTATGACATTTGAGTTGGAAAGTCAGAAATTAATAAGCCCTTATCTTAAAGACTTGGTAAATGATACTGAAGCATTATTAAAAAAATATAATGCCCCTAAAGATTTTTATTCAAATATAGATAATTTAATTTTCGGAGTAACAGATTCATTTATTATAATAATGAAAGAAAAAGGATATGGAAAAATATTTATTGATTATAAGAATATAAAAGATTATATAAATAAAGATCATTATTTGGCTTATTTATTTAATTAATTTATAAATAATATAAATGAAAATTTGATTTTGTTTTAATTATTATTTATAGTAAGTAATTGTTAAGGAATAATTATGACAGTTAAAGAAGAATTAGACAGTATGCTTGAAGAAAGTTTAAGAAAAATTATTGATATAATAAAAGAACAGCAGTATATAGATATGGAAACTAATGGAAAAAGTTATAGAAGAACTTGAAGAGCTTGAAAAATTAAAATATGATAAAAAAGATTTATATTCAAAAAGAATTAATTTAGAGTATAGATTAGTTTATCATATAGAAAATAATAACATCTTGCAAATATCATTATAGTAAAGAATAATTATTATTTAGTATGATTTAATACTATATTTTATCAAAGTAAATATAGTTTTTCATTAATCCAAGTAAAGAATATCGAATATTTTTATACAGAAATAAATTTTTATTGACATAATTAAAAAATGTATTTATAATCCTATACAATAGGAGGTTATATGATATGAAAGGTAGAATTTTAAAATTTTCATTCTTTTTATTAATTTCAAGTTTTTTATTCATTAATGTTTCATGTTCTAAAAAAACAGAAGAAAACACGAATATCCCTGAAGAGCTATACGGGCAATATTTTATGTCGCCAGATGAAACATATATGAAATCGGTTTATGTAATCGTAGGTTATGAGGGACTAGAAATTGATTATCCTAATGATGAATCTACAATAGAAGTTGTAAAAAAGTGTGCGGATATTGTACTAGAAAGCGACAGAGCTGTAAAAGGAGCTATAGGAAATGATGAGTTATCAAAAGTATCAGATAATTATTATAAAACTATATCTGCAAATGATGCTCACTTGGAGTTTAAATTTACTAATGGAGTACTTGAAATGTCTGTTTATGAAGGAACACAAAAGCTTAAATCAATTAATTTGCCTAAATTAGGAAAAAAATATTGAAAAATATCTTAATATGAATAAAATTATAATTAGATGCAATAAGGAGGTTATATGAAAAATCGTATTTTAAAATTTTTATTCGCTTTATTAGTTCCAAGTTTTTTAGTAATGGATTTATCTGCATATCCTAAAGAATCAGGTGTAATATCTCCTAAATGGTACGGCACTTATGTTGGAGACCCTAATAATTCTGAAGAGAAAATAAGAAAAATGATTGTAACAGTAGGTTCTGAAGGTATAAGAATTATGATAAGGGGAGAAAATTATGAAGGCGGTATGCTAAATGAAAACTTATTAAAAGTGTCAGATAATTATTATAAAACTGCAGATGAAGACGGCAATTATGCAGAATTTAAATTTACTGATACATCACTCGAACTTATTTATAATATTAGCGGAGAAGAACCAATTATAATCACTGTAATAAAACAAAAAAAATGATTTTTAAAGTTATAAGTTTTAAAAATTATGGGTGTCAAAGATAAACGATTATATTAAGCAAGTTTATCGCTGGCAATAATAAAAAGCGAGCATAACAATTAACAAGCGAGCCGAAGCCAGCTAGTGAGTTTACTCACTAGCTTATTATAGGCGAACCGAGTAGGCACACTTCGTGTGGGCGAGCATAACAATAATAGGAGTTATTTATGGATATTGAACTTATCATAGGTATTTTAGTTTTTATTGTATCTCTGGGGCCTCTGGTATTATATCTTAATATTGGTAAAATTCTACCGTCGCTAAAGAAATGGTATTCTAAAAATAAAATATGGTTAAATGAAAAAGAATTATTTATGCTGAAAGATAAAATAAATAATATATATATTAATTGCTATAAAATTAAATATGATGAACATTATTATTCATACGGGGCATCCTGCCGTAAGTTGAGAGATGTATCTCCTTCATTAGATTTCGATTTGTGGGCACATGAATATTTTGACTCTTTTTCAGGGCAAATATTTATAAATAACAGCGATGAATTAATTATTCGTGAAACTAGTCCGTTATACATAGATCAAATTATAGTTTATCATGATTATGATGTTAAATATTTTAAAGAAATATATTTCAAACAAAATCATTCAGCTATACGAAAGAGAGATAAATTTGAGTCAAAAGAAGGGATAAGAGATAAATTGACAAGAATAACATTCAGAAAAGAATTAGATTATGAAAAAGCATCAAAAATTGAATATACTATGGATATTGAAAATAAAAGAATAGAAGGAGTTTTTGAAGTTATTAGAAAGCCTGAAATAGAAATAAAAGAATTTTTTCTTCCAATTGAACAGATAGATTCCTATGATACAGCTTGGTCTGATATGAATAACATGATGACTAATTATTTGTTTAATTTCAATTTTCCTTTTATTAAAGGAAAAGAAAGAATAAATAAGGCTATCAGCGGAACTTATAATTATGATGAAAAATTCAAACAAGAAAAAGGAAAAGAGCTTGAAGAGAAATTGAACCATAAAGATGGGCTTTTAGAAGATAAATTCTGTCTTGATGATAAAACTTGTATTGCATATTATAATAAACTTAGTAATTTTAGATGCCTTGATATATTATACTATGATGATGAAGTAATATGCGTATACAAAAGAACTGTAGAAGTAGAAGCACCTAAAGAAATTATATTAAAAAATCATTCTCTTATATTTGAATTAGAAAGCGAAAGAAGTATAAGTTCTTATTTAAGAGATTTAGTTGCTGATAGTAAGGAATTATTATCTAATTATGAACTTACTGATAATTTTTATAATAATATAGATAATGTAATATTTCTTTTAACAGATACAGGAATTATAGTAATGCCTGAATACCCAAATATGGAGCTTAATGATAGAGATATGAATTTAGAAAATACTGCAGAAAGAATATTTATCCCTACAGATCATTTAAAAAATTATCTGAATGAAAGTCATTATTTATTTAAATTTTTTAATAGGAGATAATTAATTTTTATATTTTTGAAGTATTTGCAAAATATAAAAGGTTATAAGAAAAATAAAAGGTAAATATAGCAACAAAAAATAATATATTTGTTACAAAACTAATTTTATTTATGATAGTGGGGACTAGCCCTACGAAGTACACAGTCGTGCCACACCCCCACTTCTTTTGCCGTCTAGGCACCTACTCGGTGGTGACCCATACGAAGTACGCCTGCGGCGAGAAGCAAAAGGACTGCATATTTATATACTAAAATAATAAGTTATACAACATGTAAAACTTTATTTTCATAATTTATAAATTATCAAAATTTTATATATAATATTGTCAAGTACTTTTAAAACAACTCTAATATATATTTTAAGCGAGTTTATTGCTGGCAGCAATAAAATACAAACATAATAAAATATTAGAAAGCTAAATATAAAAATTATTGGCAGAGCCTATAAGCCAATAATTTTTATTAGCAATAATAAAAGGCGAGCATAATAATTAACAAGCGAGCCAAAGCCAGCTAGTGAGTTTACTCGCTAGCTTATATACGGTGGCGTCAAGCATAACAATAAAAAATAATTTTTAAATCAATAAACGAGCAGCTGGCAACTTTAGTTGTCAGCTCATATTAAGCGAGTTTATTGCTAGCAACAATAGGAGTATTTATGATATCATTTGGAATATTGGAACCATTAAGACTTTTTCTTATTAGTGATTATTTTTGGCCTATTTTGTTTGGAGCAATTGCCATTTTTCTATCTGTATTTTTTCTAATTGAGAAGAAAGCAAAAAAATGGTATGCTAAAAATAAAATATTGGTATATGAAAAAAGTTTTTTCATGCTGAAAGATAAAGTAAATAATATATATATTAATTGCTATAAATATAAAGATAATAATTATGATGAATGGTACAGAAAATACCGCGGTAAAATTAAGTATGTACTTAAATCAAAATTTGACAATTTCGCACGTGAATATTTTGCTTCTTTTACAGGTCAAATGTTTATAAATAGCGAAAATAAATTAATGATTCGTGAAACTAATGAATTAAATAATAATCAAATTAATGTTTACCGTGATTATGATATGGCTTATTTTGAAAGACTAGAGGAAAAGCAATTTAAATACGATGATCCTTATGAAAAGTCCTGGAAAGAAGTACGTAAATTTGGCGGTTGGAGTTCAAAAGAAAACAATAGAGAAATTTTATTAAAGATAAAATTCAAAAGAGAATTCGATTATGAAAGAACATCAGAAATTGAATATACTATGGATATTGAAGGCGGAAGAGTAGAAGGAGTTTTTGAAGTTATTAAAAAGCCTGAAATGGAAATAAAAGAGTTTTATATTCCAGTAGAACAGACTACTTTTACTGATGATAAATATTCAGCTTATCTTGGTATGGATGAAGTAAGAAAAATGCTTACTAATTATTTATTTAATTTCAATTATCCTTTTATTAGAGGCAAAGAAAGAATAAATATGGCTATCAGCGGAGCTTACAATTTTGATGAAAGATTCAAAGAAGAAAAAGGAAGAGAGATTGAAGAAGAATTAAAAAATAAAGAGCTTATTATAGAAAAATTCCATCATTATGATCAAAACAAAGCCTATTATGCCGATAAAATTGGTATTATATATTATAAGAAACTTAAAGACTTTAGATGCTTTGATATATTATACTATGATGATGAATTAATATGCATATACAAAAGAACTGTAAAGGCATATGAAAGAAGCGATGAAGCTATGGTAAAAAATCATTCTTTTATATTTGAATTGAACGGAGAGAAAAGTATAAGTTCATATTTAAAAGATTTAGTTATTGATAGTAAAGAGTTATTATCTAAATATATAGTTGGCGACTATTTTTATGATAATATAGATAATTTAATATTTCTTTTAACAGATACAGGTATTATAGTGATGCCTGAATATACAAATCTAATTCTTAATGATGAGGATTATGATTTAGAAAATACAAATAAAAAAAATGCCGATAAAATATTTATTTCATCAGCTAATTTAAAAAATTATTTAAATAGAAGTCATTCTTTATTTAGTTTTTTTGATAGGCAATAATTGATTTTTATTTATGTATATAATATAATCCACAAAAAATAATTTTTGAGTTAAATAAATATTATGGCAAAGTTATTATACAGTATTTTACATGACGAATATTTTATTTTGATTATTTCTATTATTGTTTTAGTTATTATTTTTAAACTTTTAATGAAAAATAAATACCGTCCTTATTTTTATGTAAAAGATATAACTTTTTTTATACTTAAAGATAATATTAATAATGTATATATTTACTGCAATAGATTTGAAAATATTGATGAGGGTATTCATTATTTGTATATGGGTAAAATATTTATAAATAATGCAGATTTATTTGGTATTTATGAGATCGCAGGCAACAGTAAAAAAATTGAAGTTTTTGATTATTATACTGAAGAGTTTATAACTTTAAATAGAAAAAATATTGCAGAAATAAATTTAAAAAATAATAGTCTTTCAAAAATTGAATATGATATGTACATTAATGGTAAAAAAATAATAGAAGGTATTTTTGAGATAATTGATAAACCTAAAATAAATATAAAAAAATTCCATATATGCGGATTTAAATATTTAAAAACTAATGATAGAGGATTAACTGTAACAATTCTTAATCATTTATTTGATTTTTATTATGCATTCATAGACTATAAAGAAAAAATAAATTTTTATGTTAACGGAGAAAATAGTTTTTCAGAAGATTTTAAATATAAAAAAGAAAAAGAGCTTTCAGATGAAGTTAGTTCATTTCTCAAACAATTCTCTACTTATGAGCTAAAACAATATTTTGTAAAAATTAAAGATTTATATGCTTTTAATATATTATACTTAGATGAAAAAAGTATTTGTATATATAAAAGAATTACTCAAATGAAAGAAAATAAAAAACTCATAATTAATAATATTTCTCTTATTTATAATTTGAATAATCAGCAATTAATAAGTTCTTATTTTAAAGATTTAGTAAATAATTCTTATGAAATATTAAAAAAATATAATGCACCTGATAATTTTTATAATGATGATTTATTATTTCTTATAACAGATATTGGTATTATAGTAATGTCTCCTTATGGCTATGAAAAAATATTCATTAAGTCAAGTGATATAAAAGAATATATAAATAAAGATAATTATTTGGCTTATTTATTTGATTGATTTTATCTTTCTGAGATTACTCTGATTCTTTATAAAGTATCACTATATATAGGATATAAACATTAATTTTTGGAAACTGCAATAAAAATTTAAAACATTTAAATATCAGAATTATGTGTATATGATGAGATTCACAATAACTTAATAATTTTTTATTATGTAAAATAAAGAAGTAAAAAAATAAAATATCTCAGCTAATTATTAATTATCAGCTGAGATACAATATTTTAAACAATTAATTTATTATTCAGCTACAACTGAAATAGTTTTCTTTCCGAATTTATTAGTATGGAACTTAACATAACCAGAAGCAGTAGCAAATATAGTGTGATCGCGACCTATATCAACATTTCTTCCAGCATGGAATTGAGTACCGCGTTGTCTAACTATAATATTGCCTGATATAACTTTCTGACCGCCGTAAACTTTAACACCTAAACGTTTAGATTGACTATCGCGTCCGTTTTTAGAACTTCCGCCGCCTTTTTTATGTGCCATTTTTATACTCCTCTTTATATTTTATAAAATCAGGATACTCTTTAATTAAAGATTTTATACCTATCAAATATCCATTACTAACTATTTTATACTCTATTTTTTTATTATTCTCAAGTTTATCAAAATTAACAAGTTCTAAACTCAAAAATCCATTATTTATTTTGTACTTTAAAAACTTATTTCCCACTATAGATAATAAAGCCTTATACATAGCCTGTGTTAATGTACTCAAAGCTATACAAACTTCATAACCTTCACCAGATTTTTTAATACCGGCATGCCCTTCAACTGTTATGCTTTGTATAATAGATTCTATATTGTATACTACATTAACAGATGAAGCCATTAAACAGCTATATCTTCAATAGTTATTTTATGATATTTATGTCTATGACCTGTTTTTCTTCTATAGTCTTTTCTTCTTTTATGTTTACCAATAACTACTTTATCGCCTTTCATCATTTCTACTATTTTAGAACTTACTTTAACGCCGTCAACATAAGGTGTTCCTACTAAAACACTTTCATCATCTTTTTTAAGAAGAAGAGTTTTAATTTCAGGAGCTTCTTTAGCATCATCGCCTAGATATTCTACTAAAATATCCTGACCTTTTTCCACCTTGTATTGCTTACCTTTTACTTCTACGATTGCATACATTATTGCTTATCTCCAATTTATATATATTTTTATTTTATACAATACTATGAGTACTCTATATTACTATATTAAATTATTTTTGTCAAGCATAAAAATAAAAAACTATCATGGCTAAAAAATAAATTAATGTTTTAAATAAATAGATTTTTTTATAAAAATATTGTAATATATAGTTCAATGAATAAAAAAATTTTAGAAAAAATTAAAGAACTGCATAATCAGGACAAGCACCAGAAAATCATAGAAATTATTTATTCTATAGAAGAAGATAAAAGAGATTATGAAATAATTCTGCTGTTTGCCAGAGCTTTAAACAATGTGCAGAATTATGATGAAGCATTGGATAATCTTATGTATATAAGAGAGGAAGGATTATTTGATCCTGTATGGTATTACAGAACAGGATATGCTTATTATCATAAAAATGAGAAAAATACTGCTAAGCAATATTTCAGCAAGGCTATAGAATTATTTGAAAATTATAACAAAAAAAATATAGAAAATTTTGAAGATATATCAAAGAACATAAAAAATTTATATTCTTTATGCTTTGAAGATGAGGATAATGGATTAAGTTTTGCTCAAAGGGTAAAATCATTTTGGAAATGGTTTGAAGATAATGAAGCAGAAATTGATAATATAATCAAAAATAAAAACAAAGATATAGTTCATTTTCTATCCAATGCTGCAAAGATAATATCTGATAATTTAGCTTTTAATATAGGCAGGAATTATAATTTTACTTTTAATATAGACGGCAAAAATTATCTGTTTTATCTAACTCCAAGAATAATATCTGATATGCCGGAAAAGTTAAAAGAAAAATGGACTTTTATGCCTTTTATACCTAGTTCTAATGGCGTAAACTTTACTATTGAAATACATAATAAAAGAATAGAAACTCAGGATGTTTTTGTTAAAATAGAATTCGATGATGAAAATGATAAATTTGATTTAGTGTTCTATAATAAAGATTTAAATGATTTTGATAAAGAAGAAGCATATAATATATTTTTCCTCATTATGGAAAATTCTATAGGAGAAGGTTTGTCAAGGGTATATATAAGATATGCCGATATAAGTAATAGAAAATTAAATAATATGATTCCTCTTGTAGAATTAGAAAAATACATAAAAAAAACATTATCCTTCCATAGAAAAAAAATTATCACTAATCCAATAAATCAATATTTAGCATACACTTCAGAACCTAGACAATCCAATGCATTAAGATATGATATAATAGCAGGAACTACATCATATTATGAAACAGTAAATGATTATTACAATGAAAATACAGATGATATAATAGAAATATCTAAATGCGGAGCTAGAGCAATATTTTTATATTATACATATAATTACATAAATGATGATGAATCAAGAAAAGAAATATTAAATGAGAGGTATGAAATACAGGAAAGATTGGAAAAAGAAGTTCTTGCAAGCGGAGATAAAGAAGCTGATATAGGAATTGTACTTGGCGGAGCTATGGGAGTATACAATATTTATATAGATCTGATTGTTTATGATGAAAATGAATTTATAAGGAGGGCTAAAATCCTGCTTGCTGAATATGAAAGAAATTTCTATATATCAAAATTAAGAAAAAACTCAGATATAAAAAACATATTTGATTTATAAATTATTTAGCCGCAGCAGTACTCATCATTCTGTCATTAAATTTCTTTTTTATTCTATCAAATTTTTCTCTTGTTCTTATTATAGTAGAACTCATTTTACTAATGGCTCTTTGATTCGCTGCATACAATGCTAATGATTTTCTAGCATATTGCACCATCTCATTTTTTTTATCCGGATATAAATTTATTAATTTTATTATAGTATTATAATATCCCTCATTTGCAGCTATCATTCTATAATGCTTCATTTCAATATCATTAATTTTATTTTCACCTTCTTCTACATTCACTAATGAAGAAAAATTATCGTTATTATTATTATTTTTATAAGGTATATCTTCCATAGCAGACATCAAGTTTTCTATAGTATACATATAATCTTCTCTTGATGCCTCCTCTCCCCTATTCAAAAATACTATAGGATCGCTGTCAGAACTTTGATTTATAATTTCAGATTTATCATCTATTGTATTTACATACGCCTTCTTAGGATTGAGAACTTCTTTATCATTGTCAGTAACAACATCAACAAGACCTTCATCAAGAACAACTATAGTAGAACCATCTTCTGCAAAAGCAACCTCGAAACTCGTCCCCCTCACCACAGAAGTAGTAGTTGCTGTATGTACTTCAACTAAGGCTCCCGCATTTTTATTTATATTAACTTTAATATAGCCCTCTAATAAAGACAAAGAAACTCTATTATCTTCTTTTGAAATAGGTTTATTAACGAGAATTATACTATTCTGAGGAACTACAATAGAACCTATTTTGTCTCCCCTTCTGCTTAAAGTGAGATCAACTTGAGTATCAGCTGATGTTCTTAATCTATATTCACTATGTACTTCACTTCCTCTGAAAGCTCTCAATGATTTATTTATATCTGGTTTTTCTATGAAGGCTATGCCGGATATACCTGTAACTTTAAAAGATATATCCTGTGATAATAAAATATTGCATAATGAAAAAGCAAACAATATTGCTGATAAAAATATTCTATTAAGCATAAATATACTCCTTAGTTTTAATAAACAACATCACTAAGTAATATAAGTGTATAATTTAGAATAAAAAAAGTCAATAGTCATAAAATTCAAAATTACATATTTATATTAATATTCGGCAATGTAGGATAAGTAAATAGCATATTTAAATTAAAATCCTGAATATTCAAATAAACATCATTTTTTGTATCGAAACATACACTTATTATATATAAGTCATCAAGTATAAAAGAAGCAAAAAACAAATTATCAGCATTTCTCACTTCTCTCTCAAGCAAATCAACCTCTATAGAATTTTTTATATCAAAAATAGTTTTTCCAAGCATTTTTATGTACGCTTCTTTAATTGTCCATATAGTAAAAAAATCTATTTCTAATTTATGAGTATTTTTAAGATATTCAACTTCACTTTTATAAAAATATTCTTCTGCAATAGCAAAATAATCCCTATCCCTTATATTTTCGGCATCTATTCCGACATTATACTCATCGCTCATAACAGCAGCAAATAACTGCGAAGTATGCGTTCCATTAAAATATATACTATTTTCATTTTTGAAATAAGGTTTTTTATTTTCTTCTCTCTCTATGATTAAATTATTTTTATTATAATGATTCTCAGACATAGAAAAAATCAAATTTTCTAATGTTTTTCTTGCCTCTGCCCTATTAGTATTATCACTGAAATTATACTCTAAATAAGTCATAAATATTAACCTATCTTATTAAATAAACTTCCCTATCAATGTATGGCTTTTTATCTCTGTAACTTCAGCATTAAAAATATCGCCCATATTAAGTTCTTTATCTTTTTTTACAAGTATTATCCTATTTTCTTTGCTTCTGCATAAATAATGCATATTATCTTTGGCTATATCATCTATCATCACAGATGTTTTTTTACCAACCTGATTAGCTAATAGTTTCTGAGCTAATTCTCTTTGATAATTTACGAGATTAGTAAGCCTTCTGGCACCTGCTGCTTTATCATACTGTATTTTTTTTCTATGCGCTATAGTACCTTCCCGCTCTGAATATTTATAAAGATATGCTTCTTCAAAACCAATACTTTCAAGTAATTCTAATGTTTCATTATACTCATCTTCTGTTTCATCAGCATAACCTACTATTACATCAGTAGATACAGGAAAATCTTCAGCATAATCTCTTAAATATGATACTTTTTTTATATATTCTTCTTTTGTATATTTTCTGTTCATAAGATTTAATATTCTGTCTGAACCGCTTTGAAAAGGAAGATGTATATGTTTGCATAAACTATTTAGATTCCATATAGCATCGGCTAAATCTTTATCAAAATCTTTTGGGTGAGAAGTTAAAAACCTTATCCAAACCTTGTCTTTAGCCTTTTCATCAATAACTTTGTCTAATTTGTATAATAAATCTGTAAAATTAATCTCATTGTCAATATCAAGCCCATAAGAATTAACATTCTGACCTAAAAGAGTAATCTCTTTAGCCCCTTCATCTATTAATCTTTTTAATTCTTCTGCTATTTCGCCTGACTTTCTGCTTACCATATTACCGCGTGTATGAGGCACTATACAGTAAGTACACCAATTATTACAGCCATGCGATATAGGTATAAATGCTTTATGAGGCTTATCTTCATCTACATAGGATTTATTAAATATATAATTATCATTAAACTTCTTAACAAAAACCTCTTCATCTTTCAAATAGTCTACAATATTAACTTCATTGTATACATCAAATATCTTATCAGCTCCAAGATTTTCAAGATGATCTTTTGAAGTCTGAGCCATACAGCCCATAATGATTATTTTTGTGTCTTTTTTATTCTTTTTCCTATTTGCATTAAAGAGTTTTACTCTTGAAAATACTCTCTCTTCAGCATGTGCTCTAACACTGCATGTATTTATTATGATATTATCAGCATTTTCATAATTTTCTGTCTGTATAAATCCTTCCTGCATAAGTGAATTTATTAAACTATTTGAATCCGCCTTATTCATCTGGCATCCGTAATTTTCTAGGTAAAAATTCTTCATATTCTAATCTTTTTATTATTATTTTTTTATGAATTTGGATCTTATATCTTCAACTAGTATTTCCGGCACTAATCCGTCTATAGGTCCGTTAAATTTAAGTATTTCCTTTATTAAAGAAGAACTTACATAAGCATAATGTTCTGATGTATGCAAAAATATAGTATCCATTTCTGGATATAATAATTTATTCATTCTGGACATTCTTAATTCATAGTATAAATCTTCACTATCTCTTATCCCTCTTGCTAATACCTTTATATCATTTTGCTTCATATATTCCGTAACAAGCCCAGATATAGATACAATTTCTATAGCATCATTATCCCCTATTACCTTTTTTATCATATTTTTTCTTTCTTCTATCGTAAAAGTAGGAGATTTTTCCAAATTAAGTGCTACAGATATATAAACTTTATTAAATATATCAGCAAGCCTATAGAGAACATCGAGATGTCCCAATGTAAAAGGGTCAAAAGTACCCGGAAATATTACTTTTCCATTTTTCATAATGATAAAGTATATACAAAATTAATATAATATCAATATAAAAAATAACATTTATTTTAATACTTAAACAATTTAATAGATTTGTTTCAAAACTTATTGATATATTAAGTATGAAATTATTTTTTTAATTATAAATATAATGTTTAATATATTGTAAGATTTATTATTTTAGTATACTAACATACATCTTTATATAGAGTGCTTCAAGATCTAGTACCTGAAATCATAAATAAAATTAGTTTGGAAGAAAGTATAATATACAAGCATAATATTGTGATTTGTATATATAAAAAATATAAAAAAAATAAATATTTTTTTTATTTATATGTTATAATTTAAAGAATAAATATTTATTAGGAGTTACCTATGGCTCATGTTAATAAAACTGAAATAAGAGTAATATATGCTGATACTGATCAAATGGGGGTAGTTTATCATTCAAATTATTTAAGATATTTTGAGATAGGAAGGACGGAGCTTTTAAGGGAGTTAGGCATTTCCTATAAAGATATGGAAGAAAAATACGATATAATGCTTCCTGTAAAAGAGGCTTTTGTAGATTATAAAGTTTCTATAAGATATGATGAAGTTATAGTAGTTTATACTAGTGTTGAAAAACTAAAAAATGTATCATTAAAACTAAAATATGAAATAAGAAGCAAAGAAAACGAAAAAATATTATATAGTACAGGTTATACGCTTCACCCTTTTGTGAATAAAAAAGGACAAATAGTAAAACCAGATGAATATCTATACAGTATAATGTCCAAAGGTAAATAATATATGAGTTGGCTTAATGTTATATTAACTGTTTTATCTTCTGCTAATATGGTTGGAGATTTGGTAAAAACAACAACTATGGAAAATAGAACAAAAAAACTATATAATAAATTAGATGAAAAAGAAAAGGAAATAATAGAAAAAGTAGAATCTAAAACTAGAAAAGAATTTCAATATATATATTCAGAAATAAATTCTTTAAAAATAGTTGTAAGATTTTTATTCTTTATTTCACTAATACTATTAATTTTATTTATAATTTCATTGATATTTATAATTTTTGTTTTAAAATATAAAAATATAATTTAATTTTGAGGATTTTATATGGCTACTGCAGCAAAAAAAAATAAAAAGGCTTTAACTTGCTCTGTAATTACTAGAATTGGACCTATACTGAGATCCATAAAAATAGATCATGTAGAGATACCTTCGCATGATGGATATGTTTCAATACATTTGGATCATTGCCCGTATATAGTAAGAATAGGTTACGGCGAACTCAAAATATATAACGAAGATAATAAACTTATAAATATGTATGTAGAAGATGGTATAGCTGAAGTTACAAACAATGTTATAGGAATATTAGTAGAAACTGCTTTATATCCAAAAGATATAGATGCTGCTATATTAAAAGATGAAATAAATAAATTATCTAGTCAAATGGTTATAAATCCTGAAGAAGCAAGAAGAAACAATGAAAAAATAGCTAAACTTAATAAACAAATAGAAATTTCTTCTAAATAATATGCTATTGTAATTTTAGTATTATCCGATAATTTAGTTGACATATTTTTATAGCTTAATTATAATATAATATGTTAACTAAAAAATTTATATTAGATGATTGAATATGCCTAAAATAGAAGATTTAGAAAGATTAGGAAGTATTGCTTTTTTAATAGGAAATAAAGCATTACCAAAAGAAATATCAAAAAGCGACTATGACAGTTTTAAGTCAGTTTTTACAGACGAACATATGGCTAGTTCCATGCCGTCAGAGGATAATGGTTTACCTTCTATTGATGATTTAGATAGTTTAGATCTTCCTGAAGACTCTGATGATGATAAAGTATCTGCTGATATAGATGATTTAAAACTGCCTGAAGATTTAGATGATGATAAAGTATCCGCTGATATAGATAATTTGGATCTTCCTGAAGACTCTGATAATGATAAAGTGTCAGCTGATATAGATGATTTGGATCTTCCTGAAGATAATGATAAAGTATCTGCTGATATAGATAATTTGGATCTTCCTGAAGATTATGATAATGATAAAGTGTCAGCTGATATAGATGATTTA